>CAXTQD010000525.1:0-2010 GCA_964246175.1 uncultured Chthoniobacterales bacterium | reverse complement strand
CGCCACCCGTGCCCAGTGCAGCGGCCGCCCGCGCCGGTCCACCGGCCGCGTGAACACCCGTCCCTGCACAGCCGCTTCCTCCGCTTCGTCGCCCAGCGGGCCGCCGCCTAGCAGCCCGCCACCACGCAGCCGGCGCAGTTCGTCGCAGTATTCGCACCAGTCGCCGAATGGGTACGCGTCCAGCGTGAGCAGGAACGTGTTGTGCGGCTCGTAGGGGCTCGCGTACCACCGGTTTTCGTGGATCTCGTGGCGCGCGTGGCCGACGCGGTTGTGCAGCCGCGCGCCCGGCGCGTGGCGCAAAACGAGCGCCGTGTACACGTTGTCCCAGCCCACCTCGCCGATCACGTACGGCCGGAAGCGCCAGCGGTTGTCCAGCCACCAGCGTGCGTCGAGCACAAACACATCCTGCCCCGGGAAGATCATCTCCTCCTCGCCCGGAACCTCCTCGCCGGGGAAGTCCACCCGCGAGAATACCTGTCCGCGGCTACCCACCGCGGCGTTCGCGCGCACCGTTTCTAAGAAGGACGGCAGCAGCACCACATCGGCGTTGGCGAAGACGAATAGGTCGTTCCCCGCCGCCAGCGCCTCGCGGGCGAGCGCGTCGAAAAGCTCGGACATGATGGGCTTACGCTTGCCGTCCGCGCCGGTCAGCTCGCGCGCGTCGCGTTGCAGGACCTCCGCGCGCCGAAACCCGGGCAGGTCCAGCCGCGCCGGTTCGCGCACGAACTGCAAGTCCACCAAGTCCACGCCGGGTAGCGTCCGCCACGAGTCCCGCGCGGCTTGCTGGCGGCGGGCGTCGCCGCCTTGGGAGGGATAGAAATTACTGCCGAGCGTGAGGGAGGTCGTGCGCATCCGAGGTGGTCGGCCTCACCGGAGCACGGCCAATGCCAGTCGGGTCAGCTCGCCCATTGACCACGCCTGGAACGGGCAGCCGCGCTGGACGTGTGGGGCCACGGCGTCGACGATCTCGGGCAGGTGGCCGATCCCCGTGTTCTCCGGCAGGCCGGCGAGCAGGGGATCGAGAAAACGCTCGCGCGCCGCCAGGCGGATCGCGGCGCTGTCGCCGCGCACACGCACCCATGCTTCCACGAACGGCCCCAGCAGCCACGGCCACACGGTGCCCTGGTGGTACGCGCCGTCGCGCTGCCCCACGTTGCCCTCGTAGCGTGGGCAATAGCCCGGTTCGTCCGGCGCGAGGGTGCGCAGGCCCATCGGCGTCAGCAGCGCGGACTCCACCCGCGCGACGACCGCCCGCGCCCGTTCTGGGGAAAGCAGCACCAGCGGCAAGCCGCCCACGGCGAAAATCTGGTTGGGCCGCATGCTCGGGTCGCACTGGCCGGGTACGTTGTCGGCGTCCACCACGTCGAAGAGGCAGTCGCGCTCCGCGTTCCAGAACTTTACCTCGAAACTCACGCGGCCCCGTTCGTAGAGGGCGCGCCAGCGGGCGTTCTGCGGCGCCATGAGCGCGAGGGCATTGAGCCAGAGGGCCTGGATTTCGACGGGCTTGCCGACCCGCGGCGTCACCGGCCGACCGTCCACACGTGCGTCCATCCAAGTCAGGGCCGTCGTGCCGCCGGGTTCGCCCGCGAAGAGCAGGCCGTCGTCCGGGTCGGCGCGCAGGCCATGGCGCGTCCCGGCGGCATGGCCGGTGAGGATCGTCTCGCAGGCGGCCAGGAGCGCGGTCTGGTCGCGCGCGTGGCGTTCAAACGCCGCGGCGTTGGTGGGCCGGGGAGTGAGGGCGAGATAGTCGTGCGCCGCGATCACAAACCACAACGACGCGTCGGCGGTGTTGTACTCGGGGGCCTCGCCGTCATCGGGGAAGCGGTTGGGCAGCATGCCTTCCGACAACGCGCCGAGCCATTGCAGGAGGATGTCGCGCGCCTCGTCGAACTTCCCCGCCGCCAGACACAGCCCGCGCAGGGAGATGAACGTGTCGCGGCCCCAATCGGTGAACCACGGGTAGCCGGCCACGATGGTCGCCCCGCGCCCCCCGCGCACGAGGTACGCGTC
>CAXTQD010000524.1:0-2012 GCA_964246175.1 uncultured Chthoniobacterales bacterium | reverse complement strand
CCAACGCATCAAAGAACTCGCCCGGCTGCCGCGCGGCAAGGCGTGGGCCTCGCGCTTGTGCGCGTTTGAAGACGCGATCCGCGCGCAGCGCAAGGCACACAAAAGTTACCGCGAGATTGCCGCGTGGCTAGACACGCAGGGCCTGCGCGTCAGCCCATCGAGCGTGCACGGTTTCGTGAAGGCACGAGCGCAACGCAAACGTCCGCTCTACGCCTTGCCCGAACCTGCCGCCACGCCCGCGCCGGTAGCACCGTCTCCCTCGCCATCTCCTTCACCAGCCATCGATTCGCTGAACTTCGACGCGCCGCACGACCCCGACGCCGACAACCCTTTCAAGATGAGGAAGCGCCCGGCTTCCTGAAAACCTTCCGTCCCGTTCCATGACCGACAAAGCCCCGAAAACGAAAGCTCCCGCCAGTCCGTTCCACTCCCCTGCCGACGTAGCGGCCGCTCCCTGCAAGACCCGCTTTCTTTGTGCGCTCCAAAGTACGGGGCGCGTGGGCAAGAGCACGGCGATCCAGTCGCTCGCCAGCTACCTGGATTTTGCCGGCGTGCCGTGGGCCGGCGTGGACGCCGACCCCGAGCACCGCACCTTTTCCAGTGCCTTTGCCAACGTCGCGCACTTTCCTTTGTCCACCCCGGAGAACCTGGACCAGATCTTCCGGCACGCGGACACGGCTCCCGTGAGCCTCGTGGACTTTCCGGCTGGTTCCACGGAAACCATCTTGGACCACCTCAAGCGCCGCCAGGTGCTCGTGGGCTTTGCCGAGCGTGGCGTGCGGATGACCGTGCTACTCTTTGCCTCGCCCGATCCGACGGCGGAAGCCTCTTTCCGGGCCGTGTTCGCCACGCTCAAAGGCCAGGTGGACTTCATCCTGGTGCAGAACGACGCCCGCTTTTCGTCGGCGCGGTTCGCCGGCAGCCCGGCGGCGAAAGCCTTGGCTGAGCTGGGAGCACCCACCGTGACGTTGCCGGCTCTTTCCTCTCTCTCGTTGCGCGAGGTGGCGCAGGCCGAAGGCAAGTTGCGGCGGCGCTTGCCGCTGGCCGAGGCGCGCCAGCACGTCGGCACAGACTCGCGGCTGGACCTCGACTACTTCACCAATCAGGTGTGGGCGCAGTGGGAGGAGCACGCCAACCTGATCGTGCCCGATCCGAAGCTCATCTTGCACCGGCTGGAACGGGCGGCACAGCCGGCCAACGCACCCGGCGCGGCCTACGACGAGTTCGCCGACCCGCTGGACCTCTAAAAAGCGATGGAACGTCCCGTCGCCGCGCCTGCCAGAACGCAGGGCGCGCCACCAGCCGCCACCACCGGCGAGAGCCAGGGCAATGGCAAGCTGCCGCCCGAGCTGCGCTTTCTGGCGGCGCAGGCCACCGACCCGGAAGAACGGGAGCGCATCGTGCGCGCCTACTATCTGTTCGCCCACGGCACGCCGGATAGCTCAGCCGTGCAGTTCACGTTGCTGGCGAGCGCCCTGTTGCGCGTCAACCTCTCGGCGGCGCAGGACGTGGCGGACAACTCGGCCAAGGTGACGACGGCAGCCAGGAACGCGACGGTAGCCGCCAACATGCTGACCCAGATGCAACCGCCGGCCAGCGCCGAGGAAATCACCGACGCCGTGCGCCAGGCACTCGGAGGCTTGGCCGGTGGATTGAACCAGTTGAGCGACCAGGTCAGCCGCCAGGCTGGTGGCTGGTGGACTGGAGCTGCCCTGGTGCTGATCGGCGTCTGCATCGGCTACCTGGTGGCCAAGTTCTAAACGGCGGGAACAAGTTTCTTCTTCACACGTTATCTGCGATGCGCTGGTTTTCAGCAGTGTTCGGTAGGGGGCAGAAGGCGCGAAAGCTCGACTTCGTGGAGCTGCTGCAAAGTGGCGGCGGCGCACCCGCGCAGGCCCAGGCAGCCGGCGTGGTGGTGCCGGCGCCGGCGCGGGACATGCGCACATGGCCCTTGGGCCAGACGCTGCTGCACCACGAGAGCGCCGACGCGCGGGGCAAGATCATCCGGGTGC
>CAXTQD010000523.1:0-2024 GCA_964246175.1 uncultured Chthoniobacterales bacterium | reverse complement strand
CAAGCGTCGTGAGGGTGCGCAGCAGCTTGGCTTTGCGGAAGACGCGTTCCATGTCCATGCTCGCCTTCTACCAAATACAGCGATCCTTGACTATCTCCAATAAAGTCTAATGTCCGGAGCTGTAAATGCCTATCCGGATAATGGCGTGGCGAGATGCGATGCAGATGGGTGAACACCGCGCCTGCCAAGAAGAAAGCACGTCGTCTCCGCGCCAAGCGCATCGCCAGCACCGGAGGTTGCTTCGGGTTGACCGACGAGCTTTGGGCCTTGATCGAGCCGCTTTTGCCCGTGCACAAGCACCCGCACTTTCTCGGCGGCGGGCGGCCCCGCGTGTCGGACCGGGTGTGTGCGCAGGCGATCTTCTTTGTGCTACGGACGGGCTGCCAATGGAACGCTTTGTCGGCCATCGGCCTTTGTGCGAGTTCCACCGCCCATGATCGTTTCTAAGTAGGTAAGCGGATTGTTTTGCGTATGCGACGGGAGGGGTTCACCATGAGAGATGACCATCAAGTTGACGGCGGCGGAGCGAACCCGGCTACGCCAAGCCATGAAGCAGACGGCATCCGCCCGGCTTTACCGACGCTTGCAGGCGGTGTTTTTGGCGGGCGAGGGTCACTCCGCCGCGCAGGTGGCGGCGATCACCGGGGCGAGCAAGCGCAGCGTGCAAGGCTGGTGCGCTACCTGGCGGCGTTCCAAGGAGCGTCGGCACCCGCAAAAAGCTCTGGCGGAGAAGCCCCGGC
Source organism: uncultured Chthoniobacterales bacterium (assembly GCA_964246175.1). Classification (GTDB taxonomy): domain Bacteria; phylum Verrucomicrobiota; class Verrucomicrobiia; order Chthoniobacterales; family SZAS-18; genus CAHJWO01. The sequence continues at coordinate 1,284 of CAXTQD010000523.1, read as the reverse complement.
TCGGACGACGCCCCGGCGTGCCCGCTTTGGGCCGGACACGCTTGTTGGCCGAGATGGCCCAGGACCCGCTGGCGCTGGGCTACGCGGCGACGAACTGGACCGTGCCGCTGCTGGCCGCACACCTGCAACGCCGCTGCGGTCTGACGATCAACGCCCACGCCCTGCGCCGTCGACTGCAGGCGGCGGGCTTGCGCTGGAAGCGTCCGCGCTTCGTCTTCGCGGAACCCGCCCCGCACGTCGCGCAGAAAAAGGGGCGCTCGTCCGCGGGCTGAAAACTTTGCCTGCCGGTGGCTGCCGGCTGGCTTTGGACGAAACGACGTTGCGCCAGCTCCCGCCGCTGCGGGCGGCGTGGGCCTGGCGCGGCCAGGACGAACGCGTCGACCACGCCGCAAGCTGGGAGGCGCACGCTGACTCCCGCCCGGACCTTGCGCCACGCCGGGTTCCTCTCACGAAGATGCTGGCTCAAAGAAGTACGCCAAACACTCTGCTCACCTACTTAGGCGTGGGTAGAAGACGGCTTCTTTTTGCGTTTCTGGCAGGCGGGCCTGGCCGAGTACGACGCCTTCAACGGTATCGACTGGGCGTGGATGAGCACCGATGGGGCGATGACCAAGGCCCCCTTGGCGGGGGAAAAAAACCGGCAAAAGCCCGGTGGATCGTGGCAAGCAAGGCACCAAACGCTCGTTGTGCGTGGAGGGTGGCGGCGTGCCCGTCGCGCTCTCAGTCGCGGCAGCCAACCGCAACGACTTCAAGCTGCTTGAAGAAACGTTGCACGCCTTCGCCTGCCAAAAGCCTGAACCGACCAAGACCTGTTCCCAGCACATGCTCTTGGACAAAGGCTACGACTACGACGAGGTGCGTGCCATCCTCCAGGAGCACGGCTTGATCGCCCACATCCGTTCACGCGGCGAGGAAGCCGCCGCCAAGAAAAAGCAGCCTGGCAAGAAAGCGCGGCGCTGGGTGGTTGAGCGCACCCACTCCTGGTTCAACCGCTTTCGCAGCATCCTGACACGCTGGACCAAGAAGGAGCGAAACTATCTGGGTATGCTTTACTTCGTCTGCGGCCTCATCGCCCACCGTGCCGCTAGGTTATTCGGATAGGCACTATTATTACAATTGTAGATAGGCCGGGGGCGTGGTTTGGTTGTGCCCGCTGAGGGCGGACCAGTGCGAGAAGCAGGAACGGCAGTTGCGCGCGGCGTTGCAAGAGACGACCACGCGTCTGGGCAAGCACTTTGCCAACCCGGCGGCGCGAGCGACGGCGGCGGCTTACCTGCAGAGCCT
>CAXTQD010000522.1:0-2050 GCA_964246175.1 uncultured Chthoniobacterales bacterium | reverse complement strand
AGCAAAAGGTGCCGAGCACAGCCCGCGCGCACCAGGTAGAAGATCGCGTCGCAGAGCAGCCTGCGGGGATATTTTCGTGGCTTGCCCCCGCGCTTGGCAGGCGGCAAAAAGCGTGTGGGTTTCTTCCACGCACGGCCGTCAGATCGGTGGCGTGAACGAGGGTTTTCACCTCCTATTTTGCCACCAAAACACCCCTTTTCAGACGCCCTCTAACCACACGTTGCGGCCCGTCAACAGCTTGCGCGCTCAGTCGCCGCGGCCGATCTCATCCAGGAAGTCAGCCCCCTACCCAGAGCATCGTGTACGCCCGGCCCGTCAAAGCTTGGGGCGTCGATCTGGAAGACGTCCAGGCCATGCGCCTGGACGAGTTCAAGCTCAGCGGTTGGTGACTGGTGCCGCACGACGGCATCGACAGTCAGAGTCGCTGGAACTGGACGAAGTCCATCGGTAGCGCGGGCACCAGCGAGTTGACCGCCGTGCCCGCGACCGTGGGCAAACTGGTCCGCCCGCCGCGCACCCACAGGACGTCTGGGGATAATACGATTGCGCCGACCGGGTCCTCAGCTTCGACACCGAGTCTCCGGCAGAGCGGGAGCGCGAGTTTGCGGCCATCGTTCCGCTCGGCTGGCCACACCCGCCAGCCCTGAAGCGCAGTCATCGTGTTCGGTCGTGCCACTTCCTCCGACGAACAATGACATCGACGCATCCCTTGGTTCCGGTGGTGCACGGCCGCCGGGAAAGGTCGCACACAAAGCTCCCGCTGACCGCGAACCGCGCGGCCACCGCCTGTCGGGTCTCTTTGCCCTTTTGCCACGCCACTCACACCCGCTCGCACAAATCCGCTGAATGTGTTTTTGGTGGTTCCAGAGCCTACCGCTCCTGGTAAGCACCACGGCAAAAAGGTTTGAAGAAACAAAGTCGTTGCACCTACTAACTGATCAGTCGAAGTTTGCCGCCTTCCAGGCGCTGAATGCCTCCCCTCTTTATGAGCAGCAACAAGATCGGGGTAGCCTTCCTGGGACTTGGCCGCATGGGTGAAACCCACCTGCGCAACCTCGCCGCCATCAGCGGAGTCAAGGTGTTGGTCGTGGCAGATCAGATGCCGGAGAACGCAGAACGGGGCCGCGCCATGTGTGGTGCGGAGGCCGCCGTGAGCGATTGTTTTGAAGCCATCGCACATCCCGGCGTCGACGCGGTGGTCATCGTCACGCCCACGGACACCCACGCGGCGTTGATTGAAGCTGCCGCCCGAGCGGGCAAAGCCGTTTTCAGTGAGAAGCCCATTGCCCTCGACTTGGCGGAAACTCAACGGATCGTCCGGGTGGCGCAGGATCAGAAAGTCCCGGTGCAACTCGGCTTCATGCGCCGGTACGATCCCGGCTACGCCCGGGCGAAGGCCAAAATCGAAGCGGGCGAGCTTGGCAAACTGGAGACGTTTCGTGCCTTGAGCCGGGACACGTACCCTCCCAGCCTGAAGTTTCTCCTCGGCAGCGGCGGGCTTTTCCTCGACATGGCGGTGCACGATTTCGATCTGGCGCGCTTTCTCGTCGGTGAAGTCGAGGAAGTCTGCGCTTGGGGCGACGTGCTGATTGACGAGCGGTTCGCCCAAGCCAACGACGCCGACACGGCAATCACGCTGCTGAAATTCAAGAACGGCGCGCTCGGCGTCGTGGAAACTTCGCGTCGCTCCAACTGGGGTTACGACATCCGCACGGAAGTCGCCGGAGCCGTTGGTAAAGTGATCATCGAAGCTCCGCAGAAGACTCCTCTGCTGTTCGCCAAAGACTTCGGTTCCAGCTTCGACCATTTCGAAAATTTCCCGGATCGGTTTGAACTAGGATACCGCTTGGAGTTGGAGGCGTTCTTTGCCGCGTTGCGTGAAGGCCTCGTACCCACCCCGGGGCCAGAGGACGCGCTGGAGACTCTGCGACTGGGTATCGCTGCGACCCGCAGTTGGCAGGAAAAGCGGCCGGTGAAAGTGTCGGAGATTGTTGCCTAAGAGACTGTCTAAAAAGTAGGGGTTGCGCGAGTTCGGGGCCGTGGCAGCCAT
>CAXTQD010000521.1:0-2059 GCA_964246175.1 uncultured Chthoniobacterales bacterium | reverse complement strand
ACTCACGCTGGCTCCCGACACCCCGAAGACCTCGGCGGCTTTGGCTTGGCTCCACCCTTTTTGCTCCACTACCGCCACTACCCGTTCGCGCAAATCTACTCCGTAGGGCTTCATCCCTAACCTTAACACCTTTCAGTCGTTTTGAAACTGGCTGTAAAAGGATCGCGCAAACAATCCAGCGAGAGAGAAAGCCAAAGCGTTGGTCAGAACGCGCTCATTGTGTCATCGAGCGAGACTTGATACTTGGATTCTTCATGGTCAGACGACTCATCGAGCTTCATAGGGTGTCGTCCGCGACACGGGACTGCACCTTACAAATTTTTTTCTTGCGCAAGGCGTGGCAAGCAAGTCCATCGGATCAATAATCATCGCATTGATGAGCTTTACGACCTTAGCAGCGAGACGCGAGAAGCTAAAAAGCCGCTTTATCTCTCCAATCGATTTATCCACGCGTACACTAGCTTTGTCGCACGTGATGAAAGCCGAAACTGGAGCGATGTTTTTGTCGTTTCGGACTTCGACCGAAGCGACTGTATTTGGCGTGTTCCGGTTCCAGAGATTAGCCGCCTTTTCAGCGTTGCCTTCGGGGACTATCCTCACTCCATCAAATGGGTGTTCAATAAGGAAAAAGGAGACTACGACATGTCCACAAACTAGTCAGATCAACCGAGTCATCAAAAATCGCTCTTATGGCTTTGCTAGATTCAAAGGTAGTAGTCACAAGAGATTTATACTAGCGCCCCACCGCAACTGCTCCCTGCCCCGGCGGTGCAAGCGTAACAGTGGTCGCCGGTGAGTACTTCACGGTTCTCCACCTGCGCAGGGTCGAGGTCCCAGAGATACAGGCCGCGGTCTTCGTTGCGCCACTGCATCTTGAGCATCTGGTTGAAGTCGCAATCGAACACCTCGCCCGTCCAACTCACGTTGAGCGTGTCACGGCACATCAGGCCACCAACCGCCGCCGGGTTGAAGGACTCGATGAGCAGGTCCATGTACTGCCCGAGTTGGTTGTTGTTGCGCAGCCAGGAGGCGAAGCGGCTCACGGGCACGTTGGTGATCGTGTAGAGGTTGTTGAAGACGATGCCGAAGTGTTCCCGCAGTTCCCGCTTATAGTCTTCTTCTAACTCGCCCTGCGGGCCGGGCAGGGACGCGCCGACGGGGTTGTAGACGAGGTTGAGGGGGAGTTCGGGAACGCAGCCGTAGCCGACGCGGTTGAGGAGTTGGAGCGCCGCGATGCTGCGGTCGAACACGCCCTCGCCGCGCTGGGCGTCCACGTTGGCGGGGGAGTAGCACGGCATGGAGGCGACGATCTCCACGCGGTGTTCGGCCAGGAACTCCGCCAAGCCATCCTGCGAGGGTTCCAACAGGATCGTCAGGTTGCAGCGGTCCATGACGTGGCGGCGCGGGGTCACAGCGGCTAAGCGGTCAACGAAATAGCGAAAATCCGGGATCATCTCGGGCGCGCCACCGGTCAGATCGACTGTAGAAATGTCGGTCCGCTCCAACCAAGCGAGGATGCGGTCCACCGTGTCGCGAGTCATGATCTCCTTGCGCTTGGGGCCGGCGTTGACGTGGCAATGCGCGCACGTCAGGTTACAGAGTTTGCCAACGTTGATCTGGAGGACGCGCGTCTTGGCATGGCGCAGGATGAGACCATGCCCGGCCACAGTGGAGTCGAAGCGGTTAGGCATATGAACAAGGAAGGGAACAGCCAGTTTCAGGGGAAAGAACGGGAGGATAACATCGCACCGGGGCGGGTGACTTACAATGGGGTTCAGCCGGCACTGATGGTTTGCGAACGCGCCTCGCCGCCCAAAAATTGGATTGCCAGCAAGGCCGGCACGATCCCGCCCAGAAAGATCGTCGTGGCCGCCCCGGCGACCTGGAAGCTGTTGGAGGTATAGGTGGCGTACAGCGCCGCCGGGAAGGTCTGGTGCAGGGGAGTGTTGAGCAGGTAGCTCACGTTGAATTCCCCCCACGATACGGCGAAGACCATCAGGCTGCCCGAGACCATCGCGCGCCGCAGGTTCGGCAGTAAAATCCAGGCGAAACGCTGTAC
>CAXTQD010000520.1:485-2072 GCA_964246175.1 uncultured Chthoniobacterales bacterium | reverse complement strand
GAGTGGAGCCAGTTGAGGGCCGCCGCGCGTCGGTCCGGGTTGAGCGCCGACACCACGGGGCTGAGCACCATGTCCAGTATCCCCGCCGCAAACCCCAGGCAAAACAGGGTGGCTGCCAGCGCGTTGTACGTCGGCGACCAGGCCATGGCCAGGAGGCAGAGCGCGCTGGCCGCGTTGCCGAAGAGCACGAAGCCCTTCACGCCCCAGCGATCGGCCAGTGGTCCCGTGACGAAGATGCCCAGCGTCAGCCCCGAGAAGCAAAAGGCGCCGAGCCGCCCGAACTGTTCCTGGTCCAGCCCCGCCATCCCGCCGTAAGTCGTACCGATGCTGGTGAGGAACACCGGCAGGAGGTTCATGCCGATCGACAGGCTCATCATCGCGCCGTAGCAGAGCACGGTCAGTCGACGCGGGTTGATGTTGGTGGGTTCGCTCATCCGAGAGGATTATTGCACATTCGAGCACAAATGAGCAAGGTGCTCTTATATTGATGTGTTAAGCTGCAACGGTGTTCTCCGAGGAACGGCAGGAACAAATACGCGCGGAACTCACCCGCCACGGCCGGGTGGAAGTCCCCGAACTCGCCCGCCGCTACGGGGTGTCCGAACACACCGTCCGCCGCGACCTCAATGCTTTGGCGAGCCGCGGCCTGCTGCAAAAAACCCACGGCGGGGCCGTCTCGCTGAACACCGCCCGCCTTGATTGGACCACCCGGGCCGAGACGCTGCCCGAGGCCAAGGAACGCATCGGGCGTGCGGCGGCGGGGTTGGTCCTGCCCGGGCAGACGGTCATCGTGGAGGCGGGCTCGACGACGCTGACGCTGGCGCGGCACCTCGCGGCCCGTCCGTTGACGGTCATCACCAATTCCTTGGACGTAGCCGCACTCTTCGCCGATCAGCGGGAGGTGTCGCTGGTGGTCAGCGGCGGGAGTTGGGACGGCGCGGGACGGGCGTTCCGCGGCACGGAGGCTCTGCGGACGGTGTCGGCCTGCCGGGCGGACTGGACGATGCTGGGCGCTTGCGCCCTGCACCCGCGCACGGGGGCAACGGTCACCGGCGAGGAGGACGCGGTCCTCAAGCGCGCGATGGCGGCGGCGGGCCTGCGGACGGCCATCCTGGCGGACCATTCCAAGCGCGACCAGGTGGCTGCCCACCTCGTGCTGCCGCCCGAGCGGCTCGACCTGGTCGTCACCGACCGACCCTGGCCGGAGTTAGCGGCGCTGGGTGTCAACGTCCTGGCAGCGGCGGTGGATTGAGCGACGTTTGGCCCTCCCGCCAGATCGCCCACGCCGCCAGCACGAACACCACGCCCATGAGGCCATCCATCGCCGTGAAGCCCCACAGCGCCCCGGCGGTGTCGACCGTCGGGTCCATCTTCGGGGCCTGCGGGTCGTAGAGCACGGTCACGTGGTCGCCGGGCCGGTAGCCGCCGATCATGCCGTTCTGCGGGTACTCGACCGCCTGGCCGTCGTCGGTGGTGAAACGCACCTCCGGGTGCGAGCCGCCGGCGTTGAGCCGGGTGACCTCGCCGGAAGCGCGATGCGCGCGGGCCACGAAGGCCCGGGTGGAAACCGTCGAATAGACTGCCACG
>CAXTQD010000520.1:0-475 GCA_964246175.1 uncultured Chthoniobacterales bacterium | reverse complement strand
GGGACGAAGGCTTTGGCTTTGAACACCCGCAAGCCGGGGTTCGCGGGGGGGGGCGCGGCGGGGGGCGGGGGGATCATTCGCGCACGGTCGGCTCGGCCGGGAACAACATTTCCAGACCGGCGGCATGGGTGCCGGATTGGTAGACGTAGCCGGTGAAGCGCGCGTAGTTGTCGTAGTCGAACTTCCACTGGTAGGTGGCGTCGTAACGCTGGTCGTCGAGCACGAAGCGCATCCGCATCACCGGGGCCGGGTCGCCGACGAAGGTCGTGCCCAGGGTCGCCGTCCCGCGGACGGTGTGGCCGCCGACCGTCCGAGTGAACCCGAGACCATTGCCGTGCTTGCGAAAGGTCAGCCGGCCGGTGTAGGTCGCCTCCGAGTCGGCGCGCCGGCCCACGATGACGTAGTCGCCGGGCATGACGGTCACGAGGGTCTAGCGGTCGAGTCCAAACCGCTTCGGTGCGGCCGGCGCGAGGGG
>CAXTQD010000519.1:0-2072 GCA_964246175.1 uncultured Chthoniobacterales bacterium | reverse complement strand
GCCCTCACCGGCCGCCAGCGCCCTGCCCTTCAACGCCAATGCCCCGCTCAACCTCAACCTCGAAGACCCCGACAATGCCGAGGTGCGCACGGAGGTTCTGCGCCGCATCGACGCGATGCCCAACGTCTCCGCGCTCAACAAGGACAAGCTTTACGCCAGCGTGGACCACGCCCAACGCATGGGCCGAGTGTTGACCATCCCCTTCGAGAAGGGCGACTCCGTCGTGCGCGCGTCCGAGATCGAACGGCTCAAGCAAGGCGTCGCGGCCCCACAAATTAAAACCCTGGTGGACGACCCGACAGTGGTGTTCGTGATCCTGGGCTACGCCGACCAGAAGGGCAACGCCAAGGTCAACGCCGACATCTCCCAATCCCGCGCGTCGAGCGTGCTCAACGCCCTGCGCGACAAGTGCGGCTTTCAGAATGTCATGCACGCCGTCGCCATGGGTGGCTCGACGATGTTCAGCGACAAGCAGGCGGATAAAAACCGCGTCGTCGAGATCTGGGCCGTCGTGCCCTGAGCTATGCCTTCTCCTGGTTCCGTGGTGCCCGAACTCGATCCGGCCGTCGCGCCGGAACACGACGGCCCGTCGCCGTTGCTGACGATCCTCGCCGGTCTGCCGGCCAGCAACCATACCCTGCACGCAGGCTCGACGGTCGTGGGGCGTTCGGTGGACGCCGACTGGCAACTACGCCACCCGGAAGTCTCCCGGCGCCACTGCCGTTTCGAATGGCACGAGGATGGGCTCTGCACCGTGGAAGATCTCGCCAGCCGTTGGGGCACGAAGATCAACGGCGCGGCCCTCGCACCCGACGTGCGCGCCCCGCTCCAGCCCGGCGACGTGGTGCAGATCGGCCCGGTGCAGGTGTTCTTCGGCTTCGGCCCGCCGCCGGACAACGTTGCCGCCACTGGGCGCGAGGCGGGTAGCGACCCGGACGCCGCCCCGCCGATCCGCGGGCCGCAGGTGCTCATGGGCAGCCGCGAGGTGCGGCTGGTCCCGCTCGACTTCGGGCGCGTGCGCTTCGGCCGCCAAGGGGAGGTGGACGTGATCCTCGCCGACCCGGGAATTTCGCGCCAGCACGCCGTCGTCGAGCGGACAGGGACGGGTTTCCAGGTCACCGACCTGCGCAGCCGCGCCGGGTCGCTGGTCAACGGCCGGCGTTTCGAGACGCACCCGCTGGTCATCGGCGACCTGCTCCAGATGGGGCCGTTTTTCTTCCGCTTTGACGGCCGCGCGCTCGAACGCACCACCGGCCTCGCCGGCGTGGAGATCGACGCCCGCGATCTGCGCAAGACCTACGGTGCGCAACACGTCCTCGACGATGTGACCCTGCGCGTGGAGCGCGGCACCTTCGTCGGCATCCTGGGGCCCTCCGGCGCGGGCAAAAGCTCGCTGCTCAACGCCCTCACCGGCCTGCGCCCCGCCGACGCGGGCACGATCCGCTTTGACGGCGCGAACCTCTATCAGGAATACGACCGACTGCGCTCCCTGCTTGGCTACGTCCCGCAGGACGACATCGTCCACCGGGAACTCACCGTCCGGGAGGCGCTCCTCTTCAGCGCGCGGCTGCGCCTGCCCGCGGCGACACCGACCGTCGAACTGCGAAAGCTCGTCACGCAGACGGTCGAGCGCCTCGGCCTCACGGCACAGGCCGACGCTCGGGTGGGGACACTCTCCGGCGGCCAGCGCAAGCGCGTGAGCGTCGGGGTCGAACTTCTCGGCCGCCCGGCCGTGCTCTTCCTCGACGAACCCACCAGCGGCCTCGACCCGGCGGCCGAGTCCAAAATGATGGGCCTCCTACGCACGCTCGCCGACGGCGGCTGCACGGTGGTCTGCACCACGCACGTCATGGAGAACGTGTACCTGACCGACCGACTCCTCATCGTGACCGGCGGCCGGCTGGTTTTCTCCGGGGACTCGGCGGCGGTGCGAGAATACTTCGACGTGCCGAAGCTCTCCGGCCTCTACGACCGGCTGGCTGAACGCACCCCGGAAGAGTGGAGCCGCGACCCGCGCCGCCGCTTCCAGGACGGTGCCCAGGCGAACGCCCCCGGCGGCGCGCCAGCCCCCC
>CAXTQD010000518.1:0-2104 GCA_964246175.1 uncultured Chthoniobacterales bacterium | reverse complement strand
GGGTTGGGCTGGGTGTACTTCGCCAGCCTCGCGCTGGTGCTCGGAGCGTTCTTCTACGAACACCGCAGCGTGGCCGGCCCCGGACCGCTGGACGTGGGCGCGGTGAACAACGCTTTTTTCAACGCCAACGCCTTCGTCGGGTTGGTGTTCGTGCTGGCGGTGCTTTGTGACGAAATCGTGCGGCGCTGATTGTTCAACGAAACAGAACTATTCATGGCCGCGGAAATCTGCGTCTACGCCAAGGAGAAAGGTCTCCAGATGCCGGTGGCCGAGGTGCTTGTTTACCCAGTGGTCGGCTACAACTTCGAGACCAAGTCCTATCAGGATAACGAGACGACCAAGCCGCTCAGCGCCGAGGGCATGAAGTGGTTCTTCAAGTACTACCTGAACAACCCCGACGAGGGCAACGACCCGCGCGTCAACCTGCTCCAGGTCAAAGACGTGTCAGGATTGCCGCCGCCGCCGATCATCTCCGCCGAGATCGACCCACTCCTGACCGAGGACCAGGAACTCGCCGACAAGTTGGAGAAGGCGGGTGTGAAGGTGCAGCGCAGGGTGTACGACGGCGTCACCCATGAGTTCTTCAGCATGGGCGCAGTCGTGGACGAAGGAAAACAGGCCGAGGAATTTGCTGCCGAGCAATTGAAGGCAGCGTTCGGCAAGTAAACAGACTTAAGCTGTAGAAAACGCCTTCGTGGACCGGACATCCGCGACGGCGTTTCTCGCATCTGCGGACAGTTTGTATCTGTTTATCTTGATGCGTTGATTTGTAGGTTAAATCGAGGTACGTTGTCAGCATGCTTGCTGCGCTCACCTCTTACCCGCTCGAACAACTCCTACGCGAGCGCATCGTCATCCTTGACGGTGCGATGGGCACGAACATCCAAGCGTACAAGCTCGACGAGGCCGCTTACCGGGGAGAGCGTTTCGCCGATCACCGCATTGACCTGAAGGGTAACAATGACCTCCTGTGCCTCACCCGCCCACAGGTGGTGGAGGAGGTCCACGAAGCCTTTCTACGCGCCGGTGCGGACCTCATCGAAACGAACACCTTCAACGCCACGAGTCTTTCCCAATCCGACTACGGCCTGGAGACGCTCGCCTACGAACTCAACGTCGCCGCTGCCGGCTGCGCTCGCCGGGCCGCGGACCGGGTCGCCAACGCCGATGGCAAGCGCCGGTTCGTGGCCGGGGCGGTCGGACCGTTAAGCAAGACGCTCTCGATCTCGCGCGACGTGAACGATCCCGGGGCGCGCGATGTGAACTTCGACCAGGTGCGTGCGGCCTACGCGGAACAAATCCGCGGCCTGCTCGACGCCGGCGTGGACGTGATCCTCGTCGAGACGATCTTCGACACGCTCAACGCCAAGGCGGCGCTGTTTGCGGCGATGGACCATTTCGACCAGCACCCTGAACAGCGTGTGCCGCTGATGGTCTCGGGCACGATCACCGACCTCAGCGGCCGGACACTGACGGGGCAGACGGTGGAGGCGTTCTACACGAGCGTCTCGCACGCGCCGCTGCTTTCGGTCGGGCTCAACTGCGCGCTTGGGCCGAAGGAGATGCGCCCGTACATCGAGGAACTCGCCCGCGTCGCGCCGATCTACGTGTCCTGCTACCCGAACGCCGGCCTGCCCGACCCGCTGTCGCCAACCGGCTTCCCCGAGACGCCCGAGACGCTCGCCCCGCAGATCCGCGAGTGGGCGGCGCAGGGCTGGCTCAACATCGTCGGCGGCTGCTGCGGGACGACGCCCGCGCACATCCGCGCCATCGCCGAGACGGTGCGCGACTGTCCGCCGCGCGCGTTGCCTGCCATCCCGCGTCGTCTGCGGCTCAGCGGCCTGGAAGCGTTGGCTGCCTGACAGATTCCTTCAGAACCACGAGTGCGCCGGCGCGCCCTGGCGTTTGAAGGTGTGGTCGGTTTCGTTGAACACCCACACCTCGCCCGTGCGCGTGTCCAGCAGCACGTGGCCGTCGGTGCCGACCGCCGTGTAGCGGCCAGCCTCGTTGGCGACCGTGTGCCGGCCGCCCCAGAATGTCCCGAGCACGCACGCAACTACTCCGACCGAGACCAGCTTCGTGCGCTCGCCGAGTTTCGCCCACA
>CAXTQD010000517.1:0-2115 GCA_964246175.1 uncultured Chthoniobacterales bacterium | reverse complement strand
CCGCCACCACCGAGAGCACGCCCACCGTCAGCATCACGTACACGATGGCGCTGCCCTCCTCCTGCCGACGGCAGGACGGCACGGCAAGGCCAGCGATGAAACGGGTACGACGGACGGGGTGACGCATGGCAGGAGGTTCGGCTGGGGGATTTACCTCAGCAGAAGACATACCCCGGGACGTACAATCTCTGCCCTGCGGCCATCCAGGGCCAAACCTCCGGTAAACGCCGGATGCCGAGGTAGGATTTGGAGCTACCCCGAAGGAGGGTCGGAACAGGCGCAGGCTGGCGCGCAGCCTGCTTCGGAAAGCAGGTCCACCCGTGCGCTTTCTCCGGTCCTTCTCCCGTGCCCCCGCTTGCTGGGTCGTCCTCTCGCTGCTGCTGACCGTAGGCGCGGGGCGCGCGCAGATTTCGGGGACCTACGAGGAACCCGATCTCACCACGTCCGTCTTCGACGGCAACCGCCTGAGCCTGGACGCCCCCGCGCGCAGCCGCTTGGCGAGCGTGCTGGCGGCGGGGCTGACGTACTACAATGCCACGCTCGACGCCAAGATCCTCGGGATTGCCCTGCGGCTCGACCCCGCCAACCGCGACGCGCTTGCCGCCGCTGCCCGCCGCAAGAAAAACGAACTCCCCGACGCCCGGTCCGGCACCGTCACCACCTACCCCACGGCCACGGTGGTATCCTACCTCGTCGGTCAATCCGGCGGCCTGCGCGCCCGCGGCGGGGCCGACGACGGCACGCTCGCCGGCTGCCTGAGCGACATCGCCGCCGACCTCGACCCCAACAGCGCCGCCGCCCGGTACGAGAAGAGCGCCTGTGCCCGGCTGAACTTCGTCCCCGCCTGGGCGTTCCTGCGGCACCAGTCCGCGCCCGGCAGTGAGGCGTTGCCGCTCTTCAAGCGCCAGGTCAGGATCAGCGGCCTGAGCATCGTTAACCTACCGCACGGCGGGCGGACAGGCCGGGTGCAGGAGATCATCGTCACCGCCACCGAAGCGCGCGGCCAGCAGGAGACGGGCGTCTTCACCGCGGTCCCGGTGGGCGACACCATGCGCGACGCGCTTCAGGAAGCATGGCGGGCGGTCAAGCTGCGCCACCCGGCACGGGGCTGGGCCAGCGTCTGGTCCTGAACTTCGCTGACAACTCCCGGCGCAAGGACGGACCGTCGGCGGGCGCGGCCTTCACGCTGGCGCTCTACACGCTCTACGATGCGCTGCGGCTGGCCGACGATGCGGCGATGACCGGAGCCATCGCCGTGGATGGCCGGGTGTGCCCGGTCGGCGGCGTGCCTTGGAAAATCCGCGCCGCCCAGGCCGCCGGTCGCCGGGTGGTCGCCATTCCGAAGGAAAACGCCCGCGACGTGGACGACGTGCCGTTCCTCTTCCCGGCCAACACGATGTGGAAGGTTCAAATTGTCGCCGTGGACACGCTCGACGAGGCGCTGGCGGTCATGCGCGCGGACCGGTCGGCCACCGTGCAGGCGGCCCTTGACCTCTTCGCCACCGTGCAACGCCGGCTGGGTGAGGGAACCGAGCGCCTCGGTGCGGCCCAGGTCGACTTGGCGCCCACGCTGCGGGAGGTTCTGCGCCTTTGCCCCGGACACGCCTCGGCCGCGGCGATGCTGCGTACCCTGGAGGGGCGTGCCCCCGGCACGCTCTCGGTCTACACGTCGCTCGACGAGTTGAACCGGCTCACAGAGTCGACCCTGGACGAACTACACGACAAGGGGACGCTCAACAACACCGATGCCCAACAACTCACCAACGCGGCGGCGGGCCTGGACGCCTTGCGGCCCCGGTTGGACTTCCGCACGGTGGACCTTTGCAACGCCCGTGCGGCGTTCATGCGCGCGGCGGCGGCGTTCGTTGGTGGGCGCGCGCCTGCCCAGCGCCCGGCGTTGGCCGCCGAGTTGTCCCGCTGCGCGGATGTCGCCGACGAGGTCGAGGAGCGGATGGCCTCCGACCCCGCGCTCGCCGAGGCGCTGCGGCACTGAGGCTGGGCAAGCGCGCTGGACAAAGCTGGGGGCGTCGGCCAACGTCCGGGCGGTGAACATCTCCCTCGTGATCCACGGTGGGGCCGACGCTCGCGGAGCGGACGCCTTTTCCGATCAACGCC
>CAXTQD010000516.1:0-2125 GCA_964246175.1 uncultured Chthoniobacterales bacterium | reverse complement strand
GTACCCTTCGCCGACCACAACGCCATCCTCGATCCCTCCTGCTCCGACCTGACCGGCCGCACGCTGGAACTGCTCGGCTACCTCGGCTGGGACAAGCGCGACCGGCGCGTCGTCAAGGCCCTCAACCACCTGCGGAAGACCCAGTGCGACGACGGTTCGTGGTACGGACGCTGGGGCGTCAATTACATCTACGGCACTTGGCAGGTCTTACGCGGCCTCAAGGCCATGGACTACGACATGACCGAGCCTTGGGTGCGACGCGGCCACGACTGGCTGGCAAGCTGCCAGAACGAGGACGGCGGCTGGGGCGAGACCTGCAAGGCCTACGACGACCCGACGCTGAAGGGTCGCGGCCCGAGCACGGCTAGCCAGACGGCTTGGGCACTCATGGGACTTTGCGCGTGCGGCGACCTGGATTCCTCCACGGTGCAGCGCGGGTTGCAGTACCTCATCGACTCCCAGAACGCCGATGGTTCGTGGACGGAGGACGAGATCACGGGCACGGGGTTCCCGAAGGTGTTCTACCTCAAGTACGACATGTACCGGAACAACTTCCCGCTGCTGGCTTTGGCGACTTACGCCAACGCGCGCGGCGGGATCTTCCGCCCGACGCAGCACGCGGCGCTCAAGGCGGACCCGCAATTAGGCGTTTTCCCAAGGCTGGTGAGCCTCGCGCCGCAGTTGCGCGAGGTGTTCAACGGGGTGTTCAACCCCGCAGGCGGCACGCGGACGCCCTGAACCTTGCGGGACCGATCACAGCGGGGTTTTCTGTAGCTTCCGCAACTGGAATCCCCGGACGACGGAGAGCGCCAGGAACGGGAGGGAAAACAGGAAGGTAAACCCCCTGTCCTCCGATGCCGTGAGAAACAGAAGCCAAGCCGCCGCGAGGCCCACCAGGCCATTCCATGCGAGTTCGGTGTGCGAACGGGTCCGGGAGCAAAACAACGCTGCGAGCGTCAGGAGCACGCCGACCCAGCCGAGCGTCATGTGCAAACCCCAGGCCGAAAAGCTGCCGAGGACGAGCAGCAACCCGACCGGTCCGGCACCATGTCCGCCGGCAACCATGACGATGGCAAAGGAGGCAACCAGCGCCACGGCGACGACAATGGCGATCACCCTCTGCTGAGCGGTGACAACGGGATGGGAGATCATGCGCGCGAAGGTCCCGCTATGCGCCGAGGTCCCTACGCCGTCGGCAACTCTTTGGCCTCCACGCTCGTCAGCTTGAAGCGGAACGGCGGCGCCAGCACAATCTCGCCGGATTGGTTGCTGATGAGCCGCGTCATCGACAACGGCGGCAGCGGCGCGGTCTGCTGCCAAGCGCGAAACGCCGCCATCGTGCTGGCCGCCCCTTCGAGTGAAGGCATGAGCGTGCGCCACATCAGCCCGCGGATGAACAGTTCGTGGCTGAACAGGAAGACCGGTCCCGTGTTCGTCTTTTCCAGCCACGCTAGCGTTGCCTCGATCCGCGCGAAAAACTCGTAGAACGACTCCGCCGCCTCGCTGTCTTGGGTGCGCGGGTCGGCTGCCGCCCAGTACGCCTGCACGGCAGGTTGGCGCTGGCGGTTGTTGGTGCCCTTCCACCGTTCGGGATCGAGGTAGGTGAACTCGTGGATCGGCAGCTTGAGCACGCCCACGGACGGAAACCGGCTCGCCAGCGGATGCGCGGTCTGCTCCGCGCGCAGGTAGGATGAATGCACGATCACCCGCGGCACGACCACCGTGGCCTTGGCGAAGGTCGCCGCCTGCTGCCTGCCGCGTTCGGTCAGAGCATACTGGGCGGGATGGTCGGTGGTTGCCCCCACGTCGGCGAGGCTTTCGGCGTGGCGGATGAACAAAGCGTCAAAAGGCATGGCGGCAAAAAAGAAACGGAGATTGACTCGGGAACGGTCAACCCGCAAGAACGCTGTAGCAAACCGCGCAACTTCTCCCTGCCCACGCGCTCCGCCCTTTTCGCTCCATGCTCACCGTCATCGACCACCCGCTCGTGCAGGTCAAACTCGGCCTCCTGCGCGATGGGGCTACCGCCGTACCGGACTTCCGCCGTGCCCTGCGCGAGATTGCCGCGCTGATGTTCTTCCAGGCCACGGCGGACCTGCCCACCATCGAGGCGACCGTCCAGACC
>CAXTQD010000515.1:0-2138 GCA_964246175.1 uncultured Chthoniobacterales bacterium | reverse complement strand
GGCGAGGGGCGTCGCGGCCAGCCAACCGGCGCTGACGGCCAGAACGGCGAAACGGCGAAGGCGTCCGGGTAGCATGACGGCGCGCACCTTACGCGAGCCGGCCGGCCGCCGCAATGTCGCGCCGGAGGGAGCGGCCCTCAAAGGTGATGCGTTCGGCGGCCTCGTACGCGCGGCCGCGGGCTTCGGAGAGGTCGCGGCCGAGGGCCGTCACGCCGAGCACACGCCCTCCGGAAGTGACGACGCGATCCCCATCGAGCCGCGTACCGGCGTGGAAGACGAACAGGTCGTCGCTGTCCGTCGACACCGTCTCCAATCCTGTGATGGGTTTGCCTGTCTCGTACGCGCCGGGATAGCCCGCCGAAGCCAGGATCACGCACACGGCCGGTCGCGGGTCCCATGCCAGGTCTACGGCGTCCAAGCGGCCATCAATCGTCGCCTCCAACACGGGCAGCACATCGGACTGCAAGCGTGGTAGGATCACCTGGGTTTCCGGGTCGCCGAAGCGCGCGTTGAACTCCAGCACGCGCGGACCCTCCGCGGTGAGCATCAAGCCCGGGAACAGCAGGCCGCGGTAGTCGATGCCCTCCGCGTGCATTCCGGCCATGAAGGGCCGCATGATCTCGTCGTGGACGCGCCGCTCGGTGCCGGCGTCGAGCGCCTGCGGCGGTGGGCAGGCGCTGCCCATCCCGCCGGTGTTCTCACCGGTGTTGCCCTCGCCGATCCGCTTGTAATCCTGCGCGGTGGGCAGCAGGTGATAGTGGCGACCATCGAGGAGGGCATGCAGCGAGACTTCCCGACCGTCCAAAAACTCCTCGACAAGCACCCGCCGACCCGCGTCGCCGAAGCGTCCGGCGTTCATCATCTCGTCCACCGCCTTGATCGCCTCGTCGGGATCGCGCGCGATGATGACGCCTTTGCCCGTTGCCAGACCGTCGGCTTTGACCACGAGCGGGCCGCGGCGTTCGCGGCAAAAGGCGACTGCCTCGTCGGCGCGCTCGAAGCGTCCTGCTGCTGCCGTCGGGAGCCCGTGGCGTTGCATAAACTCCTTCGAGAAGATCTTCGACGATTCCAGCCGCGCCGCCGCGCGCGTCGGGCCGAAGATGCGGCGTCCATCCGCCTGGAACCGGTCCACCACGCCCACCGCCAGCGCGTCGTCGGGACCAACCACCGTCAAGTCCACGGACCGTTCGCGTGCAAAACGCAGCAGGCCGTCCACGTCGGTGATTTTGAGCGGGACGTTCTCGCCGAGACGCGCGGTACCAGCGTTGCCCGGGGCGCAAAAGATTTGCTTCACGTCAGGCGAACGCGAAAGCTTCCAGGCAAGGGCGTGTTCCCGGCCGCCGCCGCCGATGATGAGGACGTTCATGGAGAGGGTTCGATGGAATGGCGCAGGGCGGTGACTTCTCCCCAGCGGTAGTGCTGGCGGATGGCAGCGTTCATGTACGCCTTAGCTTGTCCGATGGCGTCAGGCAGGTCGTTGGCGTACGCCAGTCCCGCCGCCACGGCCGCCGAGTATGTGCAGCCCGTGCCGTGGGTCGAAACTCCACGCAGGAACGACGAGGCGAAATCATGCGTGTCACCGCCAGGCAGGCAGAGCACGTCGAGCGCCGTGTCGCCGCCGAGATGGCCGCCCTTCATCAGAAACGCCGTGCCGTGGCGCGCGGCCAGTGCGCGGCCCGCTGTTCGCATCGCGGTCTCGCCGCGGATCGCCTGGCCTCCCAGGAGGGTGCTGGCTTCGTCGAGGTTGGGTGTCACGAGCGCCGCCAGCGGGAACAGCCGTTCTTGGTAAACCGTCACCGCCTCTGGTTCCAAAAGGGCATCGCCGCTCGTTGCCACCATCACAGGATCAACCACGAGCGGAGGGCGGGTTTTTGCGTCCAGCGCTCCATACAGGTCGGCGATGAGTTCGATGATCGTGCGTGAATACAGCATCCCCGTCTTGATTGCCCGGACAGGGAATGCCCCTAGCGATGAATGCACCTGGTCACGGATCACTGCAAAGTCTACCGGTTGCACACTGAACACCTTGCCGGGCACTTCGGCGACCACGCACGTCACGGCCGTCAACCCGTACACACCCAGCGCGGTGAATGTCTTCAGGTCCGCCTGGACGCCCGCGCCGGCGGAGTTGTCCGAAC
>CAXTQD010000514.1:0-2165 GCA_964246175.1 uncultured Chthoniobacterales bacterium | reverse complement strand
CCAGGCGCGGGCGAGCGCCGCCGCCAACGTCGCGCAACACCCCGACGACCCCGCGGCGCTGACGCTGCTCGGGTTGGCCGACGCCGGGTTGGGGAACAAGGACGATGCCCTGCGCGCGGGCCGGCGCGCGGTGGAACTCCGCCCCGTGGACCGCGACGCCATGGACGGCCCGGCGTTGCTCGGCACGCTGGCGCAGATCGAGGCGTGGGCGGGCGAGGGGGATGAGGCGACGGCGCGTTTGAAGATTTTGCAGGACCTTCCCGGCGGACCCGACTACGGGCAGCTCCGCTACGATCCGGCGTGGGATGCTGTACGGAACCGCGCCGACTTCCAGGCGATGCTCGCGCGGCTGGACCCCGGCGCGCTGCCGTGAGTTGCGCCGGGCACAAAACAGACGGAAGAATGGCCGCCATGATCGAGCTTCGCAACGTCGCCAAACGCGTGGACCAACGCGGCGGGACCTTTCTCTACCTGCTGCGTTCCATCAGCCTCACAATCCGCGAGGGCGAGTTCATCTCGCTGATGGGTCCGAGCGGCGCGGGCAAGTCCACGCTCCTGCACATCCTCGGGATGCAGGACGCTGCGTGGGAGGGCGAGTACGACTTCGACGGTCAGCCCGTCCACCGGCTCAAACCCAAAGACCGCAACACGCTGCGCAACGCCAACGTCGGGTTCATCTTCCAGAGCTTCCACCTGCTCGACGACCTGACCGTCTACGAGAACCTCGACCTGCCGCTCTCCTACCGCGACCACAAGCCGGCCGAGCGTGCCGGCATCATCGGCGACGCGCTGGACCGCTTCCGCATCGTCGGCAAAAAAGACCTCTACCCCGCGCAGCTCTCCGGTGGCCAGCAACAACTCGTCGGCGTGGTGCGCGCCGTCATCGCCCGGCCCAAACTGCTCATCGCCGACGAACCCACCGGCAATCTCCATTCCGCGCAGGGCGACGAAATCATGGCGCTCTTCCAGGAACTCAACGCCGGGGGCATGACGATCATCCAGGCCACGCATTCCGAGGCCAACGCCGCGCGCAGCAGCCGGGTCATCCGCTTGCAGGACGGCTGGATGGAGAAGTAAGGGCGTCCCATCATTGGGACGCGCGCGTTCCATTTTCGGGACCGTCCGCCGCCGGTGAAGTGGGTCGCTGCCTGCGGGCATAGCCGTGGCACGCAACGTGGTGGAGCGTGGCAAGGAGCCCTATGCAAACGTTCCTCCAAGACCTGCGTTACGCCGCGCGGCTGTTGCTGCGCCAGCCGATCTTCTCCGGCGTCGCCATCCTGACCCTCGCGCTGGGCATCGGGGCAAACACGGCGATCTTCAGCATCATCGACGTCGCGCTGCTGCGCCCGTTGCCCTACCGCGAGGCCGACCGGTTGGTGCGCGTGTGGTCCAGCGCGCCGGAGCGCGGTCCCGAACTCCGGGAACTCGCTGTCTCTTACCCGCGCTACGAGGCGATCCGCGATGGCCAGGATGTGTTCGAGGCCCTCGCCGTCGACAACGGCTGGCGCGTCACCCTGACCGGCCACGGCGACCCCGAGTCGATCCGCGCCACCAACGTCAGCGCCAGCTTCTTTGCGACCCTCGGCGTGACGCCGCGCCTCGGCCGGACGTTCTTGGCGGACGAGGATCGCCCGGGTGGACCGGACGTGGTGGTCGTCAGCGTGGGCTGTTGGCAGCGGCGTTTCGGCGGCGACCCATCGCTGCTCGGCCGCTCCCTGACCCTCGACGACAAGCCGTACACCGTGGTGGGCATCCTGGACGCGCCGTTGGCGTTCCCCTACGAAGAGTCGGAGTTTTTCCTGCCGCGCGCCTTCGACACGACGGGGGTGCCGCCGGCCATGGTCCGGCAAGGCAGCGGGATGTTCAACGTCACCGCCCGCCTCCGGCCCGGGGTCAGCGTCCGGCAGGCCCACGAGGAGATGGGGGTGATCGCCGCCCGCTATCGGCAGGCCTTCCCCGACCACGTGGACGCGGGCATGGCGCTGAAGGCGATCCCTTTCCGCGACGAGATCGCGGGGGATTCGCGGCCGACCTTTTACACGCTGGCGGCGGCGGTGGGCTGCGTGCTGCTGATCGCCTGCGTCAACGTGGCTAACCTCCTGCTGGCCCGCCTCGCCGGCCGGCGCAAGGAGATCGCCGTGCGCGCGGCGCTCGGGGCCGGGCAG
>CAXTQD010000513.1:0-2168 GCA_964246175.1 uncultured Chthoniobacterales bacterium | reverse complement strand
CCGGGCCTCTATCAGGTTGAAGACGATCGCGCCGATGTCCTCGCACGAACGCACCCGCCAGTGCTCGAACACGGTCGGCACCATCGGGCCGTATTGTTCCAGGGCGTACTGGCGCACGCCTTCGAGGAGCTGCTGGCCGCTGACGTGCTGCTGCGCGTAAGGGTCGTTCGCCTTTTTCTTGCACTTGCGCGTGGTAAATTCCAGCGCGTCGCGCACGAACAGGTACGCCTCGCGGTCAAAACGTCCATCGCGGGCAATGATGACATCGACCTTGGCCGAAAACGGATCGAAGGCGTTCATCTTCAAGGGTTGTGCGTGGGGCCGCCGGTCTGCGCCACAGCCGGAGCGTCGCTGGTGCGGCGGGCGTCGCGCCAATGTTTGACCGCCGCGCCGGTGACGAGGGCGAAAAGGACGCCCAGCACCAGGAACTGTTCGCGGAGGGTCAGAGAGAACATGGACAAAGCCTTGCCAGAGCGTTCCGGGACACGGAAGTTCTTTGGCGGGACCATGAATAGCGCCGCCGTTCTTTTCTGTCAAACCTGTGCCCGGGGGAAGTTTGTCGCAGGGTTGACCGTCGCGGCGGCGCTGCGGTGGAGCGTGTCCGGCGCGGCGACGGAGCCTCCCCCGCCCGACTGGCAGCAGGAACTGAACGCCCTGCGCCTGTCCGAAGCAACGGTCGCCCTCCTTCCTCCCAACCGTGCGGCCGAGGCGGACGAGGCCAACCGACGGCTGGATACCCTCTTCCGCAGGCTGGTCGGCCGCTACCCGCAGGAGGCCGCCGTTCGCAAGGCAGCGGGCAATCACTACTGGCGAGAAGGTCAGACGGCCGGCGCGGTCACCGAGTGGGAGGCGGTCCAGACCCTCGACCCGTCCGACGCCGAAACCGCCAGCGCCCTCGGTGGCGCACGGCTGCGCGAAGGATTGCCCCGGGCGGCGTGCGAGCAGTTCCGGCGCGCCGTTGCCGCCCGGCCGGAGGTGGCACGCTACCATTTCGAATTGGGCAACGTTTTGTACCTGTTTCGTCACCAACTCACCGGGTTACCGGACCTACCCGACGAACCGGCGACGATCCGCAAGGCGCTCGTGGAGTTGCGGAGCGCACGTGATCATGCAAGCGGCAACATCGAGTACGCCCGCGGGTACGCCGAAACCTTCTACGGTGTGCCTGACCCTGACTGGCAGGAGGCGCGCGACGCGTGGGAACACGTCCGGGCGCTCTCCGCGGACGCGCCTGATTTCGCCCTTGGGCACCTTGCCCGCATCAGCCTCAAACTAGGCCAACCGGACGAAGCCAGGAAGTACTTGGAAATGATCCACGACCCGAAATTTGCTGCCCTGCAAGCGACCTTGCGTCGGCAAGCGGGTGCTGCGTCACCTTAAAGCCGTGTGCATTTGCCAGCGTGCACTTACCTACTCGGCAAGGCCCTCCGTGACGCCCACAGTGCGATGATGCGATGCACGGCGCGCTAGCGCAGTTCCGTACCCAACCCGTCTAGGTACACCGAGATCGCGTCCGGCCGGTGTACGGGTTCAGCGGCGTCGAGCTGGTGGACCGTGTGGAAGTAATCCTCGAAAGACCCGCTCTGCGCCGTGGCCTGGGTGGCCTCGTACCAGTTCATGTAATCGGCAATTTCGTCGCGGTACTTGAGCATGTCGCGGCGCTGGGCGACGAGTTGACGGAGCTTTTCGTCCACACCTTCGGTGCGGTTGCGTATCAGGCCGGCGACAACTTCCTCGTAGTCCACGACGATCTGGCGGTAGAGCGGGCTCGCTTGCCCGCTGAGCGCCGCCAATGCTTCGCGCGTGCCTTCGAGCAGTCGACGGTTGTTCTTGCGCTCGCCGTATTCCTTGAACTCGGCCACCGCGTACTGCTTCGCCGGCAGCTTGCGCTTGGGGTCAGCGGGGGCCGTAAAAGTCAGCGAGCGCTGGAGTCGTCCCTCGGTTTCCGCCGCGGAGAAGATCAGGTGCCGGTCGTTCTCGGACAGGCGCGCCAACCCGAGCGTCCACCATTTGTCGAGGCTATCAGGCTTGGCTAATTCCGGGAACTGCCGGCCCAGCGCCGCCGCGCCCCGCGCCTCGTCGTACGTCGTGTCCGGCAGGCCGCGCACGAACGTCACCAGCCCCGCCCGGCCACCGTCGAGTTCGCGCAGGAGCAGGCACACGAGATT
>CAXTQD010000512.1:0-2221 GCA_964246175.1 uncultured Chthoniobacterales bacterium | reverse complement strand
GTCGAAGACCGTGTCGTAGGGCGGAAAGTCGTGGGGCAGCGCGCGCCAGCGGCACCCCTCGCGCAGGCGGTACAAGCAGGCCTCGACCACGCGCCGCTTGGGATACTTCTCACGCGCCCCGCGCGGGTCGGGCCGCGCAAAACACGGCGCGATCTTTGCCCATTGCTCGTCGCTCGGGTCACTTGGATAACTCATCCGGCAACCTGCCAGCAGCCCGCTCAATCAACAACCCTTTAACTCAACAGGTTCTAATACTACTCCGTTAGCTCTTGACGAGGGTTGAAGGCGGTGGTTCATGGCGGCAGCCATGAACAGGACCTTTACCCCGGATCTGGATGCGGGCGCGCTACACCGGTTGGAAGCGTACGCCGCGCACTTTGCCGATGACTTCAACCGCCCGCGCCAGCGGGCCTGGTGTGAGGTGTACCTCACCGGCTTGTTGCAGGATGGCGAGCGCAAGAGCATCGAGCCTTTGAGCCGCCGCATCACGCTGCCTGCCGCCTTGGCTGGCACGAGTGATCCCGACCAGGGCTTGCAGCAGTTCGTCAGTCAAAGCTCGTGGGACGAGGCAGCCATCGGTCGGCGTTACCGCGCGTTGATGGCGAAGAGCTTCGCTGACCGGGCGGGCGTGTTCGTGCTCGACGACACGACCTTCCCCAAGGCAGGCACCCACTCGGTGGGCGTGCAGCGCCAGTACTGCGGAGCCCTGGGCAAGAAGGCCAACTGCCAGGCGGCGGTGAGCCTGCACTACGTCGGCAAGGCGGGCCACGTGCCGCTGGGCCTGCGCCTGTTTTTGCCCGAGAGTTGGCTGGAGGCTCCCGCTCGGCTGGACAAGGCGGGCGTGCCCGAGGACCAGCGACGGGCGCTCTCCAAGGGCGAGATCGCTCTGGAGTTGCTCGATGCCGTCCTTGCGGAGAACGTGTTGCCCGGCCAGGTGGTCGTGGGTGACAGCGGCTACGGGGTGAGCGGTCCCTTGCGTGCAGGCTTGGATGAGCGGGGTTGGCACTACGTGCTGGGCGTGACGGGCGAGATGGTCGTCTTTACCGAGAAGCCACGCTGGCAGGCACCGGGACCAAGCCGTCGCGCCCGCCCCCGCCTCCACCACCGCTTGGAAGCGGACAGCCCTCGGCCGCTGAGTCTGCGCGAGGTGGCGGCCAAGACTCCGCTACGCAAAGTCACCTGGCGTGCGGGCACCAAGGGGCCCATGGCGGGACGCTTTGCCTGGTTGCGAGTATGGCCCGCCCATGGTTGGGCCACGGGCGGCTGCGCCCACGAAGAAGCGTTCTGGCTGCTGATCGAGGAGCAGCCCGATGGCACCATCAAGTACGCCTTTAGCAACCTGCCTGCGGGCACCTCGCGCCTGCGGGCGGTGCGGCTCTGGCGCGAGCGTTGGAAGATCGAGCAAGGCTACCAGCAGATGAAAGAAGAGCTGGGCCTGGACCACTTCGAGGGTCGCTCCTGGCGCGGCTTTCATCACCACGCCACGCTGGTCATGCTCGCCTTTGGCTTCCTGGCGCTCGAACAACACCGCGCCAAGCAGAAGCCACCGCCGAAAAAAAGCCTGTCGCCGCGCCGGGTCTGATCACCGTGCCTGCCGTCCGCCGCGCCCTCCAACGTCTGCTCGCTCCCCTCGCCAAACACGACTGCCCCTACTGCCGCCCTTTTACCCTCTCCGATCAGCTAACGGAGTAGTATTAAAAGGCGTGCAGAACCAGCGTTTCATGTAGAAGTGACATTGCAAACGCACCCTGTAACTGGTGAAGAACATCCCTTCGTACGCGTTAGCGGGCAGTCAAGAGTTCCAATTAGATCAGACAGCTCTACTCCCGGCGGTGTCCTGAAACAAAATACCTACTACATTCGAGCAGTAGGTCCAGAAAGCCGTGCACCTATTAACGCCGCTGAGTGGGACGCTCTTTTGCGGCGTGTTCTCTCAAATCAGCGAGAGGAAATGGTTGTTCTGCTTCGCAGCATCTTAGGAGGAAATGCTGATTTAGCCTTTGCGGCACCTCCAAGTGCGCAGAACCAACTTGATCTTTTCGTTGAGGCGGCAAAATCAAGATGGGCTTCATTGAATGATTCACTACCAGACGAGAATTCTGCAAAGATCAAACTTGGTTATTACTCATTTGCAGCCAAAATCCTTGGAACTTCGAAAGGTATCTCGACGCATGATATTATTCAAACGAACGCAACTGCTCGTAAGTACACAGGCTGGCCA
>CAXTQD010000511.1:1913-2224 GCA_964246175.1 uncultured Chthoniobacterales bacterium | reverse complement strand
TGTATTAGCGGGGCATCGCGCGCGTTGCGTGCTGGTTCCCTACGGACTCGAACCCGAACCGTACGAGAATCCCGACACGAGTGCCGTGGCGACCATCCGCCAACGTTTCAGCGGCTCGCTGATCCTCGCCGTCGGAAGGCTGGTGTACTACAAGGGATTTGATGTGTTGGTTCGCGCCATGCGTCGGGTTCCCACTCACGCGAACCTGTTGATCATCGGGGAGGGTCCCCTGGAAAAGGTGCTCCGAGCAGAAATCACGGCGGCGGGATTGAATGACCGCGTCCATTTGCTGGGCAACGTCCCGGACACAG
>CAXTQD010000511.1:304-1855 GCA_964246175.1 uncultured Chthoniobacterales bacterium | reverse complement strand
CTGAGAACCCGCTTCGGACAAGCAGCAAGACGACGAGTGGAAGAGGAGTTCACGGCACAGAAAATGGTAGATCGCACCCTGGCGGTTTATCGCCGGGTGATGGACACGTCAGCATAGTGCTGGTCCAACCGAATAAACGCTCTTCTCAAGTGTCGAGGGTCATCAAGATGTTTTCTGCTCCCTTGTTGAAAGCCACTCGCGTTGCGGCGGACCCGAACCCGTGCGAGGCCAAAAGCCCGTAGTACTACTCCGTTATTGATCTTCAGTTAAGTAAAGATGGAAGGTGGGAAGGGTAGTTTGGAGCCATGCCAGAGGGCTTTGAGCAGGCCCGGGGCTTGTCCAACGCTGTGGAGGTGGGAGCGCACCGTTTGGTCGAGATGGGCCAGGCTTTCGGGCACGAAGTTGGGCATCCGGCCGTACTTGAGATGGCTCCAGACCTGTTCGACCGGGTTGAGGTCCGGGGCGTAGGCAGGCAGGCGCTCCAGGTGCAAGCGTGGGTGGCCTGCGCAGAAGGCGCGGATCAGCGGCCCCTTGTGGTTGCTGCCTCCATCCCAAACGATGATGACCCGTCCGCGCAGATGCTTGAGGATTTCGCGCAGGAACTTTACCACGGTCTCGGCGGTGACGTAGTTTTTCGGGTCGGCCAGCCAGTAGAGGCCCAGCCGCCGCAAGGTGGGGGCGACACTCAGGGCGGCGATGACCGAGACCTTGTCCCGGTGCCTGCCCCAGGAGCGCAGTACGGGGGTCTTTCCTTTCGGTGCCCAGGTGCGCCGCACCAGCGGGTTTAAAAAGAAGCCGCTCTCGTCGATCAGCACAAGGTGAGCCTTTTGTTCCCGGGCTTTTTTTGCAGGCGTGGCCAGTCCTCGTCCCGCCAGCGGGCAATCGCTGCCTCGTCGCGCTCCCGGGCGGGTTGGTCGGGCTTCTGCGGGGTGTGCTTTCGTGCGCGCAGCCACTCGACGAGATAGTTGCTGTTGAAGCGGATACCCAGCCGCTGCTCGATGAGCACGGCCAGCCGTCGGCTCGTCCAAAGGTCGGTGGCAAAGCCGAAAATCGTGGGCGGTTTGGCGATCCAAGAAAACACGGTCTTTTCCTGGCGAGCGGTGAGTTTGCGCGGCCTGCCCGGCGTCGGCTTGGCCTTGAGCGCGTCGGCTCCTCGCTCCCGCGCGATGCACACCCAACGACTCACCGTGCCCGGATGTACACCCAGGAACGCGGCCACTTCCGCCTGCGGATAGCCTTCGTTTACGCGGGCGACGGCCAGTTGCCTGCGCCGCTCCAACTCTGAAGCACTGCCTTGACTTCTCATGCCCGAACTTTACCATCCCCTTAGCATTTTGCTTTCCTGAAGATCAATAACGGAGTAGTACTAGACCCTACAAACATAGGGAATCTTCGAATAAGATTATCTGGACGTCCCCCGGTGGACGATGTTGAAGAACGAGGTCTGGACGCAAAGGCTGTCGCCTTCCACGGTGCTGCGCAACTGGTAGCTTCTACCAGCGACGGCATGAAGGCGTTCATCGGCATCATTACCGAGGTCATCGCTGGCGA
>CAXTQD010000511.1:0-229 GCA_964246175.1 uncultured Chthoniobacterales bacterium | reverse complement strand
TCCGTTTGTGATGGGTTGTATCCAAGCAGGTGTGCCGGGTACCATTGTTCGATTGACATACCGGGAGCGCGTAGCTACTGCCCGCGTTCTGCCGAGCACGGAGATCCTCGATTTGATGCGTAATCCGCTTCTCCGCTCGACGGGATTGCTAAATGGATTGTTCTACGAGTCGATGGTTGTCACCGAGGCAGATACCGACCGAGCCTTCTACAACGAGATTAACGAACGT
>CAXTQD010000510.1:0-2255 GCA_964246175.1 uncultured Chthoniobacterales bacterium | reverse complement strand
GTCCTGGTCCTGCGGGGTGCCGACGGTGTGGTAGTAGATCTTGTGGAAGTAGTTGACCGCCTGGAGTTGTGCCTTCTCGTCGGGCGCGTCGTAGCGGCTGTAGAAAAAGCCTTTGCCGTCCTTGGTCCAGGCCGCACCGGAGAACTTCGACCACCGGAGCACGTCGGGCAGGTCCTGGGCGGTGGCGACTTCCTTGACGTGCCACTCGATCCAGTCCGAGCCGGAGGTGTTCAGCCCGTAGGCCATGTAGCGGCCGTCCTCGCTGAGGTGGTAGCTGCTCAGGGAGACCGTGCCGTCGGCCGAGAGCTTGTTGGGGTCGAGCAGGACGGTCGGCTCGGCGTCGAGCGCCGGGGCGGTGTAGATCACGCTCTGGTTCTGGAGGCCGGTGTTCTTCGCGTAGAAGTAACGGCCACCTTCCTTGAAGGGCACTCCATACTTTTCGTAGTCCCAAAGTTGGGTCAGGCGCTGCTTGATGCCCTCGCGTTCGGGCAGGTGGCGCAGGTAGTCGAAGGTGACCTTGTTCTCGGCCTCGATCCACGCCTGGGTCTGCGGCGAGTTGGCGTCCTCCAGCCAGCGGTACGGATCGGCGACAATCGTACCATGGTAGTCATCGGTGTGGTCGACCTTGACCGCGTCCGGGTAGTGGAAGCGGCGGGCGTCCTGGGCGTGAGCGTGAGTGGACATGCTCAGGAGAGCGGCGGTGAGCGCACCGGCGGCCAGCCGGCGGGGAAGAAGTAGATTCAGCATGGGACGAAAGGCAGGCGTCGGAGAAACCTTCGCGCGAGGAAACGTTTTTGGCCGGTTGCTTTTGTCATCCCTCGCCGGGCGGCGGGTACGCCGCCAGGAGGAAACAAGCCCCGGCGACGAGGGCCGCCACCAGCATGACCTCGATGGCCACCGCCGACGGCGAGCCGAGTTCATCCGACCAGCGGCTCGTCAGCAGGCCGATGGTGCCGACGTTCTTTTGCACCTGTAGTTCGTAGGCACGGGATTGCGTCTGCTCTTGAAGCACGGCCTCGTCACTATCCTCCGGGTCCATCCGGGAGGCGCGCCAGTAGAGGAAGCAACCCAAGCACAAACCCGCCGCCAGCACGAGAACCCCGACGCGTTGCAGCCGCGTGCGCCGCCGTTCGTTGGCCGTCGTCACGGCTTAGCGACGTAGAAGAGGTAGGTGGCCGTGTAGTCCACACGGCGGGTTTGGCCCGCTTTCGATGCGTCGGCGGGTTCGGTCGGAGTTTGGCCGCCGACCGTGTTGACGCGCTGGATGCTCACGGCTTTGCCCAACACGCCCGGCCCGCTCTTTTCGGCCACATCGAGCAGGAGCCACGGGATGCCCTTGCCGTCCGGCGCATCGGTCTTCGCTTTGACTTTGCCGATGACTTTGCCGCCTTCGGTGAGTTCCCAGGTTGGACCGGCGAAGTGGCGACCGACCTTGTTACCTCGGGCATCGAAGAGGTCGGCTTCGGGTGCCTTGAAGCCCCACTCGTATTTGCCCGCCTCGCCAGCCACGGCGCGGCACTCGTAGATTTGCGTACCCTGGGCGTTCAGTGTGAGGGCGAGTTCCTGCGTCGTGGTGTCCACCGCGAGGTTAGCAGGAACGGCGGCGCGCCCGAGCGCGGCGACGCACAGGGCGGTCAAGACGAACAGGAGAATCTTTGCACGCATGATGTGATCCTACCTTTCGTCCGCGAACAGCGCCACGCGCACCTCGCCATCCGCGCCGGTGATCGCGCCACGCGCCAGCGTCGGGGTATTGAAAACCATCACGGGCACGCCGCTCCGGTCCACGCCGATGATCCCGCCCACGCCGCCGCGCGCCGAGAGTTTTTCCTGGAGGGCTGCTTCCGCCGCTTCCGCAAGCGACTTGCCGCCGTGTTCGACGCGGGCCGCGATGTCGTGCGCCAGCACCGCGCGCAGAAAATACTCGCCCTGGCCCGTGCCCGAGATCGCCCCGGCGCGGTTGTCGGCGTAGGTGCCCGCGCCGATGATCGGCGTATCGCCCACGCGGCCGGCACGGCGTTCGTGGATGCCGCCGGTGCTGGTCGCGGCGGCGAGGTTGCCGTCGGCGTCGAGCGCCACCGCGCCGACGGTGCCCGTGGGCCGCGCGTCGTGGTGCTTGGCGGGGGTGAAATAATCGTCGTCCACGAACTCCAGCCCCTCGTCGCGCGCGAGGCGTTCCGCGCCGTCGGCGACGAGCAGGACGTGGACGGTGCGCTCTAGCACGGCGCGGGCGAGGCGGATGGGGTTCTTGACGC
>CAXTQD010000509.1:324-2257 GCA_964246175.1 uncultured Chthoniobacterales bacterium | reverse complement strand
GGGCAAGACCCCCTACGCCGACTACCTGCGCCGCCTCGGCGACGGGCACTGGTAGCGTGCGGATGGGGCCGGTTTTCCTCGTCGTCGGCGACACCGCGCGCAACCCCGCGCGCTCGGGCATCCAGACAGTGGTGCGCTCGCTGGCAGGTGCGCTCGGACGGATGCGCGCCTCCGTGCGGCTCGTCCTCTGGAACGCCCGCCTGGGCACCGTCCGCCCCCTGCCGCCGGAACTCTCCGTCGGTGAGGACGCCGACGGTTTGCGTGACCGGCTGGACCGTTGGCCGCGTGCCTTGTGGACGCAGCCGCTCGCGTGGCCGCGCTGGCTGCTCTCGGGATTGCGGGGGAAGTTCGTGCCGATCCACCACCATCCGCTCTACCGCCGCGCACCGGCCGGGACGTGGGTGCTCATGCCAGAGCTGATGTACAAAAAACGCGCCCGGCTACTCGTGGACTACGTTCACCGGCAGAAGTGGCGGCTGGCGGTGGTTCTACACGACACGATTCCGGTGGATCATCCCGAGTTCGTGCCGCCGACGCTGCCGGAACAGCACGCCAGTTACTTGCGCGCATTCGCGGACGCGGACTTGATCTTGCCCACCTCGGAGTATTGCGCGGAGGGCTGGCAGCGGTTTTGTGAATCAGAAGGTCGGCACAGCCCGCCCGTGCGCATCTGTCGGCTCGCCTGCGACCTCGCAGGCGTTCCCCGGACGACTGAACCGAAGATCCTTGATCCGGCGCAAGCCGCCACGCAAATGCTCTGCGTCGCCACCCTCGAACCACGCAAGAACCACCGCACCCTGCTCGCGGCTTTCGCCCTGGCTGTCCGGGAACGGCCGGGTCTGCGCCTCGACCTGGCCGGCGCTCCCTACAAGGAGATGGACGCCATCGCGGAGGAGGTGCGTGAGGCCGAGCGCACCTTGCCCGGCCTGCGTTGGCACGGACAGGTCGAACCCGCCGCACTCCATGCGCTGTACGCGGCGTGCGATTTCACCGTTTATCCGTCGTTACTGGAAGGCTTCGGGCTACCGGTGATCGAAAGTTTGTGGTTCGGCCGGCCCTGCGTGTGCGCGAACTTCGGCGTCATGGCTGAGAACGCCGTTGGCGGCGGCTGTCTGACGGCCGACGTGCGTGACCCGCGGGCACTCGCCGACGCGATGATCGCTCTCTCCGACGATCACGCTCTCCGCGGCCGACTCACCGCCGAGGCCGTGGCACGCCCCCTCAAGACTTGGGACGAATACGCAAGGGAAGTGCTCGACTGTCTCGCGTCGCCTTGAACCCCATCCTCCTCTGTCGGCCCGACCGCGTGGGCGATGTGATCATCGCCACGTCCAGCTTCGGTGCACTGCGCGCGCAGTGCCCCGAGCAAGGGC
Source organism: uncultured Chthoniobacterales bacterium (assembly GCA_964246175.1). Taxonomy (GTDB): domain Bacteria; phylum Verrucomicrobiota; class Verrucomicrobiia; order Chthoniobacterales; family SZAS-18; genus CAHJWO01. The sequence continues at coordinate 884 of CAXTQD010000509.1, read as the reverse complement.
TCGTCTTTGCGGCGCGTGAGACCATGCGCCCGTTGCTCGACGGCCACCCGCTGCTCGCCGGGTTTGTCGGCCTGCCGGACCCGTTCGCACCCTCCGCGCGCGAGAAGCTCGCCGCCGAGTTCCGCCACTGGAACCCGTCCGCCATCGTCCACCTGCATCCAGATGCGCTCTGCCAATCGGCCGCGCGGCAGGCGGCAATCCCGCGGCGGATCGGCTACCGGCATGGCTTCTGGCTCGACCGGACTCTCACCGACCGTGTCCCTGACCGCCGCGAGGCAGGAGCCAAACACGAAGCGGAGCACAACTTCGATCTTCTCGCCCTGCTGGGGATTAATCCGCCGCCGGGTCCTTTACGACCGGAGGTTTATCTGCCTGAGTCGTGGCGGCGTTCGCTGCGGGTACGGCTGACGGCGGCGGGCTGGGAAGATTTCGACGCGGACGGCGGCAGCCCGTACGCCGTCGTCAACCCGGCCGCCTTCGCCCACGACCTGCGCTGGCCGGCCGAGCATTTCGGCTGGGTCGCGCGCGAACTCCTCGCTTCCGGCCGCGTCGAACGGGTC
>CAXTQD010000509.1:0-314 GCA_964246175.1 uncultured Chthoniobacterales bacterium | reverse complement strand
CGAACTCTTCGGCCGGCTGGAACCTCGCTACGGTGCGCCGCGCGGGCGCGCGCTGGGTGAACGCGTCGAAATCATCGCCTGCCCGCCGCTGGCCCGGCGCTGGAACGAAGGACAGCGCGCCTTCTGGCAGCGCAGCCATGCGGCCATTCCGCGCGAGGATGTGCTTGCCGCGGCGTTGCGTCTCGTGGACACTCCCGCCCGTTCCACGGAATGAAAGTCGCCGCCTTCCTGTTCTTTACCTTGGTCGCAGGCCTCACGCTCGCGCGTGCTCAGGCTACCCCGCGCGTGCTGCCGGCTCTGCCCGTCAATCCGCC
>CAXTQD010000508.1:0-2277 GCA_964246175.1 uncultured Chthoniobacterales bacterium | reverse complement strand
CAGGAGGTCGCCTTGGCGGACGTGGGGGCGGGGGGTGTCCATGTTAGGAAGATGAAAGGTGAGAGCGGCGGCGGCGAGGATTTTGTTGGCGCGCGGGCCGCCGGTGCCGGCATGTTGGAGGCATGAGCCCGGCCTTCGCCGCGCCGCTTTTTTGCGCGCTGCTTGCTCCTCCGGAGCGCCAACGGCGCGGCTTCATCAAAGCTCTGTGTGTGTGTTCACAATCCATCGAAAGCTCGTTGCGAGCACACCCGTTGGTTCTAGTTGGGCGGCAGCAGCAAGACAAAAAACCAGACGGCTAACACCCACAGCCAGAGGGCGCCGCCGTAGGCGATCCGCCGCCGGAGCGCAGGAGTTTGCCGGCGTGCCAGGCGGCAGTCCAGCTTGTCATTCCTCAAACTTCCGTCAAAGCCACACGCGAACTGTGTCACGAACTCGTTTCGTTCACCACAAAATGGCACGTTGATTTGTGAGCCGAGTTTTTTGGCATGCTTGCGCGTCTCTGACACCCTTTTTCTCCAGAGGGCGTTTCCTCGGGTTGAATGTCGGAGGTTTCTCAGAATCGCTAGGCAGCACGTTGCGTATCCGGCTCCAAGGCCACCACTACCGTTGAAATGGCAGCTTCGCCATGGTACCAAATGCAGGGTGGACAAATAGCTTTAACCTGTTCTTGTCGCAAAATCGTCGTCCGGTGCTTTGATGAAATCCTCTTCCCCGCCTGTCGGGTCTTCCGTCAACACCGTCTGCTTAGCCGCCGTCTTGCTGCTGCTAGCTTTGCTTGCTGCCTCAGCCAGCGCGGACCTGGTGGATAACTACGTCCGCGCAGAACTGGAAAAACAACGCAGCCCCGGAGCAAGCCTGCTCGTGATGCAAGGGGGCAAAATCGTCAAAGCTGCCGGCTACGGTCTTGCCGACCTCGAACGGCAGGTACCGGTCAAGCCGGAGACTATCTTCCAAAGCGGCTCCGTCGGCAAACAGTTCACGGCACTAGCCGTGATGATGCTCGTAGAAGACGGCAAGCTGGCCTTGGACGAACGGGTTCGTAAATACCTGCCGGAGGCTCCGGCCACCTGGGAGGACATCACCCTGCGCCACCTGCTCAGCCATACCTCGGGCATTGAGGACTACGAGGAAACCACCGACCTCAACCTGCGCTTGGACTTCACGGACGACGAACTGCTGAAGTTTGCCTTCGGGTGCAAGCAGGAGTTTGCCCCGGGCACCCGCTGGGCCTACAGCAACACGGGCTACCTGCTCCTCGGGATCATCATCAAGCGGGTGAGTGGCGAGTTCTATGGCGACCTTCTGCAACGGCGCGTTTTCGCCCCGTTGGGCATGGGGACGGCGCGCGTGATCGGCAGCGACGCCGACCTCGTGCCTAACCGGGCGGCGGGCTACCGCCTGCTCGAAGGCAAGATCGCCAACCAGGAGTGGGTTTCCCCGACCTTCAACCGCACCGCCGACGGCACGCTGTACTTCAGCGTGCTGGACTTTGCGAAGTGGGCGGAGGCCGTGCGCACGCACGCGCTGGTGAGCGAGCAAAGCTGGCAGGCGATGACAAGCGCGGTACAACTGAAAAGCGGCGCGACCTATCCTTATGGCTTTGGCTGGGCTCTGGCGGAATGGGGCGGTCAAGCCATCCTCGCCCACGATGGTGCCTGGCAAGGTTTCTCCGCCTATTTCGCCCGCCGCTTGGGCGCGGACGAACTAGCCGTTGCGGTGTTCACCAATCGTGATGGAGCCTCGCCGGGTCGTATCGCCCGTGGTGTCATGGCACTCTACGAGCCAGTGCTTGCGCCTTCCATCACACCGATGGAAGACCGGGAACCGGAGGTCACTCGGAAAGTGCAGGATCTTTTGGTGCGGGCCGCCGCTAAGAAGGTAGACGCGACCGAGTTCGCCTACCTGCGCGGAGGGTTCAACGGGCAGTTTGTTGATGCTTTGGCAGGTTCGGTTGCCTCCCTCGGCGAGTTGAAGGCGCTTCGCCTGCTCAGCCGCCGGGAACTGGGCGACGACCGTGAATACCGCTACGAGGGTCAGTTCTCCGCAGCCATGGCGGATGTGACCGTCCAGTTCACAGCAGAGGGGAAAGTCGCCGTGGTTAGGGTGCGGCCTCGCTGAGAACAGCGTGAGTTTACGCGCTACCACACTTCAAGAAACAGTTGGTTTGGCGGGATGGTTTTCCTTGAGTAATCGGCGTGGTTGCTGACGCAACGGCCATCCGTGGTGCCGTGCATCATGGCGGCATGCACAGCGACTCACTGCATCCACTGGATCCTC
>CAXTQD010000507.1:0-2281 GCA_964246175.1 uncultured Chthoniobacterales bacterium | reverse complement strand
CGACCTAGAGGGTGGCGGCCGGATCGCCGTGCGCGGTTCCGGCACAGAGCCGAAGATCAAATATTACCTGTTCGCCAACCGCCAGCCGGACGACGGGAAGCCTTTCACGGCCGACGAACTCGCCGGCATCAAGCCCCAAGTCGCTCAAGACCTCGACGCCACCTGGGTGTGGTTGCAAACCGACGCGGGCACCCGCACCTGAAGAACACGCCCGCGCACGGCCAGCCGCTGCGTTTTCCGCGATGTCCAATGTGCAGCCGGGTTGGCTGCACACGTCCTTCCAGCCATGAAAAAAACCGCCTCACTCCTCGCCGTTACCTTCCTTGCGTTCGTCGGAATGTCCTACGGGCAAGCCACCCCGAAGCCTTCCACTGAATCGGAGGGTGCCTTCGGCGGGCCGCTTGACGCCCACCGCCCGACGCCCAAGCCGGTCGCGGTGGAAAACGGCGGCAAGAAGGCCATCGGCGACGCCGTGCTCGCCACCGACGAGAAGGGCAAGAACACCACCACGAGCTTCCCGGCTGGCACAACCGCAGTCTATCTCGTGACCAAGAGCGTCTCGGGCGGCAAAGGCGACAAGGTGATGGCTGAGTGGTACGCAGACGACGCCGGCAAGGCGCTGCCGAAAGGCAAGCGGTTCTACAACAGCGCGATTACCTTGCCAAACACCTCTTCCTACAACCCGGACTTCCACGTGACCGGCCCGATCAAGGGCGCGTTCCCTCCGGGCAAGTATCACGTGGATCTGTCCGTCGGCGGCGAGAAGCTCAAGTCGGCGAAGTTCAGCGTCCAGTAAGACGACGCGTTCCGCCCGGCCCGGAATCTGCTTTTCCCGGGTGTTATGAGTCGTGAAATCAGCCTCAGCGGCGGAGACATCAGCGTGGTCAAGGCGCTCGGCATCAGCGGAGGACAGGTGTCGGGCAAAACGCTCATGGAGCGCCTGGGGCACATGGAGGCGGCCGAAATCCTCGACACTCTCGACACGCTGATGACACTCGACTACGTGCAGAGCGATCTGGAAAGCCTGCGCAGCGTGGACGACTTGAAGGAGGCGAAGTTCAACGTGAACACCGCGATGTTGCGCGACCTCCGCGAGGCCATCGCACCGCAGAAGAAAGAGGTCAAGCCCACGCGCCAGCGGCGCGGGTAGCACGCGGATCAATATCCGCCCGTCGCTTCGGAGAACGTGTACGCTGCCTGGTACACGCCCGAACGCTGGGTCTCGATCTGGCGCAACAGGTCATTGAGCAGAGCGCTCGCGCCAAAACGGTAGCGCGTGTTGTTGAGCCACTCATCGCCGAGCGTCTCCTTGACCGCCACGAGGAAGTGCAGCGCCAGCTTAGCCGTGCGGATGCCGCCGGCGGGCTTCATTCCAATGGGGGTGCCCGTCTCCAGGTAGAAGTCGCGGATGGCTTCGAGCATGACCTGGGTGTTGGCGAGGTTGGCGTTGTTGTTGGTCTTGCCGGTGCTCGTCTTGATAAAGTCGCCCGGCCGCAGTCCGGCGCGCATGGCTAAGAAACTCGCCGCACGGATCTGGTCGTAGCCGTCCAGTTCGCCCGTTTCGAGGATGACCTTCAGCCGCGCTTCGCCGCAGGCTTCGAGCACGGCGGCGATCTCGTCGCGCACCTCGCTCAGGTGCCCGGCGAGGAACGCGTTGCGATTGATGACCATGTCGATCTCGTCCGCGCCGGCTTCCACGGCGGCGCTCACCTCCGCCAAGCGCGTACGCAATGGAGCCTGTCCACTCGGGAACGCCGTGGCGACGCTGGCGACTTTCACCGGGCTGCCCCCGACATGGCGCTTCGCCTCGGCTACCAGCGCCGGGTACACGCACACCGCCGCCACAGGTGGCACGATAGGGTCAGGCGGGTGCGGGTGGAGCGCCTTGGCACAAAGCTGTGCGATCTTCCCCGGGGTGTCCTGGCCTTCGAGCGTGGTGAGGTCCACCATTGAGACCGCGGTGGCCAGCCCCCAGAGCTTGGTGTTCTTTTTGATGGAGCGCGTTGTGAACGCGGCCACCCGTGCCTCGACGCCGACCTTGTCCACGGGTCCCACGTCATCGATCAGGCGGCGCACGGAAAGGGGAGGCATGTTCTCTCCTTAGCGGCTTTGCGGACTTTGCGCGAGGCTCTTATTATCCGGCATGGCTTCCCCCCGCGTCACGATTGTCGGTAGTTTCATGCAAGACCTAGTTTTCCGGTGCGGGGAGTTCCCGCGGCCGGGCGAGACGATTGTCGGCCGGTTCGTCACGGGTCCGGGCGGCAAGGGGTCCAACCAGGCC
>CAXTQD010000506.1:0-2294 GCA_964246175.1 uncultured Chthoniobacterales bacterium | reverse complement strand
CACAAAACTCATGGTCAGGCGACTGGCAAAACGGCTTTATTAGACAGTCTCTAAGCCCACCACACCGACTAGTTGGTTCGGACCTACGCAGAGCGCATACACTCGGTTCCAGCCCCAGCCATAGTACTGGAGACCAACAAAGGCCCACAGTGTGCCATGTGGCAAAACGGTGTCTAAGAGGTCCAGCATGGATGGCTAGCAACGCCTGACGAGCAACGCTCAGCGACGCTCCGGGCGTTCGCTGAAGCGTCTGTTTAGGCGGTCCGGCCGAACGGGAAAGGTCGCCGCCAGGATGTCGGCGTAGTGTTGCCGGACGGTGATGGTCTGCAAGCTGCGCTTGGCAAACGCGCGCCACCGCCGCTCGTGTCCGGGGCTGGGAATGGCAACCGACCAGTGGATGCGGCGGCAGTCGCTATGACAACGTGGGCATGCAAATGACCTGATCGCCTTGGGGCGACGGTACGACTTGCGGCAGCCAGCGCAAACCCAGGTGAAGCTGGCCTCGTTGGTCATAGACTCTACAAAGGAAGCAAACGTAGTGCCGCCTGATGAGAAGTGAACGTACGTCGTGACCACTGCTCTCATAGCAGTCGTCTAGAGAATCATCTGATTTTTGAGATTCTTCACCCCAAGCTCAATGGACAGAGCCGAGAACACAAGGAAGTACCGCCATGCTGTCCGCTTCTGTTTGCGGGAACGCCGCTAGGCCAACCATCTTCGCAGCCGAAGCTCACGCAGTTCACTCCCGTCGACGGCTTCCTCCGTCTTTGTCGCTCCATCCAAACCGAAGCCTTGCGCTTCGTAGAAGCGTTTCGCTCCTTCGTTTGCGGCCAGCACCCACAGCGTGACGACTCGGTAGCCCTGCTGCTGTGCTGCCGCCAACGCGCGCTCGCACAGCAGCCGACCTGCTCCCTGCCGCCAGTAAGCCCTCAGCACGTAGATGGCGGCGATCTCTGCCACAGCTTCGTCGGCGTCCTGATCCCGGGAGGGGACGAGATGGCAAAAACCAAGCACCTCGGGATCTTCGGCGACGAAAACCGTTCCTCTCCCCTGCGTGAGCCGCTCGCGCCAAAACGCGGCGCGCTGTGCCGTGCTCTGCGCGTCTAGCACAGCGTCAAACATCAGCCCACGGTAAGCACTGCGCCAGGTTTCCACATGGACTTGGGCGATCTTGGGTGCGTCAACAATCGTGGCAGGACGAACGATCATGCCGAGTAGGGTCCTGCGGGAAAGTGGCCGAATGGATCACAAACCTTTATCCTCGGTCACAAGGCATCTAGCAAATCCTCTGTTTTGTGAAACCGCCGCCCTACGCAGGATGCGGGCGGAAAATAACCGCTCTGGAGCGTTCTCTCCTGCTATTGCCTCGAAATGATAGATTTGCTGGATGGTTCCGTGCGCCTTTCGCACGCGGGGGGCAACGAGAAGGTGCCACTAAGGGAACTTCGCCGCATTCCCGGGTTGCGAGAAGGCGAGAACCGCGCCACCCGTAAGAAGCATGCCTGCCAAAGAACACCCCGAAGATCAGGACCAGCACGACAATCCGCGCCATGTCATCGATAAAGGCCCCGAGTCACCGGGGGGGGGACATGGAGATCATCGCTCACAGTGATAGCCTGGAAGAGCAACGCGCCAGGGAAGGACGCGCCTTGACTGAAGAGAGAAAAGTCGTGTTTGAGTTCATCCGGGCAAACCCGGGATGCGACCAGGAGAGTATCCACAAAGCCACCGGCTCCCTGTCTGGGGTGGATGAATGGGTCAGAGAGAAGATGCTCGTGAAACGGGATCTTAAATACTACGTCAAAGGTTCAGAACCTAAAGAGACGGTTTGATCGCTCGATCAGGCCGTTAGCATGGTGGCGTGTTCGTTGTCGCGCAGAAGCGTTCAAAGACGCTGGGTTGGTTCGCAAAAGCAACCGTAAACACACTTTGAAGCCGTCGTCTCACCACCCTCTGTTTTTCGAGACCGGTGCAAGGATCTCCAGGTACCGGTCCGAAGAACTGCCACTTCCTTGCACTCCTACAAAGAACACCATCGGAACCAACCGGTTTCTTGGCAGCTTCCGTCGCATCGAAGCGAACCGCCCGAGCAAAGAACCGCCTGCCTGGACTTGGTATCCAGTCAGGCGGTTCTAGGATGATCGTACTGATGATAGGCGCTCAAACGCGGACGGCACGGCGCCGGGCGGCGATGCCTAGCAAGCCTGCCCCACCGAGCAGCAGCGCCCAGGTGGATGGTTCGGGCACCACGGCCACGAACGTGCCATCCACGGCGGGCGCGGTCGTCAAGATGC
>CAXTQD010000505.1:0-2297 GCA_964246175.1 uncultured Chthoniobacterales bacterium | reverse complement strand
GGGGCGGGGGTGGCGGGCCACCGAGCGGGGAGCGGGCTGGTGGGGGCGGGCGGCTGCCAGACGTTCACCCCGCGCGCGATGCCGAGGATGCCGACCTCGTCGTGAGTGCGGCGGTTCTTCAGCGCGTCCTCGACGTAATGCCGGGCGGCATCGCGCGCCGGGGCCGAGACGCTGGCGGAGTCGTCCACGACGAACACGACGCCGAGGTCATCCCCGCGCCGCACCAGCCGCACACCGGTTAGTGCCAGCAGCATGCACCCGAGCAACAGCGCACGCACGAGGAGCGTGACGATCCGTTGGCGCGGCGTCAGGTCCGCCAACGAACGCCGCAGCACCCAGGCGAGCAACGCCGCACCGGGCAGCACGAGCAGTAGAAACCAGGGGTGCGTCAGTTCCACGGGCAAGGCTCAAGATGGACGCTTTTTGCGAAAAAGGAAGCCTGCGATGCACCCCGGGCATGAGGGTGGGCTACGGACGTTGCGCCAGCCAAACCGTGCGACCGCCACAATCAGGGTCTTCGAAGGCGACGGCGACGACGGTAAAGCCGGCGTCGGCGAGCAATTGCTGGTATTCGGCCGCGCCGAGGCTGGCGTGGTACAGCGGCTCGCCCTCCAGAAGACCGGTGGCCTCGCCGTGCGTCGTCCCACTCGTGAACATCAGCGCGCCGCGCGGGGCAACGTGGGCACGAAAGGTGGTAAACATCCGCCGCTGGTCCTGGTGGTTTAGGTGAAAAAAGCTGTCCCAGGCCAGGACGCCGTGGAACCGTTGCACCAAAGCCAGCGTCCGCATGTCCGCAACCTGCGCCGGTTGGCCGGGCAGACGCGCCTGGAACAGCTTGATCATGCTCGGCGAGGAGTCGATGCCTGTGACGACGTACCCACGTTCGCTAAAGTTTCTGGCGATGGGTTCTCCGGTCCCGCAACCCAGGTCAAGGATCGTTCCGCCCGGCCGGATCAACGCGCAAAAACGGTCCAGCCATCCCCGCTCGTAGAGAGTTGCCTCGCGCTCACGCGCCCGCGCCCATGCGTCGGCGTGCCGTTCGTAGAGGTCCACGATGCGTTCGGCGGGGGCGGCACGACTCTCCGGGGCGCTCATTCCGTGCGCCGACGGTGAAAACCCCACCATTCCAGCGCGCACAATGCGAAAGCCACTAACGCCAGGTAAACCCACGGCGGCCAGACCTGCATGCTTTCCCACCAGCCGACAGAACTCACGGCGGGTGCTTCGGCGGAAGCGGCTGCCGAGGCGGTGCCGGGTGCGTTGAGGACTGACATCGTCCGGTCGCCGGTGTTCACCGCGAACCACGTTTCCGTGCCGTCCGCGCCGCGCCGCAGGTAATATCCGTTTCGCACCGGCTGGAATACCCCCGGTCCCTCGACGCGTTCGCCGGCCGGGATGCCGCCGGTGGGCAGCGGTTGGTAGCTCGTCTGCGCGTGGGTCCAGAGTGTCTCGCCAGCGTTGAGAGTCACCGTCTCGCCCGCGCGCACGGATGTCCCGGTCTCGTCGGCACCCTCGTCGCGGCCGGCGAGGAAGCCCAGCGCATTGTGAACCAACAGCGGGAACGCCACCCGCAACGGCAAATCCGAGTCCGCCGCTCCGAATGCCAGCGCCGCCAGCCGCTGCCCGCGGCGCTCGCCCGTGACGATGAGCGGCCGTTCGAGCGAACGCACCGGGGTTGCCCAACGCCACGGGTCCGGCGCGTCCGCCGGGGCAGGTTCGGGTAAGGTCCACGCCGCGGCGCGCAGGATCGTCACGTCGCGCAGGCGCACTAGGAAAAGAAGCGGGCTGCCTGCGTCCGTGTCTGTGATCGGCGGGTGTTCGAGCGGGGCGGGTCCTGCCGCGAACGGCCCTTCGCCCACGAACAGGTAGTTGCCCCGCGGCAGCGTGTCGGCGGTCCACCCTGTCGGCACGAAGCCGTCGAGCACCACGGCGTCGAACCCGGCGGCCTGTGCGGGCTGAAACGCGTCGGGTTCGAGTTGGTCGAACTGCACGCGGTCGTCGGCCCTGAGCAGGCTTTCGAGGAACCAGTTGCCCTTCGTGACGAGCAGCACGCGCAGGGGGCGGGGCGGCGGGACGGCGGCGTATGCATCGTCGTCAGGCGCGTAGGCATCGGCGGTTTTTCCCTCCGGTGAGAGGTCGAGGTGCGCTTGGAGCCAGCCGCGTGGGTTGGCGATGCGTGCACGGGAGCCTAGCGCCGGGTAGATGTCCGTGCGGCGTTCGCCCGGCGCGAGGTCGAAGGGTTTCACGTCGAGGAGTTGGCCCTCGAAGGAAAGCTCCACGTTGCCCGTCTGCCGGTG
>CAXTQD010000504.1:0-2299 GCA_964246175.1 uncultured Chthoniobacterales bacterium | reverse complement strand
CTGGTTCGAGCACTGCGGCTTTCCTATCGCTCAATTACCTTGAGAACCGCTTTAGAGCCGCGAACCGCCCGTGCTGACAATATGCACGCTCGTCGCGTGTGCGCCGTTCTCGTTGCTCACCTCCTCGAAGCGGACCTCGGTGCCAACTTTAAGTTGGTCGAAGTCACCGTTCCGAAGATTGTCGCGGTGGAAGTACACGTCGCGGCCTTGCATGTCCGTGATGAAGCCGTAGCCATCCGCCGCGAACAGTTTGGACACCATCGCGTGCGCGCCATCGGCGTCGTGCGTCTTGACCCTCTGATGCTGGCGTTGCGTGATTTCCTTGAGTTGGCGCTCCATCGCGCGGAACGCATCGCCGATGACCTTCGTCAGCGGTTCATGCATCTCGTGCTTGCCGGGCTTCTCGTCGGCGACGAGTTCGTGGTGCGGGGGCACAGTCACGTCGATGCGCACACGGAATACGTTGCCCGAATGATGCGCGTGGTTAGGCTGCTCAATGATGATGTCGCAACGGCTGATGTGGTCGCAGAACTTGTCGAGCCGCGCGGCCTTGTCGCGCACCAGCGTTTCGATTTCGTCGCTCTTGGCGATCCCACGGTAGGAGATTTCGATGGGGAGTTGCATAAGAAAACGTGGTCTCGCTTCAAGCCGTGTGCAACGCCGAGAAATGCCCCAAGATATCGGCTGCCTCGGCGCGCAGCAGGTCAGCGTGGACGGTTTCGGCCAAGTGCTTGCGCACTTCTGGCTTGAGGTGATCGGTGAGCAGTTTGTCGATCTGCGCGGGCACGGCTAGGCGCCAACCCTCCGGCTTTTCCTTGTCCACGATCTCGTTGATGCGCTCCGCGATGTGTTTGACCGCGCGGCGGTCGTTTTCCATGTCCATCCGGTCGTGGTCGGACGAACCGCCACCGGTCTGGCCGAGGCCCGAGCCCTTGAAGCGGCCGGCGCGGTCGGTGACCTTGTCGCCAAGGTGGCCATGGGAATCCTGCGCGTGGTAGGAGTCGATCTGGTGCAGGCCGGGCTTGTGGTTGGTGGGGTTTTCGTTGACGCGGAATGCCTTGAGGCCGCCGCGGTCGGCGACGATGAGGAGGGTGTTAATCGTCATAGGATCCAACTGATTCGCACCCGGCGCGGCGCGAGGCCGGAAATCGGCGGCAATTAGCGCCCGTCGTTCAGGGACACGGTGGGCAAATAGGTCCCCAGCAGTTCACGCCGCCACCACGCACCGGTGCGGCGGCGCGCGGCTGGATCGGTGAAGTGGTAATCGTACAGCACGGCGCGCACGTAGCGGGGCGGTGCGTCGGGGAAGGGGTTTTCTTCCAGAAGGCCCAGCACGGGCGGCGAACCCTGGAGCAATCGCACCAGGAACGGCTCGAACCACGGCAGTTCGCGCTCACGCGCCAGGGCGGCAAACCACATCTGCCAATCCAGCCGCGGCAGGTGCGGGCCGATGAAAGCCGGGGCACGCTGCACGTCGCCGGCCTTGTAGCGAAAGATGTACGGCTGCCAGTGTTCGCCGTCGCGGCTGCCCTCGACCGTGATCTCGGGCCGCTCCGTCGTCATGCTGGCAAAAAGGCCGTAGGAATTGAGCGACTGGAAAGGAGCGATGTACTCGCCGTAGGTCTCCTGTAGAAGACCGGACGCTGGCCACTCCAAGGAAGTCGTTCGCCAGAGCAACAGCGCGCCGAAGATGATGTAAACGACTGTCACCGGCACGCGCAGCCAAAGCCACGGGCGGGGTTCGCGGGCGGCAGGGGCATTGCGCGGAACCAGCCAGCGCGGCCACTGCCGGTCGTCGAGTAGCAGCAGGCACAGGGCGGCGGTCAGCGCGTTGAAGAAGCCGTAGTTGCCCGTCAGCGCGATGAGCCCTTGCAGCGTGACTAGAGTCCAGAACCCCGCCAGACGCACGCGGCGCGGACCCCAAATGAAAAACGGCGCGACCAGCTCCGCAAAGAACACGAACCCTACCGACGCTGCCTGCCACCACGCCGGTGCCTGGTGCAGCCACCAGCCGACCCAGGTCGGCAGCGGCTGGGTCTCGTAGTGATAGCGGAGCGCCGTCAAACCCCACCACGTCGTGTCGCCGCTCGTCAGCTTGACCAGCCCGGACATAAGCATCAGCCGGAACAACAACCAGCGTAGCCCAAACATCCCCACCCGCGACACCGGCGGCAGCGCCGCGCGCGGCCCCGCCCACCAGCGCAGCGGCGCGAGGAAGATGCTCAGGAACCCGGCTTCCAAGAGCAGCGCATCCCATTGGTAGCCCATGAACACCTGCCCCGCCCCGCACAGCGACAGG
>CAXTQD010000503.1:2028-2303 GCA_964246175.1 uncultured Chthoniobacterales bacterium | reverse complement strand
GTTTTTACCGGCCGGTAGGAGTCCTGTTGATGGTGATGGGCTCGGCGGCGTTCGCGGCGGGACTGGTAGGCTACGGATTGACGCAGGGTGGGTTCTTGCCGGTGTCGGCGTTCGTCGAAGCACTGGTGCCAACGGGGAAGGAGGCGCGGTTCATGGCGGTTTGGGCGGCGCACTCGGCGAGCTATCTGGTCGGGGTGACCGGCGGCGCGTGGGTGTGTTTCCAGGCCTGGCAGGCACGAGGAAAGCCGGCGGGGTTGCCCCTGCTGCCACGCGGA
>CAXTQD010000503.1:0-1970 GCA_964246175.1 uncultured Chthoniobacterales bacterium | reverse complement strand
GTGGTGCCGACGGGCGCGTTGAACCGCCCGCCCGGCACTTGCACCATCCAGCCGGACCATGCACAGTCGGGACTCGCCCGCAGCCCCGTCCCCGCTCTCATGTCGTCCGTTCCCGCCGTCGAAGTCACCGATCTCGTCAAGACCTACGGGCCGTTGCGCGCGGTCGACGGCGTGTCTTTCCGGGTCGAGGCCGGCGAAATCTTCGGCATGCTCGGCCCCAACGGCGCGGGCAAGAGCACGACCGTCGAGATGATCGAGGGCTTGCGCCCGGCCGACGGCGGGCGCATCACGGTGCTCGGCATCGACGTGAGGAAACATCCCCGCCGCGTCAAGGAGCGCATCGGCGTCCAACTCCAGTCCACGGCGTTTTTCAAGCAACTCACGCCCACGCAGATCCTGCGTCTCTTCGGCTCCTTCTACCCGCGCGCGCTCCCACCCGAGCAACTCATCGCCGCCGTCAACCTGGAGGAAAAGGCCGACAACGCTTCCAGCCAGCTTTCCGGCGGCCAGCTCCAGCGCCTCGCCATCGCGGCGGCGTTGGTCAACGACCCGGCCATCATCTTCCTGGACGAACCCACCACCGGCCTCGACCCGCAGGCGCGGCGTTCGTTGTGGGACGTGATCGGCCGTCTGCGCAGCGAGGGCAAGACGATCCTGCTCACCACGCACTACCTCGAAGAAGCCGAGCAACTCTGCGACCGGCTGGTGGTCATCGACCACGGCAAGGTCATCGCCGAGGGCACGCCAGCGGGGCTCATCGCCGAGCACTACGAAAGGACGGCGCTGGAGTTCGCGTCCGACCCGAAGCTCGACCGATCCACGCTGGCGGGCCTGCCCGGCGTGGATCATTTCGAGGAGAAGAACGGCCAGGTGCGCCTGTCGAGTGACAACGTCACCGCCTCCACCACCGCGCTCGTGGACCTGTGCCGGGAGCGCGGCGTCGAACTGCGCGGCCTGTCGGTCCACACGGCGACCTTGGAAGATGTGTTCCTGAAGCTTACCGGCCGCCGCATCCGGGCCTGACCACACCCCCGCGCATGCACCTCGCCGCCTCCGTCCGTTCCGGTCTGCTCGCGCTGTTTCTGTTGGTCGGCACCGCCTCTGCGCAGACGGTACGCGAGCAACTCAAAAGACCAGAGTTTTGTCTCTACTCGGTGATCTTCGGCGTGACGATCGGGGCGGACGCCAAGCTGCAATCCTTCCGTGTCTCCAAGGTCATCGAACCCAAGACGGGGACCACCGATGCGGTCGAGGTGCCGGTGCCGCCGGAGTACGTCGAGGCCGCCCGCCGGAAGTTCGAGGCTCAGCCCCACGAGCCGAAACTGGAAAACGGCCAGCCGGTCGAGTTCTTCACGTACTTTTTCCATTCGCCCGCGCGGCCGGCGACGGCTATCACCGATCTGGACCAGCCGATCGACCAACAACCCTAAAGTCGCCCGCCACGCGTTCCCGGCGGCCTGTCCATGCGCGCTTTCCGCAAACTCTACCTCGCCAACCTCACCGAGTTCCTCTCGAACCGGCGCGCGTTGTTTTTGACCATCGCCTTCCCGGTGATCTTCATCTGCATCTTCGGCGCGGTGTTCACCAACCAAGACAAGGCCGAAGCCACGGTCGGCCTTGCCAGCGAGGACCCCCAGGACCCGGTCACGCAGGGCATCGTCCAGGCGCTGGACGCGTCCGTCAAAGGCGACACGAACCACGATGGTGTCACCGACAGCATCGAGAGCGAGAAGAACCCGTTCTCCAAGCTGATTTTCCGGCCGGGCGCGCGCGGGGCGCTGCTGGACGAGTTGAAGGCTGGCCAGCTCGACGCCATGATCTTCATCCCCGCCGGCCTGAGCCAGACTGTCGCCACCGCGAAGCAAAACGAGTTGGAGGCCGCTGCCCGCCTAGCGCAGGGCGCCGCCCCGGCGCCGGAGGCACCGCCCGCGGGCGCCCCCGCGCAACTCGTCCTGACCATCGACCCGGCC
>CAXTQD010000502.1:0-2319 GCA_964246175.1 uncultured Chthoniobacterales bacterium | reverse complement strand
GCCCTGCACCGGGCGGGCGACTTGCCGGCCAGGCGCAGGCCGGCAGCGGCGAGGCCATCCGCGCCCGCCCGGTGCAGGGCCGCCAACAGCGCGGCGGAGAGTTCGCCCGCGTCCGGCGCGGATTTCCTGGCTTTCACGACAGCGTGCCGGCCTCAGCCGCGAGGGCCTTCTCCGTCTGGTGGGTGCGCCGCAGGTGCGCCACGAGGAACCACACGATGAGCGAGTTGAGGACGAGCGCGCCGATCTTGAGGAGCATCATCTTGTCGAACACGAACGCCGCGCGCTGCTCCTCGGGCACGAGCTTGATGAGATCCGAATTCGCCACGTGCGCGGTCCGGTGGAAGATCTCGTACAACTCGATGGGGATGCCGGAGAAAGTCAGGATAGCGGTAAAATATTCCGCCCACTTCTTGCGCAGCATCAGCCCGACGCCCTCGATGCAGAACATGCAGCCCGAGACCGCCGCCAGGATGCCGCCGACCTTTTTCTGGCCGGGGGTGATCGCACCGGCCCGTTCCAGCAGGTCCTTGACGATCCCCCGCTCGCTGTCGATGCGGAAGACGTGCACGAACTTGCGCAATTCCACCTCGGTATCCTTGTGGACGATGCGCAGCAGGCCGAAAGCGACGGCAAAGAACAGGATCGCCTTAGCCAGCTTGAACACCGCGATCATCGCCAGCGCCTGGTTGCCCGCGCGCTTGGCGGCCACGGCTGCGGTGGGCACCGCAATGGTGGCGGGGACGGAAGAGGTGGGGTTCATCTCGGGGAAGGACAAAAAAGAAGAGGAACGCGCAGGTGTGTCGACTTTTGCAAGGAGCGCCCGGCGTTTGCCGACCGGCGGGGTATCATGCCACCGCCCGGACCGAACGCCAAGTTTATTGCGCCGGCCGCCGGGTGACAAAATACTTGCAAAGCACGCCCTTTGCCCGGAAGGGTGCCGCCATGCAGAAAATGGCCGCCGTCGGTTGCGTAGGAGCCTTGGTCTTCGCCCTCATCATCGCCGCGCTCGTGGGTGTAGGCGGTTACAACAGCCTCAACACCAAGTCTAACGCCGTGGACGGCAAGTGGGCCGACGTGCAGTCCTCCTACCAGCGGCGCGCGGACCTGATCCCCAACCTGGTCAGCACCGTGCAGGCCTCGGCCAACTTCGAGAAGGGGACGCTCACCGACGTGATCAACGCCCGCGCCAACGCCACCAAGGTGACCGTCGATCCGAGCCACGCGCCGACCGATCCCACCCAGCTCGCCGCCTACCAGAACGCCCAAAGCCAGCTCGGCTCCTCGCTCTCACGCCTGCTCGTGAGCGTGGAAAAATACCCCGACCTGAAGTCCACGACGGCCTTCCGCGACCTCCAGTCGCAGATCGAGGGCACGGAAAACCGCATCAACGACGCCCGCAACAAGTTCAACGCCGCCGCCGTGGACTACAACACGACGCGCACCGCCTTCCCCACCGTGCTCTACGCTAACCTCGTCGGCATGAAGGAGAAGCCGCCGTTCAAGGCCGACGAAGCGGCGCAGACCGCGCCCCGGATTGGTTCGGGCACCTTCGACACCCCCGCCCCGGCTGCGACCGCCCACTGAGGCGCCGGCCGGCGGCATCCCTGACGCCATGAGCAATGCACGGTCGTTTCCCCAGTGGCTGGCGGCCCTGCTGGCTTTGCTGGTTTTCGCCACGGCGAGCCGCGGCCTCCGGGCGGAGGAAGTCATTCCCGCCAAGCCGACGCGCTATTTCAACGACTACGCGCTGACGGTCAAACCCGAAACGGCCGACCACCTCAACCAGGAACTGGAGAACCTTGAAAAGCAGACCTCCAACCAGATCCTCGTCGCGGTTTACCCGACGATGCAGACGGATTCGTCCGTCGATGATTATTGCCTGCGGATTTTCCGCGCGTGGCAGGTCGGGGACAAGGACAAGAACAACGGCGCGGTTCTCTTCGTCTTCCTCGACAAGCACAAGACCTGGATTCAGACCGGCAGCGGCATCCAGGGCGGGCTGACGGATGCCCGGTGCAAGGACATTACCGCAGACATCATCGCCCCGCGCTTCAAGGCCGGCGACTTCGATGGCGGACTGACGGCCGGTGTCGAGGCGATGATCGCCGCCTCCAAGGGCGAGCAGCAGGGCGACGGACAAACGCAGTATCAGAAGCAGCACGCCGGAGACAATGCGGCCGGAGGCGGGATCGGGTTTGGGACGATCTTGTTCCTCATCCTCCTTTTCTTCTTCATCAGCCGGGCTTTCCGTGGGCGCGGCGGCGGCGCGATGTACACGGGCGGTGGGCCGGTGTTTTTCCCCATGGGCGGTTTCGGCGG
>CAXTQD010000501.1:0-2332 GCA_964246175.1 uncultured Chthoniobacterales bacterium | reverse complement strand
ATGGCTGCCACGGCCCCGAACTCGCGCAACCCCTACTTTTTAGACAGTCTCTTAGATGGACCTGCGGGTCCACCGCGGACAACAACGCGTGCAACAATGCAAGCAATCCGGGCGCGGATGTCCGTGCCTGGCAACTGGTTAAATGAGCAGGTGCTCATGCCGTACTTTCCCTTGGCCATTGGCGATCCGGCCACGCTCAAGGTGGCCAAAGCGAACTTCTGTCTTCCACTCACGGACATCCAGTGGGTGGATCACCGCGACAGCTCGGAAGTCAACTTGGGCATGCTCCCATCTTCTGGCCGCCTCGTAATAGGAACTGCCATCAAGACACTTGAATTCGTCCTGGTAGGCCAAGAAGACGGCAGAGCGATTCGCCGGCAATTAGCAGGGGCGGCTGGCGTTGCCTAACAGCAACTTTGATCTTTCTCCGCCCGCGTCTCAAAACCAGATGATTTTCCAGGTGGCTTGTACTCGAATTTAGCCTCCGTTTCATCGCTATGAGCACCTCCGAAGAGGCCGAATCCCTCTACGAGCTTTCGCGACAGCATGGCGATCTCTGGTGTCCGCCTCAAGACGCTGAGCACGCTGCCTTGCTTGAGCGAGCCGCCGAGTCAGGCAGCGTGCAGGCGCAACGCGACCTGGGCTGCTGTTATGCGACCGGCGAGGAAGCCTTCGCACAGGACCTCGTCTTGGCGCGGCTGTGGTACGGCCGAGCTGCTGAAGCCGGTCACGCGGATGCGCAGTACAACTATGGCTGCATGCTGCTTTACGGCGAGGGTGGCCCCAAGGAGCCAGAAGCTGGCTTAGCCTGGGTTCACCGCGCGGCGGCCCAGAACGATGGAGGTGCCTTGCATCATCTCCGCAACATCGCGGCGGGCTACTCCTAACAGCCCGTTCCAGCCATCAGGCCACTTGGCCGCACCCGTTCGCATCATTTCTGCTCCTTCCCAGCGGTATGTTCACGCTCTGGATGCTGCTGTTCGTCGTCGCTTCTTTTAGCCCAATCCCAGCGGGGCTGGAGGAAGGCATGCACTTTGGCGCGGCTGGTATTTTCGCTGGCCTGCTCATCGGGCTCGCCGTTGGCGCTGTCTGGTGGTTCGGGTTGCTTGCCCTTCGGCGTTGGTATTTGCGGGTACGCCTCGATGGCTCGGAGCGGTGGTGGTGGTTGGAGGTGGAGGTTTCCATCCTTTACGTTCTTGTCTTCGCTTCGAGCTTCGCTTCCATATTCTTGGCTATCCACATCACGCGGGTGCTCATGGCGTGTTTCGTCCCAAGGTTTCCTCACCCGGCGGTCTAATAGTACGTTTCGAGGCTGTCCTTCGCCAAAGAATCTGAAGGCGCAGTCTCAAAAAACAGAGGATTAGTAAGATCATTGAAGCCGTCGGCTTTGACCTCGGTGAGACGTTGATTTTCTACCGGGACACGCCGCTGAGTTGGGCCTCGCTCTACGAGCCTGCCCTCGCCCGCGTGGCAGCGGCCTGCCGGCTGGAACCTTCCCAAGCGGAGATCGCGGCGGCCTGCGAAGTCCTCCGCCAACACAACACGCGCTTGGTGCCCCGCGAGACAGAGATCGAGGCCGACCGCATCCTGGGAGCGGTGCTGACCGCGTGGCACTCGCCCGCCTCCGACCACCTGTTGACGACCGCTACCCAGAGCTTCTTCGGCTTCTTTCAGCAGCGGATGAGTGCTTATGCCGACACCCCTGCCGTACTCGCCGCTCTGCGCGCCCGTGGGCTGCCCCTGGGCATCCTCACCGACGTTCCCTACGGCATGCCCGCTGCCTTCGTGCGTGCTGACCTGCGTGCTGTGGGCATCGAGGACTGTTTTGCCACGGTGCTGACCTCGGTGGAAGTCGGCTGGCGCAAGCCGTCGGCCGCCGGGTTTGTCCTCCTGGCGCAGCGGCTTGGCACCACGCCCGAGAGGATGCTCTTTGTCGGCAACGAGGCCAAGGACGTGCGGGGTGCCCGCCAAGCAGGCGCGCAGGCCGTGTTTTTGGATCATGCGCAGACCGGCACGGATCACGGTCAGCACGCGACGATTCAATGCCTGAGCGACTTGCTACCCCTGCTCGACTAAAACCACTCTGGAAGCCCGTCAAGCCCCCCGATGAACACGTTCACCTTGCGCGAGGCGACGCCGTCAGAAGAGTTGCCCACCCTTGTGGCCCAAGTGCCCGAGCTGACCGCTCTCTCCGCCCGGCAAATCGCGGCTCGCCTTGGTGACGCCGACGCACTGCTGGTGGTGGCAGAGGCTGAAGAGCGCGGCGTGGGCTTCAAGCTAGGCGACGCGCTTTCTTCCGAGACTTTTTCCAGTTGGGTGGGTGGGGTGGTCC
>CAXTQD010000500.1:0-2371 GCA_964246175.1 uncultured Chthoniobacterales bacterium | reverse complement strand
CGGGGCGCTTTGGTCAGCGCGCCGTCCATCGCCAGCCAACTCCAGTCAAGCCCGTCAAAGGCGTCGTACTCGGCCAGGCCCGCCTGCCAGAAGCGCAGCAAAAAGCCGTCCTTTAGGCCCACGCCTGGAAGCGGTCGTGCGCCGTGGAAGAGGAACAAAGGCCCGTCGTGCAAAGCGCGTTCCACTGGCAGCCCGTTCGCAGCACAAAGAAAATACCGCTGGCACAGGCTCGGTCCGGCACGCGGGGCCGCCCGCCGCTGGAAGCGGTGGGTGTTGGGATGCGGGGCCAGAAGCGGCTCCATGAGCGCCTACAACTCGTCGCTGATGGTGAACCGCCGCCCGGTGGAGAGCACCGGCTTGGTGGTGGGTCTGGTCCTTACCTTGGCTGGCTGCTTCACCGCCGAACCTCTCATCAAACCTGGTTATTCGGATAGGCTCTTAATCAAGTCGTCGAAGGGAATCACGCCCTCTTTCACAAGTTGATGGTAGCGCAATCCGTCTCTGAGTACAGCAATCAACGTTTCGCCGTCGGGGTGGTGATCACTTTGCCGTTGCTTTCCGTTGAAGGGCGAGGTTGTAGTTGGTGATGAAAAGATGGAGGGCGTCGAGGGGGTTTTCGGCGTGCTTGGAGAAAGAGTAAGCCCGGCGCACCAGGCGGCTGGTTCTGGCCCGCAGGGTGGCGAACCAGCGTTCCACATGGTTGGTCTCGCCATCCGCTTTGCCGCAGCAGCGGTGAGTCTTCTTCGGGAACGCGGCGGCGGAGGCCTCCCAGGAGTCGCGGCGGGTGCGACGGTTTCGGTAACCTGGTGCCAACGCGGCCCGCAGGTCGCAGGCACTTTGCAGGCTGCGGTCGCCCAAGGTCCAACCCACGCTCTGGCGGGTGCGGCGGCACAAGGCCACCCACCGCCAAAACTGGCAGGCTTTGCTACCGACAAAGCTCCAAAGTTCATCCAGTTCCAGCACGTCGCCGTTCTTAGCGGGCAGGAGCGTGTCCACGAACGCGGGCAGGCTCTCCGCTTTTTTCCCCCACCCACCGGAGGACGGTCTTGTAGCAGACCCCGAAGGTACGCGTGATGCCGCGGATGCGCATGCGGTCCTGGTAGGCCGACCCCACCTGATCTTTGAACCGCTGGTCGTACCGCTCGCCCTGCGGTTCCAAGACAAACGTGCGCCCGCACGCCAGGCACTTGGCCCGCTGGTCGCCGTTCTCCGCGTGGCCGTTCTTGCGGAGCGCTTCGCTGCCGCACCGGCGGCAGGTGTGCACAATGGTCGTGGAAAGCATCGCCCAACCTCCGCCTTGATCTCAGCTCCGGCAACGCTCAGGTTTCCACCACCGTAAGTTGGCGAGGTATTGGGAAGCGGTTGGCGTTGAAGGTCACCTGTGGCTCAGTGCGGGAGTGCATGGAACCTGCCCAAATCATCTCGACCGATGATTCGTTCTTCTCCGCCCTCGAAATTATTGCCAGGCATGATTATGTCTTGGTCAGAGGCAAGGACAAAAAGATCATTGGCATCCTCACTGCGAGCGATTTCAATGATCAGTTTCGTAAAATGGCAGAACCGTTCCTGTTAGTAGGCGAAATAGAAAAAGGAATTCGGGGTATTCTGCTGGGGCACTTTACCGGCGAGCAATTAGAAGCCGCTAGGGGTCCTTCGGTGGAGAATAGAAAGATCACCGGTATTCCAGATCTGACCTTCGGCGAATACGTCCGCCTTCTAGGCACAGAGTTCGCTTGGCAAAAGGTCGATTTGCATATTGACCGGCAGAGATTCATCTGCTGGCTGGATCAGGTGCGTAATCTTCGGAACAACGTGATGCACTTCAACCCAGACGGTCTGGAGGAAGCCGACTTGGTACATCTGCAAAAGTTTGCTGAGTTTTTACGATGCCTGAGAGAAGCGGGCGCGATTTGACTCACCTCGCCCTAGCTTGCAAAGCCAATGTGGCGTCCTTCAGGACGAGCATCCTCCTCCTTCTCCAACGCCGCGGCGAGCACGTCGTCCACCGTCTCGGCCAGGGTGAACTTCAGCTTTTCCTTGGCCTCGGCAGGGATGTCGGCGAGGTCCTTTTCGTTCATCTTGGGCACGATGACCTCCTTGATGCCCGCGCGCAGGGCGGCGAGGCTCTTTTCCTTGAGGCCACCGATGGGCAGGACCAAGCCGCGCAGGGTGATCTCGCCCGTCATCGCCACGTCGCTGCGCACCTTGCGGTCGGCGAAGAGACTGGCCAAGGACGTGAACATCGCGCAGCCGGCCGACGGACCGTCCTTGGGGATCGCGCCGCTGGGGACGTGGACGTGGATGTCGTTTTCGGTGAAGTCCACCGGGCGGATGCCGAGGCTTTCGGCGCGCGTTTTGACCAGGCTCAGGG
>CAXTQD010000499.1:955-2380 GCA_964246175.1 uncultured Chthoniobacterales bacterium | reverse complement strand
CTCTAATAATGGTAGCCCTGGAACGCCGCCCCCGGCGCGGAGGGGGTTGGGGCGGCCGACGCCTGCTGGGTCCGTTCGCGGTCCACGATCTGCGCAGCCTCGTCGGGCCGCAGCGCTCCCTGGACGGCGGCGACGTTCCCGGCGATGAGCGCCAACGCCCGCCGCGCCGCGCGCACCCGGCTCAGGGAAGGCAGAGGCTGCGGACCGAGCGCGGTCGTCAACGTCGTGCGGCAGGTCGACCCGCGCAGGATGTTGATAAGCAGGAACACCGCGAAGAAAGCGGCCGCGCTCCCGACGCCGACACGATCCCCGAACGCCATGGTGCGGTCGTTCCACGTGGCCGCCAGGAGGATGAGCAGCGCGACGCACGGCAGGGCCAGGAGCGCGTTGTAGATCAGCCCCCGCGGCGTGCGCCGGAGCTGGATCGCTTGGATGTCGGCCAGGGCGAAGCGGCTGACCTCCTGCGTGTAGGCGTGGATGTTTTCCTGGATGAGCTGCGTGCCGTCGAGCCACAGGGACGCGCGCACTCCCGCGCGGGTGCGCAGGTACGGCGTCATGCCGGGCAGCCGGCGCAAGGGCGACGCAGGCGGTGGTGGGTTGGCAGCGGTTATTTCAGCCATGCGGCGTTGGTGAGAAAGGAATACAGGAGGAACAGCCAAGCGCCGGTTTGCAGCAGCGCGAAGGTCCCCGCGGCCACCAGCCGCCAACGGCCGCGCGGCACGGGGGAGCGGCGGGGTTCGTTCCAGTAGCGCGCGACCATGAACAAGGCGATGGGCGCGGTGATGATACTGCCCCAGCCAATGAGCAAAGGACCGAGCACCGCCAGCGTCAACGCCACCTGATCGTGGAGCGTCCGGCCGTCCGAGCGCAGGGTCTGGCCGGACTTGCGGGCGACCTCGATGCATTCCGGGCAGACGTGCCGGCCGTCGAGCTCCAAGTCGCAAAGCGTGCACAGGAAGCGCCCACAACGGTCGCACGGCACGGCGGCCTTTTTGCTGGGATGATAGAAGCAACTGGCGTCCTCCGCCGACGTGAGCGCCTCGGCTGCCCGGCCGCGCGGAGCGGCGCGCGAGAACGCCGGGAACACCTGCACGAGCGTCGAAACGCCGCACGCCGGGCAGGCGACGAGCGTGCCCGTGTTGACGACCGCGCCGGGCAGGACGGTCTGGCATTTGTCGCAACGCAGCAGCGCCATGGGTGCTTGGCCTACGCCTTGTAGACGACGCGCGTGTCGCAGACGTAGTCGTGCAGCGCGCGCTTCTGACTATCGAACGCCGCAATCAGGTAGCCGATGCCCAGCGTGAACGACGACAAAAACTGCGCAAAATACCGCCCTGTTGCCCGGCCGTAGGTCAACTTCGAGCCATCCGAGCGCACGATCTGCAAACCACAGATGAGCTTGCCCGGGGTTGCGCCGTAGCGGCC
>CAXTQD010000499.1:0-945 GCA_964246175.1 uncultured Chthoniobacterales bacterium | reverse complement strand
CCGGTCGGTTGTAGTTGGGCGAGTATCATAGTGGCGCCGACGGCGTACTGCGCCAACTGGAAGCCGATGGCCAGGGGATAGTTCGGGTGGCTGCCGGAGAAGTTGGCCGTGGGCAGCAGGTAGAGCCGCAGGAAGACGAAGACGATCGTCACCGGTAGGAGGATCAACCCGTCGAGGATGATCGCGCCAAAGCGAATCCAGAACCCGCCGAAGCGCGCCGGCAGCACGCCCCACGCACCGAGAGCCGGCGAGAGGCCTTGACGCATCTTTTGCAAAAGGAGCGGCTTACACTCGGCGCACACGTTGAAACCTTCCAGGCGAATGACTTCGTCCGCCGGGAACACGCGTCCGCACTGCGAACACTGTGCCTGGTAGGCTCCGGGCGTGGGGGCGGCCGGCGCGTACGCCCCGGCAACTGCCAGCGGCCCAGTGGCGGACGGCAACGGCAGCGCGGCGGCCCCCCGCGCCTGGGCGTAGGGCAGCCAGTCAGACATGCCGGCGTGCCAGACGAGCGTGGCGTCGGCGACGGTGCCATCGGCCACCAGGCGCGCGAAACCTTCGTCATCCACCGGACCAGCGCGTTGACCCTGCGACGCGTAGAACCAATTCATAGAAGGGAAAGGAGCGGGAACAGTGCCGGGAACCGGCGAAAAATGCAACGGGGAATGGCGTTGGAAGTGCCGTTGCGGTGTGGCCAGAGGCCACATTGCGGGTCGCGGCGGCTACCGTCGCCGCAGCATCTTCTCACGCGCGTTGGCGAGCAGGCGCCGTTCTTCGTCGGTGAGGCTGCCGAGGCCGTGACGCGAGATTTTCTCCAGGATGGGGTCGATGCGCGCCGAGATGTACTCCCGCGGGGACATGCGGCGCTCCACCTCCGTGAACCGCGGCACGATGAGCTTGCCCGCCGCAGCGGCCACAGGGGCTGCGAAGACCGGTTCGTTGAAC
>CAXTQD010000498.1:1784-2435 GCA_964246175.1 uncultured Chthoniobacterales bacterium | reverse complement strand
CCGCGCGACGTTGGGATGGGTCAAGGCGGCGAGCACCTTGCGCTCGTGCCGGAAGTGCCGGCCGCGCACTTCCTCGGCCCGGCCTTGGCCAATCAACTTGAGCGCGACTTGGCGGCCATCGTGCACGGTGTCCTCGGCCAGGTACACCTCACCCATGCCGCCCGCCCCAAGCAACGAAATGGTGCGGTACTCGCCAAGCACCGTACCCGGCGGCAGGTCGCCCGCCGCCTCTAGGCCGAGTAGTTCCAGGCCTCGCCCCAAGGGCAGGCCGCTCCAAGAACTGCGGTGCCTGGGCCTGGGAGTCGAGCAGCGATTCCACTTCCGCGCGCACCGTCCGCCCCGGCGCATGCCCGTGCCAGGAAGGCGGCACGCTCTGCCGGTGCCAACGAGGCGGCCTCGGTCACGAGGTTCAACACTCGTTCGACTTCTTCAGGAGTCAGCGGCGGAGTCGGCGTTTTCATCGGCGGCGAGTTCGCGTTTGAGCCAGTGCAGGGCGAACTGCCAGTCCCGCTCCACGGTGGAGTCCGAGACTTGCAGCACCTCGCCGATTTCGCGCGTGTTCATGCCGCCGAAGTAGCGCAGTTCCACCACCCAGCCCTGTCGGGGTAGAGCTGCGTCAGCCCTTCCAGCGCATCGTCTAACGCCACGAGC
>CAXTQD010000498.1:0-1774 GCA_964246175.1 uncultured Chthoniobacterales bacterium | reverse complement strand
TCTCGCAGCAGGTCGCCCGCCTCGTCCAGCGAAATCTTCTCGGCCCGGCCGCTGCCGCGCTTGGCCGCCACGTGGGCGCGGGCGTGGTCCACCAGCACGCGCCGCACCAGCCGGGCGGCGATGCCGAAGAAGTGAACCCGGCTCTGCCAGTCGACCTGCGCCGTGTCCACCAGCCGCAGGTAGGCTTCGTGGACCAAGGCGGTGGGTTGGAGTGTGTGGTCGCCACATTCGCGCCGCAGGTAGCCGCGCGCCAGGTGGCGCAGTTCGTCGTACACTAGCGGCAAAAGCTGCTCCGAAGCTCCGGAGTCCCCGCTGCTCTCCACGCCACCAGCAGCCGGGTCACGGCATGGGTGGTCGATGGGTGCCCATGCGAGAAGGCGAGGGTAAGGGGGGAGATCAGGCCCAAACTTATCCAAAAGACGCCGTCAGCCGAAATCTTTTTTGCGGGACGTTGAAGGAACCGCGGCCGGTTTTCCGCATGGATGGGTGAAGCCTCTCCTTCCAACCCTCTTCCATCCTCACACCGACCACCCTGATGAGAACTGCCCTCCTCCTGCCACTGGTCTCGCTGGTTTGCAGCCTCGCGGCTGTCACCAGACACGCCGATTCGACCGTGCTTAGCCAAGCACCGAGGGATCCTTCGACTTAACACTATTACACTTGGGCTTCCTGCGCCGATGCCAATGGCAACCCCATCAACACGGGCTACGACAACTTCTCGCCTGCCACCGCCGCCTACGTGACGGCGGTGCAATGGCGTGGCAATTACATCGCCTACCCGAACGTACCGAGCAACAACCCCGTCGGACCGGACACGTCGGCCTCCACGGTTTCCTTCCTGGCAGATAACAACGGCAGCCCTGGGGCGGTGTTGGCCACCAGCACGATCAGCAACGCTGACTGCATTCGCAGTCCCTCGGCACGCTGGGCGGTTTTCAGTACGTCAACGGTGGCGGCGCCTACACGATCACCTACTACTCCTACCGCGCGGTGCTGCCAACGCCCTTCGCCGTGGCGGCCGGCTAGAAGTACTGGATCAGCATCGTCGGCATCCTGGATCAAAGCAACGCGTTCTGGAACCGGTACTCCAGCAGCGGCTCCACTGACGGCGGCTCGCTCCAGGACCTGCGCGACGGCAACCCGCCGGTCAGCCGTCAGTTCAACCGCGCCTTCACCTTGGAAGGCGTGCCTCCGGCCTTCCTGGTCGGTGACACCTCCCTGGACAACGGCGTGTACTACCTGTCGTTCCCAAACGGCAACCCCTTCGGTTATTACTCCTACCTCTCAGACTTCCATTATCTCTACCACTTCGACCTGGGCCGCGAGTACGTCATCGACGCCGCCGATGGTCATGCCGGAGTGTACCTCTACGACTCCCAAAGCCAGCATTTCTTCTACACGACCCTGGGCTTCTCGTTCCCGTACCTGTACGATTTCAGTCTGAATAGCGTGCTCTACTACTATCCTGATCCCAGCAATTCGGGAAGGTACAACACGAATGGCGTGCGCTACTTCTACAGCTTCGCTACGGGGCAGATCACCACGGAGTAGCCGGACGGCGAGTTTGGTAGGATGAGATGGGCACCGTCGACTTGGGCATCGGCGGTGCCCGTACTTGTTTGATGTCGCACTGATGAAAACAGAGCGAGCTTTTCACCTTGGTGAGCGGTGGGCAATAGCTTAGCTCTAGAAATTGAGTCGTGAGCTTAAAGCGATAGGCGGTCCGATCATCGCCGCAGCATCACCCCGGCAACTGCCGCCACTCCGACCACGA
>CAXTQD010000497.1:0-2445 GCA_964246175.1 uncultured Chthoniobacterales bacterium | reverse complement strand
GGTCACAGACCGGGCGGGGTTGGCCCCGGCGTTCGCCTTCGACATGGGCGGCACGAGCACGGATGTCAGCCGCTGGGACGGCGCGGCGTTCACCCGCCGCTACGAGACCGAGGCTGGCGGCGCAGACGGTGTGCGCCGGATGCGCTTGCAGACGAGCATGCTGGAGATCGAGACGGTTGCGGCCGGCGGCGGGAGCGTGTGCTGGTTCGACGGCGGGAAAACGGCGGTCGGACCACGTTCGGCCGGCGCGGACCCGGGGCCGGCGTGCTACGGGCACGGTGGGCCGCTGACCGTCACGGATCTTAACGTCTACCTAGGCCGCGTGCCGGCGTTTCCCTTCCCGCTGGACGTGGAGGCGGTCCACGCGCGGCTGGACGAACTCATCGGCGAGGTCGCCACCACCACCGGCCGCCGGTACACCCGCGACGAACTCGCCGCCGGGTTTCTGCGCGTTGCCGATGCTGCGATGGTCGCACCCATCAAGAAACTCGCCGCTGCCCGTGGGGACGACGTGCGCGGGCACACGCTCGTGGCCTTCGGCGGTGCGGGCGGCCAGCACGCCTGCGCCCTCGCGCGTGAACTCGGCATGCGCACGATTCTCTGCCACCCGCACGCGGGCGTCCTGAGCGCCGTGGGCATCGGCCTCGCACCGACGGCGCACTTCGCCGAACGCGCCCTCCTGCCCGGCGACGACCCCACGGCAGTGTTCGTCGACCTGGAAAAAACCCTGCACGCCCGCTTCCCCGTCGACGCCAAACTCGCGCCGCCGCGCCGCACGCTAGAGATGCGCTATCGCGGCCAGGAAACCCGCCTGCCGGTCGCCGAACCGCCCGACGGCGACTTCGACGCAGCCTTCGCGCGCGAGCACCGGCGCACGTTCAACTTCGACTTTCCCGGCCGCCTAGTCGAACGCTACGCCGCCCGGGTCGAACTCGCCACGTTCCCCACCTCCGTTCCGGTTGAGGAGCAACCCACGAGCGCGGGCGAACCCGTCCCCACCCGGCACGTCCGCGCGTGGCACGGCGAATGGCTAGACACGGGGGTCTACGACCGAGCGT
Source organism: uncultured Chthoniobacterales bacterium (assembly GCA_964246175.1). Classification (GTDB taxonomy): domain Bacteria; phylum Verrucomicrobiota; class Verrucomicrobiia; order Chthoniobacterales; family SZAS-18; genus CAHJWO01. The sequence continues at coordinate 1,387 of CAXTQD010000497.1, read as the reverse complement.
CGCTCCTACCCGGCATGCGTCTCGATGGCCCGTGCATCGTCGTCGAACCCGTCGCTACCTTGGTCGTCGAACCCGGCTGGACCGTGCACGTCACTTCCTTCGACGACCTGCAACTGGTCGCCCGGGAAGAACCTACCGCCACCCTTCCCGGCGCTACGACGACTGCGGCCGATCCTGTCGAACTCGAACTCTTCCACCACCGTTTCGCCTCCGTGGCCGAACAGATGGGCGCGACGCTGCGGCGCACGGCGCTGTCCACCAACGTCAAGGAGCGGCTCGATTTCTCCTGCGCGCTATTCGATGGGACCGGCGCGCTCGTGGCCAACGCCGCGCACATCCCCGTGCATCTCGGCGCAATGCAGGAATGCGTGCGCTGCCTGCTCGTCGACGTACCCGACATGCGGCCGGGCGAGATGTACCTCACCAACGACCCATTTCGCGGCGGCAGCCACCTGCCCGACGTGACCGTCGTGACACCGGTGTTCGCGGACGACGGCGGGGGCACGCCGCGGTTCTTCACCGCCAGTCGCGCACACCACGCGGAGATCGGCGGGATCGCGCCCGGTTCGCTGCCGCCGGACGCGCGTTCGCTTGCGGAGGAAGGCGTGCTCATCCGGGCGTTCCGCTACCACACCGACGCCTCGGCGGCGAGCGACGCGTCGTTGCGCGCCCTGCTCCTCGCCGGTCCTTACCCGACGCGGTCGGTTGACGAAAACCTCGCCGACCTCCACGCGCAGATCGCCGCCAACCAGACCGGCGCATCCCTCCTCGCCGAACTCCTCGCCCGCCACGGCGCGGCTGTGGTCGAGGAATACGCCAGACACCTCTACCGTGCTTCCGAACAACGTGTCCGCAATGCCCTCGCCCTTCTGCCCTCTGGAACGCGCACCTTCCGCGACGCCCTGGATGACGGCACGCCGGTCTACGTGGCTCTAACGACACGCGCGGACGGGAGTGCCACGTTCGACTTTGCCGGCAGTGGCCCCGTGCATCCCGGCAACCTCAACGCCAACCGCGCCATCGTGGCCAGTGCGGTGATCTATTGCCTGCGCTGCCTGTTAGGAGAACCCGTCCCGCTCAACGCTGGCCTCCTTGCCCCTGTCGAGATCCTCGTTCCGCGCGGCAGCCTACTCGACCCGCCGTCCGCCCCGGACCCGGCGTGCTGCCCGGCGGTTGGTGGCGGCAACGTCGAGACCAGCCAGCGCGTCGTGGACGCCGTCTTGGGCGCACTCGGGATCGTGGCGGCCAGTCAGGGAACGATGAATAATTTTTTGTTCGGGCGTGGAGGTGCGGAAGCGTTCGGGTACTACGAGACCATCGGCGGCGGGGCCGGCGCGGGGCCGGGCTTCGATGGGGCAAGCGCCGTTCACACGCACATGACCAACAC
>CAXTQD010000496.1:0-2458 GCA_964246175.1 uncultured Chthoniobacterales bacterium | reverse complement strand
ACCTGACCGGCCAGCTCCTGACCTTCGCCCGCGGCGGCGACCCCATCCGCAAGACGCTCGACCTCGTGCCCGTGCTGGAGCGCGCCATGCGCGGGGCGATCGGCAACACCGGCGTCGCGCTCCACGCGCACTTCGAGCCGGATCTACCCACGGTTGAGGCCGACGAGGACCAGCTCTTACAGGTGTTCCACAACCTCGCGCTCAACGCCGTCCAGGCCATGCCGGGCGGCGGGTCGCTGCACGTCCACGCGTCGCTGGTGTCGACTCCCGAGGTACTCACGGCCGTGGAAGATGCGGCCGGCTCGCCGGCGGGCGCGTACGTCGAGATCAAGCTGCGCGACACGGGCGCGGGCATCGCGGCCGAGAACCTCTCGAAGATTTTCGACCCGTTCTTCTCCACGCGCACCAACGGCACGGGCCTGGGGCTGGCGATCGCATACTCGATTGTCCGCAAGCACGACGGCGTCATCCGCGTGGAATCTGCGCCCGGGCAGGGCTCGACTTTCACGCTGTACCTGCCCGTCTCGCCGTCGGCCGCGCCGGCGCCGCGCGAGAGCCCCACCGAACGCTCCGGCCGGGCGGGCGGGCGCGTGCTCTTCATGGACGACGACCCGGACATCCGCGATTTGGCGGGGGCGATCCTGGGGCTGATCGGCTACGAGGCGGAGTTGACGGCCGAAGGCGGTGAGACGCTCGCCGTCTACCAACAAGCGCGGGCGGAGGGGCGGCCGTTCGCGGCGGTGATCCTCGACCTGACGATCCCCGGCGGCATGGGCGGTAAGGAAACGATCCGGCGGCTGCGCGAAATCGACCCGGGCGTGCGTGCCATCGTGTCCAGCGGCTACAGCAACGACGCCGTCATCGCCGACTTCCGCGCCCATGGGTTCATGGCGATGGTGGCCAAGCCCTACCGCATGGAAGACCTCGCCCGCGCGCTGACGGAGGCCATCACGGGTGCGGCGATGCCAGTGGCATCCTGATTGCTTGACGGTGTGCTAGGATGCCGCCCGGCGGCACCCGCCGACCGTTCACACACCCATCCAAAACACCCATGTCTGCCCACGAAGCTCTTGAACACGCTGAACACGCCGCCCACGCCGGAGGCCACGATCACCCCCCTGCCGACGGCAAGGCTCACGCGCCCGGCAAGCTCATCGGCCTGACGATGGCCCTCATCGGCGTGTTGATCGCCTTTTGTGCCGCGCTGGTTGGCGCGGAGCGCAACGAGCTGACTCGTACCATGATCGAGCAAACCCAGGCGCACTCGGACTACAGTTCGGCGAGCACGAAGTTCCGGCTCATCATGCTGGACCTGGAAAAACAACGCGGCGCGCCGGTGGCGGTCAGCACGGACGGTGCGGCCGGGGACCGGCCGGTGCTGCGCCGGTTGCTGCGGCTCTATGGCGACTACTCCAAGGAGCGCCAGTTCTCCAAGGAATGGTCGGACAGCTACAATCCGCTCGTGCAGGCGCACTTCGAGGGAGCGGAAGGCTACGAACACGCGCAGCTCGTCGCCGAGATCGGCATCGTGCTGGCCTCCTTGGGCGTGCTGCTCGGCAGCCGCTCGGCGTGGCTGCTTTCCATCGTGCTAGCCGCAGCTTGCGTCGTCCAACTCGGCCGCACCGCGTTGGCCACTCACCACGAGGTCGCCGAAGCCGCCGAACACGTCCACCACGGCGAGGAAGCCTATGAGGCCCTGCGCAAAGCCCATACCGGTGCCAACGAGGACGAGAAGACCGTTGAAGCCCTTGACCCCGGCGGCAAACTGCGGGCCGAGAACGAGGCCGCCGCACCCGCTGCCAGCCACGAGCACGCGGAACCCGCCGCGCACGGCGAGGAGCACGCCGGACGCTGACGCCGGAACAGCAAGCTTCTTGTTCCACGACCCGCCGAGGTGTAAACATGACCCTATGAGCGTGGAAGAAATCAAGCGTGGCTTGGAATCGTTGACCCGGACCCAGCAGGATGAGGTGACGGCGTTTCTCTTCTATCTCCGGCACGCCGACGACGCCGAATATCAACAGGAAATCGAAGCCCGCATATCTGACCGAGACCCCTCGCACTGGCTAACGCTTGAGGAATTTGAGAGCCGACTCGGCCAAACGCAGGGTTGATGCCGCCGTACGATGTTTTTTTGCACTTCAACCTGTTGGACGCCGTCAGATCATTGAATTTCTTCGACGTTTGCGTGAGCATCCCAACACTCCGGGAGACTTCACCGACAGGGACGCCGCTTCCCGCAAACGGCAAAGCAAAATAGTGGGCGGCTGCTCAGTGGTTTACTGGGTAGAGGACGCGGCCCGGGCGGTGATGGTCGTCTCTGTCCGGCCGGTGGGTCGGTAGTCCCTCGGCCAGTGAACCGTGCCAGAATCATCGCCCTTTGCACCCTGGCCGCCTGCGGCTACGGGATCGTGCACGACCAGATCACGGTGCGCGTCTGCGAGGAATACCTCAGCGT
>CAXTQD010000495.1:0-2493 GCA_964246175.1 uncultured Chthoniobacterales bacterium | reverse complement strand
GCCGAACCCGGTTCCCCGGCCTCACCGGCGCGATCGTAGGCCGGGGAACCGGGTTCGGCGCTGCCGAGCACGCAGACTTGCGGTCGGCGGCCGGCGGAAGGCAGGGAGTTGTTCATCAGGGAAGATTAACGCAGGTGTGCCGCGCGCACGGCTTCGTCGGCGTAGCGGCGGCCCATCTCCTCAAATTGCGGGATCAGCGCCGGGCGGTCCATCGGCACGCTGCCGCCGTGTCGCGCGAGGACCGGCGCGAAGAGGTCCTCGGGAAACTCGGAGTTGTAGCGCACGTAGGAGAACCGCCGTTCCCGCGCCGGGTCCGCGTCGGCCGGTGGCACGAGGTCGCCGACCTCGCTGTCGACCGTCGCACCGTACAGGCAGCGGCCCAGCACGCGGCAAAGAAAGTCCTGCTGGTTCGTCGTGCCTTCGACGAGCGTGCCCAGGGTCTTGGCCATCACGACCGGCAGGCTGCCCTGCCAATTCCACCGCCGCCCGCTGCTGTCGCGGTAGCGCACGCGCCGCCGGCCCGTGCCGACGGACAAGACGTAGAGGCGCTGCTCGCCCGTGGGCCAGCGGATGCCGTAGGCGGGTTCGGTGACCATCAGCGCAGCGATGAGCGCGGGGTTGTTGTACGGGGTGACGCCGCCGTCGACGAACTGGTAGCTGGCCGCGCCCAAGGCGATACGCTCGGGCGCGAAGTACGTCGGAGCGGCCGTGGAGGCGCGCACGATCTGCCAGAGGGGTACGCGCAGGTTGGAGTCCGGCAAGGTGGGGTCATTGAAGCGCAGCGCCGGGTGGCTGCACAGCGGCCACGCGGAGCCGGTGGAAGCATTCCGCGCCACGGCCAGGTAGCGCGCCCGCAGCCGCGGGCTGCCGAGGGTGGCTTCCTGCCCATCCTCTTCGACCAGAAACGTCCGCAACGCTGCCGCCAGCGGGTCCTCGCGGTAGCGGGCGCGCAAAAACCACGCGAACGGATGCCGGTCGCGGCGGAACATCCCTCGCGCCGTCTGCTGGTAGAGCTTGCGAACCTCTTCCACCGACAATCCCCAGGCCAGCAACACCCCGACGATAGCCCCTGTGCTCGTCCCGGCGAACAGATGGAAATAGTCTGCCAAGACGGCGTCCGGCCGACCGAGTTCTTCGCGGACGAAGCTTTCCACCCGCGCGAGCACTTCCAGGGTGAAGAACGCCCGCAGTCCCCCGCCGTCCAGGGCGAGGATGCGGCGGGTGGGAAGCTCGGGGTCCATCGCAAAGGCGGCAGGAGGTTAGCAAGGGCCGCGTGCGGGGGTCAACTCCCCCGCTCCGCCGCCGCTAGCCGATACACTTCCAAGGTCTGCCGCACGTTCTCCTCCCATGAGAACCGCCGCGCCCGTTCCAACGAACGCCCCGCCATCGCTGCCCGTCGCGCCGGGTCGCGGGAAAGGTCGAGCATCGCCTGGCACAATCCATCCTGGTCGTCGGGACCAAGCAAAACGCCCGCGTCGCCCACGACCTCGGGCAGGGAAGAGGTGTTCGACGAAATCACCGGCACCCCGCACTGCATCGCCTCCAACGGCGGCAACCCGAAACCCTCGTAGCGCGACAGATACAGGAATCCCAACGCCCCGGAGTACAGCGGCGCAAGGTCGGCGTCGTCCACGTAGCCGGTTGTGACGATCCGTTCGCGCAGAGCCGCCGTGCCGGCCAGTTCGGTCAGGATCGGGTCGAACATCCACCCCTTGCCTCCCGCCAGCACCAGCCGCAGCCCTTCCGCCTGTCCGCTGGCCGCCAGCGCGACGAAAGATCGGATCACGTATGCGAGGTTCTTGCGCGGCTCGAAGGTGCACACGCTCAGGAGGTACGGCCCCTCGCCGAGCGCGTACTTCGCGCGCACGGCCGCGGTCCGCGTTGGGTCCGCGCACGGGTAGAACAGCCGTTCGCTGGCCGCCAAGGGGGTGACGTGGACGCGTTCCGCCGCAAACCCCGTGAACGTGCAAAAATCCTCCTTGGCCGACTCCGAGATCGTCACCACGCGGTCGCTCGGAACCAGCCGGCGCACGATGTCGGCATAATATTCCCGGTACTCGGCCGTCATCGTCTCCGGCAGCAAGAGTGGGATCATATCGTAGATCGTCTGCACGACCGCCAGCCGCCGATGGCTGCGGACCGCGTCGGGCACGGCCGAGTGCGGCGTGTGGAACACGTCCGCGCCCGCCAGCCCGTCCGGTGCATCCAGGTCCACGAAAGGCACGGACGCGAACGCCGGATACCCCCGCACGAATGCCTCCGCCTCCGGGGTATCCTCCGACGCGCAGAACGCCGTCCGGCAGCCCGTAACCCCTTGCAGCCGCGTGCCTTGTTCGAGGAGCACGCGCGGCATGCCGGTGATCTTGGCGGGGTCGTCCCGGCAGAAACCGAGCAGGGAAAGGTCGTAGAGGAGGTTCACGCGGAAATTGGACAGACGGTGGGAATTGTCTACGTTCACCGGGTACTTCCGGCAACTCCCCACCCCCCTTTGCG
>CAXTQD010000494.1:0-2550 GCA_964246175.1 uncultured Chthoniobacterales bacterium | reverse complement strand
TTGCGTGCTCGCCTGAACGCACCGCCGCGCCAGCGTTTCCACACAACCTCTGCCGTTTGTTGGAACAAGGCGCAACCGTTCCAGTACTTTACCTCTTCGACTGGTGATGCTTGACAGGAAAACTTCTCGCCCCTCTTGCATCAGCGCATCATTCTTTGGTCGACCACCAGCCATCCTCCAGAAGACCACGTTCCCGCACGCGGCAACTGGACGCCGGCGACCGGGTGTCCCGTGGCCAAACGTGGAACTTGCGAAGGTCTAGGTTCCTATTCTCCTTCTACTTGTACGGAGGGGCTCCGGTGCAAGGCCTGCTCCATCTGCGTGAGCAAATTATCCAGTTGGAACGGTTTGGAGACGTGACCGTCTGCGCCGTCCGTCAGCAACCGTGCCCGGACTTCGGCGGTCGCGTCGGCGGTGAGCATCAACACCGGCAGGTGCCGGGTGTTGGCATCGGCGCGCAGTTCCGTCAGCACTTGGTCGCCGCTCAGGCCAGGCAGGTGCAGGTCCAGCAGGATGATGTCTGGCGCTTGCTGGCGCGCGAGTTCCAGCCCTTGGGTGCCGTCCCGTGCGGAGACAAAGCGCCACTGCGGGCGCGTCCTGGCCAGCAAGGTCTCAACCAACTGGAGGTTGGAAAGATTATCCTCGATGTAGAGCACGGTCGTCGCCGGCTGCTCGGCGGTCGCTGGCACCAGGGTCAGCAGCGTGGGCACCGGCACGGCGGCTTCGACCACGTGCTCCTCGTCACCGGGCAGTTCGATGCGGAAGGTGCTCCCTTGTTCGGGTTCGCTTTCCACCTCCAGGCTGCCACCCATCGCTTCGGCCAGCCGCCGGGACACGACCAGGCCCAACCCCGTGCCCTGCACGCCACCGAGTTCCTGTCCCAGGCGCTCGAAAGGCACGAAGAGCCGCCCGATGGCTTCTGGGGTCAGCCCCGGGCCGGTGTCGCTCACCTTGATCCGCAGCCCGTGCCCGGCGGTGCGCTCGACGCCGACGACGATCTGGCCGCCTTCGCGGTTGTACTTGATGGCATTGGAGAGCAGGTTGAGCAGGATCTGCCGCAGGCGCTGTTCGTCGACCCAGTGGGTGGTGTGCCGGGGCGGCAGGTCCACCGCGATGAGGAGGTGGCGGTCCAGCGCCAGCTTGGTCACCAATCCCACGCACTCGCGCACCAGCCGGCCCACGTCGACGTGGCTGTGCGACAGGCGCAGCTCGCCCGTTTCCGCGCGCGAAAGGTCCATCACCTCGTTGATTAACCCGAGCAGGTGTTGCCCTGCCTTGAGGATGTGCTGCACGCACTCGGCTTCCCGCGGGTCCTGCGCCTGATCCATGCTGAGCACCTGCCCGAAGCCCAGGATGGCGTTGAGCGGGGTGCGCAGCTCGTGGCTCATGCGGCTCAGAAATCCGCTCTTGGCCTGGTTGGCCTGCTCGGCGGTGCGCCGGGCGGCGGCGGCTTCGTCGAGCGCGTTCTGGACCCGCTCGCGGGCCCCTTCCCGCGCGACGGCCGCCGCCAGGATGTTGGCGATGGCTTGCACGAAGGCGATGTCGTCGACCGTGAACTGCTGCGGCCGGCGGCTGTACGTGCTCAGGGCGCCAAACGACTGCTCGCCCTCGGCGTGGATCACCACCGACAGGGCAGAGGTGATGCCCTGCTCCCGGAGTAGAGGCGGCTCCTCGAAACGGGAGTCCGTGCGGAAGTCTTTGATGACGACGGGTTCCCGGGTCAGCAGCGCGCAGCCCACCGGCGAGCGACTGCTCGCGTCGATGGTGATGACCCGGCCCTGTGCCGACGCTAACAGGCGGTGGACGGCGCGCACGGCGAACAGGTTCTCCTCGGGCAGCCGCTCCAGGACGCTGCCCATGTCCATCTGGAGTGTTTCGCCGAGCAGCTCCAACGCTTGCGTGAACAGGCGGTTCAAGCCCTCATCCCCCTGCGCCGCGTCCGCCCGCAGCGTGGCGATCCCGAGCTGGGCAATCGCCTGTTGCTGGCGGGCGCGGGCTTGCAGCCGTTGGTCTTGCTTGCGGCGTTCGGTCACGTCCCGCGCCAAGCCGAGAAAGCGCCGGCCCTCGGCCGTTTCCAGCACGCTCAGGTGGACCTCAACCGGGTGGAGGGTCCCGTCTTTGTGGCGGTGGTGAGTCTCGATCCTGGCGACCTCGCCGGGGGGCATCTCGCGCCACAGCCGCCGGGTCTCGGGTGACACCCGCGGCTCGGCGATGTCGTCGATCCCCATGGTGAGGAGTTGCTCGCGCGTGTAACCCAGCGCCTCGCAGGCCGTGGCGTTGGCGTCGACGATGCGGCCCGCGTCGTCGTGCACGATGGCCTGGTCGCTCGCCCGGTTGAAGATCTGGCCGAAGCGGTCCTCGCTGCGTCGGCGTTCTTTTTCCACCATCCGGCGCTGCGCAGCTTCCGCGTGGAGCAACTCGTTGACCTCCGTCAACGCGGCGCGGCGGTCCTGCACAAAGGCGTATTGCTCCTGGAGTCGCTGGGTTTGCGCGCGGAGGGTCAGGGCGTCCCCGGTCACGGCGGCAAGGTCGCGCAGGATCGTGCGCCCC
>CAXTQD010000493.1:0-2552 GCA_964246175.1 uncultured Chthoniobacterales bacterium | reverse complement strand
GTCCCACGATGAGGCCGAGGACCAGCAACCACCGGGGCCGGCGCCGGGGCGCGGTCGGCGGGGGGTAGTAGGCGGGTGCGCCGGGATGGTAGGGAGGCACTCCGGGGTGGTAGGGTACCTGGTACTGGTTGGGCATCGGCGGCGGGCTTGCCAGGGCCGTGAGCGTCGGTGCCAAGCCTTCCAGCCCGGGCAACCGGCTGACCGGCGCCCAGCCCGGCGCGCCTTCGTACCAGGCGAGCTGGTCGGGCTGGAGGCGACCGGAGCGCAGACCTTCCTTGATCGTGTCCAGGGCGAACGGGCCGGTGTGCTGGGTGCCTTCGGCGAGATAGATTTGCATGGCGGAGAAGTTTTGGCGTTCCCCGGGAACGCACCGCGCCGGCCACTTTGCCGAATAATCTGCCGCGCGGCGGCAAACGGGAGCCGCGCGCTCTTCGGAAGGGCGCATACTCGGTCCTTGACGCCCCACCCCACCCTGCCTTCTAGTGTCGCCGACGTATCGCCATCGCACCGCCGAACTTGCCCGGGAAGACGGCTGCCACAACCCGGAGGACCGCCAAGCCGGCCAAGCAGCACCTAGCGCGCGTTTCTTCCCGACCGACGTTCACGCGGCCCGCAACCCGGCGGCGCGCCGTTGTCACCTCCACGGTTCCATTCCTCATTTTTACCCGCCGGTAATGTTCAATTTTCTCATGGGCGTCTTCTCGAACGACATCGGTATCGACCTCGGTACCGCCAACACCCTCGTCTACGTGCGCGACCACGGCATCGTGTTGCGCGAACCCTCCGTCGTCGCCGTCAAAAGCGGCACCAACATGGTCCTGGCCGTCGGCAACGAGGCCAAGCGGATGCTCGGGCGCACGCCCGCCAACATCGTCGCCGTGCGGCCACTCAAGGACGGCGTCATCGCGGACTTCGAGATCACCGAGGCGATGCTGCGGCACTTCATCACGAAGGTGCACAACCGCCGCAAGATGGTGCGTCCGCGCGTGGTCATCGCCGTGCCCTCGGGTATCACGGAAGTGGAAAAGCGCGCGGTCAAAGAGAGCGCCACGCACGCCGGAGCGCGCGAGGTTCATCTTATTGAAGAGCCCATGGCGGCAGCCATCGGCGTCGGTCTGCCCGTGCAGGACGCAGCGGGCAACATGATCATCGACATCGGCGGGGGCACGACGGAGGTCGCGCTCATCTCGCTGTCGGGCATCGTGTTCAGCCGGTCGGTGCGCGTAGCGGGCGACGAATTGGACGAGGCCATCGTCAACTACGTCAAACGCGCCTACAACCTGATGATCGGCGAGCGCACGGCCGAGGAGATCAAGATCAAGATCGGCAGCGCCTTCCCGCCCGAGAACCCTGACAAGGAACTCACGATGGAGATCAAGGGCCGCGACCTCGTGGCCGGCCTGCCCAAAACCCTGACCATCACCAGCCAGGAAGTGCGCGAGGCGTTGCAGGAGCCGGTCAACACCATCGTCGAGAGCGTGCGCATCACCCTGGAGCGTTGCCCGCCGGAACTGGCGGCCGACCTCGTGGACCGTGGCCTCGTGCTGGCGGGCGGTGGAGCCCTCTTGCGCGGGTTGGACGAACTCCTCAAGCAGGAGACCGGCCTGCCCGTCCACGTCGCCGAAGACCCGCTCTCCGCCGTGGCCGAGGGCACGGGCAAGGTCTTGAGTGAAATCAAGTTCTTGCGTCAGGTGGCTTCCAGCGAGCGTTCGTGGCGCTAGGTGGTTTTAGAGGATGTCCCGCTCTTCGATCATCGCGCTGAGCGTCTTCGCCGCGTTGGCCGTGCTGGTGTTGACCATGCGCACGGCTGTCGCACAGCGGCTCCAACAGCGCGTGCTCGAACTCGTGCGCCCCATCCAGACCGCCACGCAATCGACGGCCTCCCAGTTCCAGGCGTTCGGGAACGGGCTCAAGACCTTGGACCAACTCGAACACGAGGTCGGGCAACTCCGCGTCGAGAACGAGCAGCTCCGCACCGCCAACGAGTTGATGAACGAGAAGATCGCCGAGAACAACCGTCTGCGCGACGCGCTCGGCTTCAAGCAGCGCTCCAACTTCAGCCTGATCCCGGCGCGCATCATCGCCCGGAGTGCCTCGACGTGGTGGAGCACCGTGCAGATCGACCGCGGCGAGGCCGACGGCCTGGACAGCGACATGCCCGTGGTCACCGACCAGGGCCTCGTGGGCAAGACCACGACCGTCGCCGCCAACACGTCCGTCGTCCTGCTCATCACGGACGAGAACTGCAAGGTCAGCGCGTACGTCGAGGGGACGGGGGACATGCCCGTGGAATCCCGTGACAAGGGCCTCGTCTCGGGTGAACGCTTCCTGGACATGGGCTCGCCCGAGATGGTGCTCAACTTCCTGCCCAAGACCGCGCAGATCGCCCCGGGTCAGAAGGTGTTCAGCTACGGGGCGTCGGGCGGGGTGTTCCCGCGTGGGCTGCTCTTGGGCGCGGTGCGCACCGTGACGCCGCACGAACTGGACATCCGCGCGACGGTCACCCCGGCGGTGGACCTCGCGCGGCTGGAGAACGTGTTCATCGTGCGCGG
>CAXTQD010000492.1:0-2594 GCA_964246175.1 uncultured Chthoniobacterales bacterium | reverse complement strand
TTGCGTGCTCGCCTGAACGCACCGCCGCGCCAGCGTTTCCACACAACCTCTGCCGGTAATTGGGCTGGCTGAGGAGTTGGTCGAAGTCTACGAGCGCTTTACCCTGCACGTCGGCCTGGGAGAAAATGCTCGTACTCAGTTCGGAAAACGCCGGGTTGCGCGGCCAGATCTCAGTGGCGGTTTTCAGTTCGCCTTTTCCAAGGTGGCGCGGTCGCCGTTGACGGCGGCGTTCTTGGCCTAGGCGAGGTGCATGGCCGAAACTGTGCGTGCCGTCTCGATGGCGGCCATGGCCTTGGAGTTATCGAAATCCCTGGCGGATTGTTCGAGGGCGAGCACGAGCTTCTCGGCAAGCGTGTAGTCCCTCACTTCCAGAAAGGACAGGAGTTGGTTGCTCTTTTGCGTAAAGGCGAGCGCCTGCCGCTTGTCGTCGCGCGAGAGGGTCCACAAGTTCCGGCATGAACTCTCCGACCACGAACGCCTCCGAAAGCCGTTTGGTGGCGCTTTCCAGTTCGTTCTTGGTCAGCAGGAACTTGTACGCCTCCACGCCCTCGCGCGCGTCGCGCATGGCCTCGCGCGCTCGGGAGTCGACCACGCTGACGGTCGGCGGCATCCCGGTCGTAGACGCGAATAGCTTCTCGGTGTCCTTGCCGACCTTCAAGGTCGTGTCGCCCTCGCCGAAGACTGCCCGGTAAAACTTGTGTCGCCAGCAGCACGTGTTGGAAGCGGCGTTGCAGGACAAACTGCACGATGAGCGCTTGGAACTCGATCTTCGTCTGTAACTCGCTCAGCGCCTGCTTGGCTTGGTTGGCCTTCGTGAGCGCTTTGATCTCCGCCAGGCGGCTGACGTACGGCTCCATGGCAATGGTGCGCCGAAATTCCTGCTGCTTGGCCCACTGCGCCTGCTCGGCGCCGTTGGCCTTTGGGCTGATGGCGCTGAGGTTGGTGTCGGTCGCGGTCATCTCGGCGTTGCGCTGCACGGTGCGGCGTTCCTGCTCAAGCGCGTCGTTGGCCTGCAAGAGGCGCTGGTCCTCGCGCCGTGCCTGCCAGACGCTGTAAACACTCGACGCCAGCGAGTCGCTGAGGTTGGCGTCCATCTCGTAGCTTGACGCCTGCGGCAGCATCCGGAACGCCTCGTCCAGCGAACCTGGCGACAGGTGGTAGGGTGAGAGCTTGTCGATAATTGCCTTGACGATGGCGCGGTAGCGCACGGCGGCGTCGTTCGTCTCGGCCTCGGCGTTGAGGTATTTCTCGAACCGCGCGCTGAATAGCCGGTTGTTGTTGACGCTCCAGTGCTTGCCGTCCCAACTCAAGATTTCACCCGCCGGGTCGAGGAAAGGTACGTCCTTGCCCAGGAAGTTGTTGGAAGGTCCCGCCGCCGGGTTGCTCGCCGCCCCTCCAGCGGGCGCAGCCGCAGGAGCCGGTGCAGCAGGTGCGGGTGCGGCGGGCGCAGGTGCCGCCGGGGCGGGTGCATCGGTAACCTGCGCGATGGCAGTGGCGACGAAGAGCACACCAGCGGCGAACGGGGAGAAGATTCGCTTCATGGAAGAGGGCGAAGGGTTCAGCCTTTCTGCATTTTACGGGCGGACAGGAGGCCGGCGTCGCCTACCTCCAGCAGGAAGGTGTAGTGCTGGCCCTTCTGGAGGTTAAGATAACTTAAATCCGGCGGCACCAACACCGGCAAGAGTTCTCGCCACCCGCTCCAACCTCCAAGGAAAACAACCGGCCGCGCTCGGGCGAGTACACCAGGGATTGCGAGATGACGCCTTTGACCTTGTAGCTGTTGCCGCGCAGGCTGTTGGCGTTGGCGAGTTACTCGGTCACGTCGAGTTCGGGCACGGTGCGAAACGGGTCGCCGCCGTATCGGCCCGCGCAGAGAACCAAGACACGGTCGTAGAGTTCGAGGCTGAGGAGACTATGAGTGACGTTGACCACGACGCGACGCGCGCCGCCGTCCGCCCGCGAAAGGGTGTGCAGGAGCGTAACAATCTCGCGCGCCGATCCCGGATCGAGCCCGCTCGTGACCTCGTCGCACAACAGCAGGGAAGGGCTGGGCACCAGCTCCGTCGTCAGCGGGAGACGCCGCCGTTGGCCGCCGCTGAGTACGCCGACACGGCGTTCGGCCAGTTCGGCCAACCCGGTGGTAGTGAGCAATTCGTCGATCCGCGCGTTGCGCTGGTCACCGTCTAGGTCCGCTACCCGCAGCCTTAAAGCGTCTTCCACGCTCTCGCGCACCGTCAGGCTATCCTACGCTAGGCTGAACTGTGGCACGTACCCAAGGTCCGTCGGTGCGAAATCCTCCTCCGTGGCCAGGTCGCGCCCGTCCCAGCGCACGATCCCGCCGGTGGGTTCGAGCAGCCCGGCGATCACCTTGAGCAGGGTGGACTTCCCACAGCCGGAAGGTCCTACCACCGCGACGAGTTCGCCCCGGCGCATCCGCGGGGAAACGTCCCGCAACAAATCAGGAGCTTCCTCCCCGCCGCTGCCTTGGAGGGAGATGGCTTCCAGCGACAGCATCGTTGCCCTACACATCCACGCGAGGGGACGAACGCTGTCAACGAAAAACCGGTGCCGCCGGCCGCGCGCGAAGTTTATCG
>CAXTQD010000491.1:0-2633 GCA_964246175.1 uncultured Chthoniobacterales bacterium | reverse complement strand
GTGCGAGAGTTTGTGGACTACGACGGTCATCGGCATCCGGTGGGCGAAGAATGGCGCTTTTGCGGATGGTCGTTCGTGCCGTACGAGGACGGCATGTCTTTCTTCGTCTCGTTCGATGGCGAGCACGAATGGCATCTGCACTTACTATTACAGTTGTAGATGCAGGCAAGTAGTGGTTTGGTCAAGCTCATGCGAGCGGACCAGTTCGAGAAGAAGGCGCGGCAGCTACGGGCTGCGTTGGAAGAGACCACCCAACGCTTGGGAAGAAACTTTGCCAACCCGGCAGCGCGAGCCACCGCCGGCGCATACCTCCGCAGCCTGCTCAGCAGCGTGGAACGCAAAAACAGCTGGCAGTTGGCCGAGGTAGCCGGCTTGGACACGCCGTACCGCTTTCAGCACCTGCTCGGACGCGGAAGCTGGAACGCGGACGGTCTGCGCGACGAGCAACTCGGCGTGGTGCTGGCTGGCTTGAGCGAAGAGGACGCGGTCCTTGCCATCGACGAGACGGGCTTCGTCAAACAGGGCAAGAAGAGCGTCGGAGTCAAACGGCAGTACTGCGGGGCCTCGGGCAAGATCGACAACTGCCAGGTGGGGGTGTTCCTCTCCTGGCAGACGAGCAAGGGACATGCGCTGATCGACCGCACACTCTACCTGCCAGAGGAATGGACCGGGGATGCGGAACGCCGCCGGGCGGCAGGTGTGCCCGAGGACGTGGAGTTCGCCACCAAGCCCGCCTTGGCACGCCGCTTGGTGGCGCGGGTGCTGGCGGCAGGAGCACGCCCGGCCTGGGTCGTAGCCGATGCGGTGTACGGAGCCGATGACAAGCTGCGCGCTGCCCTAGAGGAAGCCGGGCAGCCCTACGTCCTAGCCGTGACTGGCCAGCAGTGTGTTTGGATGGGCTTCGGGCAGCAGCGGGTCAAAACCGTCAAAACGCAGGTCCCCGTCGACGCGTGGGCGGAGATCAGCGTGGCCGCCGGCACCAAGGGTCCACGCGTTTTTGACTGGGCCGCGCTGACGATCAATCATGCCCATGGCAAAGCGTGGCAGCGCTTTTTGCTCTTGCGCCGCTCACGTTCCAAGACCGAGGAGATCACCGCCTACCTGGTCTTCGGCGCGGCGGACACCTCTCTGGAGGAGATGGCTTGCGTGGCCGGGCGGCGCTGGGCCATCGAGGAGAGCTTCGCGCAGAGCAAGAGCGAGGTCGACCTCGACCAGTACGAAGTGCGAAGCTGGACGGGCTGGCACCGGCACATGACGCTCGCCATGACCGCGCAGGCGCTCTTGGCGATCAGCCGCGCAAAGCTCTTCGCCAAACCGGCGGCGAGCCAAGCGGCGCTGGCGGCGTTCAAAAAAAGCCGCGGGCTGCCGGTGGCGGTCGCCGTCGGCTGATCCGCGTCAGTGTCGCCGAGGTGCGCCGCTTCTTCGTCGCGCTGCTTTGGAGCACCGCCGGCGTGCTCATCGCGCAGGTGCTGCGCTGGAGCAACTGGCGACGCCACCACCAAGCCCTCGCCAAGTTCTTCCACTACAAGTCACGCCACGCACTCACCTATCTACAACTGTAATACTAGAGTCTGTTTAGGAATGAGACCGGTTGTGAAGGTGGAAGCGAACATCTTGCATGAGCAAGTTACTGGTTGAGGACGAGCTTTGGGAGCGGGTTGAGCCTTTGCTGCCGGCACCCAAGCCGCGTCGCTTTCGCTCTCCCGGCCGTAAGCCCCTGGACAACCGGGCCGCGTTGACGGGCATCCTCTTTGTCCTCAAGACGGGTTTGCCCTGGAACGATCTGCCGCGCGAGATGGGCTGCGGTAGCGGGGCGGCGTGCTGGGTACGATTGCACGAGTGGCACAAGCTCGGTATCTGGGCTGCCTTGCACCAGGTGTTGCTCTCCGAACTGCGCCATGCCGACAAGATCGACTGGAGCCGGGCGGCGGTGGATGCGACGACCCTCCGGGCCTTGCGTGGAGGAGATAAAACGGGCAAAACGCCCACCGACCGAGGCAGAAAAGGCACCAAGGACCATCTGCTCACCGACAGCGGCGGGGTTGCGCTGGCGGCCCACGCCACGGCGGCCAACCGTCACGAGAGCACCCAGCTTAAAACGCTGGTCGAAGCCGTGACGCCGGTGGCGGGCAAGCCCGGTCATTCCAAGCGCAAGCCGGAGGCGATCCTGGGTGACCGTGCCTTCGACAGCCAACCCTGGCGGGACTGGTTGTGGGAGCGCGGCATCATCCCGTTTTTGGCCAAACGAGGCGAGGAACACGGCAGCGGGTTGGGCGCGTACCGCTGGGTGGTCGAACGCACCTTCGCCTGGTTCAAAGGCTTTCGGCGTCTGCGCCTGCGTTACGAACGCACCGCCTTCCTGCACGAAGCCGTCCTGAGCGTGGCAATATGCATGGTCTGCTTCCGTCATTTGCAAACAAACTCTTAGCTCGACTTTATCCAATTTGGAAACAGGAGCGGGTGGGTAAATTGCAGGAGTTCACCGACCAAAGTGAGTTCCTGCCATGTTTACACCACCCGCCGAAGTCGAGGCTGTGTTGACAGCCTTTTCCTCCCTTTTTACTCGTCCAAGCTGGCGACGCGCGCAAGCGTTGCTCTGCGGCACGTTGCTCGCGCCGGCCAACCACATTCTC
>CAXTQD010000490.1:1333-2699 GCA_964246175.1 uncultured Chthoniobacterales bacterium | reverse complement strand
AAGGCCATCGTGCCCGGCCTGGAAGTCGAGACGATGACCTATCAGCGCATCGGCGTGCGCAACCTGCACCGACTCCTCGCCCGCGGTTCGCGGATCGTCGGCGTCGGCGAACCCCGGCCGGCCGGTGCCCTGCCGATCCGCCTGACGCCCGCCGCGGCGGCCACGGTCGACGGCCCGGCGTGGTTCGATCCGGCGGAACTGGCCCGCGTGGTCGGGCCGCTCTACCCGCTGTACCGCGAACCGGGCCGGCACGTCGTCGCGCTCTTGGAGGAAGACTCGCGCTGAAACTTGCCATGCGGATCTGCTTCTTCTCGCGCCGTTATTTCCCGGCCATCTCGGGAATGAGCGTCTACGCGCAAAACCTCTTGCGCGAACTCACCGCGCTCGGCCACGAGGTTGTCATGATCTCACAGTACCGCGGCGACGCGGCTGGCACGCGCGTTTACGGCGGCGGTCCGCCCCCGCCGGTGCCGGACGTGCAGGTCTACGGCCTCGAAGCCTTGGGCGAACAGGAAAAACCCGTCGCTAACTTCGAGCGCGACATCGAGACGATGGTCGCCACCGCCGCCGCGGAGCACGCCCGCAAGCCGTTCGACCTTTTGCACGCGCAGTACGGTTACCCGACCGGACTGGCCGCGCTGGAGGCTTCCAAGCGCCTCGGGTTGCCCAACGTCGTGTCCATCCAGGGCGGCGACGGGCATTGGGTGGGCGTGACGTGTTGCGAGACGCACCGCGAGGCGATGCGGGTCGTGCTCGACCACGCGGGCGCGCTGCTGATCGGTTCGCGCTCGTTCGCGGAAGAAGTTCGCGCTAATCACGGCACGCCGCCGGAGCGGTTCACGATTGTGCCCGGTGCGGTGGAGGCGGCGAGGTTTTGCCCGCGCGCGGGTTACGTTGCCGGGCGGTGGGTCGATGACGCGCACCCGACGCTCCTCTACCACGGCCGCGTGGATCGCCGCAAAGGCGCGCTCGATCTGCTCGACGCTTTCGCGCTGCTGCGCAAGCGCCGACATCCGGTCGCCGGCCGCACGCGGCTGGTTTATTCGGGCATCGGTCCCGACAGCGACGCGGTGCTGGAGCGCGTGCAAGGGCTGGGGTTGGACGATGCTTTTACGGATTTAGGTTATGTGAACTACGACGACGTGCCGGCCGTCTACCGGCGCGCGGACCTCTTTGTCTCGCCGACGTACTCGGAAGGATTTTCCAACACGATCCTCGAAGCGATGAGCGCCGGGCTGCCGGTGATTTCGTGCGCGGTGGTCGGCGTGATCGATTGCCTGCGCGGCGAGGTCAACGGCCTGCTCGTGCCGGCGGGCGACGTGCCCTCACTGGCCGATGCGCTCGCCCGGATGTTAGACGACGAGGC
>CAXTQD010000490.1:402-1323 GCA_964246175.1 uncultured Chthoniobacterales bacterium | reverse complement strand
GGCGTTGCGCACGCGCCTGGCCGAACGCGCCCGACGAGACGTGGACGAAAAGTATTCCTGGCCGGTCGTCGCGCGGCAGATTGCGAGCGTGTACGAAACGCTCCGGGGCACACCGCCCGACAACGGTTGGACGCTGACCGCGCGCATGGACCCCGCGTGCAAGTACCGCGCCGAACCGCACTTGCTCTGACCGATGGCTGCCCTGCAACTCAAGGACCTTCTGGAACGCCTCGACCGGGGCGCGGCGAAAGTCACGCCACCACCCGACGCCGCGGCGCGGGCCGCGCGCCACGCCGCCGCAGTGTGGGCAAGCTGTGGGTTGAGCGGCACCGCGCCGACCACTGTCGCTTATTGCTCGCAGGCCGGGGATGAACTGGTATACCACTTCAACGCCGTCCGGAAGGATTGTTTCCTCATCGTGGCGTGCCCAGTGGTGACCGGCCCGTCGATGGACCATTTGCTCTTCGACATCGGCGCAGAATACGGGCCGCTGGCGTACCAGGATCTGGCGACGGGCTTCGTCGGCGATCCGACCGAAGAGATCTTGGTGGCCTCTCTCCCGCGCCTGGGCCAGGGCGACACGCCCGCCGCAATCCTCGAACGCGGCAAGGGTACGTACCTGCGAACCTACCGCAACGCGCCGGGTCGCTACACAATGGAGTATCAGTTGGTGACGACGGCGTTTCACTTCGTCATCGCTGCCCCGGTCCCCCTCGCAGAGGTGCAGGGAGCCTTCCACTCGTACGCGTTCGGCAAATACGAGTGGGCCCGCGATTTTGCCTGGCAGCATCAACCGCTCTGATTCCACCCCATGCCGACCGCCCTGTTCATTTCCCCTCACCTAGACGACGTGGCGTTTTCCTGCGGCGGCACCCTGCTGCGGCTCGCGGACAACCCGGCGTGGCGCGTGGTGCTGTGCAC
>CAXTQD010000490.1:0-392 GCA_964246175.1 uncultured Chthoniobacterales bacterium | reverse complement strand
GACAAGGGGCTGAGCGCCGAGGCGGATTACATGGCGCTGCGCCGGGCAGAGGATCAGGCGTTTGCGGAAGCGGTCGGGGCGGACGCAGCGTGGCAGTGGGAACTGCCCGAAGCTCCGCACCGCGGCTACGCCTCGCCCGCCGAACTGTTTGCGGGCGCGCACGCGGACGACGCGGTCTGGCAGCAGGTGCGCGACGATCTCACCTCGCTCGACGCGGAGCTGCGGCCCGAACTCGTGTTTGCCCCGCAGGGCCTAGGCAACCACGTCGATCACCTGCAAACGATCCGGGCGGTACTCGGCGTCTACCCGCCTGCGGGCAAGGTCTGCTGGTACCGCGACACGCCGTACGCCATCCGCGAACCCGGCGCACAACCCTGCGGGTTGCTGGACAC
>CAXTQD010000489.1:0-2701 GCA_964246175.1 uncultured Chthoniobacterales bacterium | reverse complement strand
GGCATGCTCTGGTACTTCCGCCGCGAATACCCGCCGGCACGGCTGCCGACCTCGCTGGGAATCTTCGGCGCGGTCGTGGGCCTAGTGACGTTCGCGGTGTGGGTTTCCCCGCAGGCGATCTTCCACGCCGACCCGCGGTTTGACGGCTTCAATCCGACGCTCCTGCTCGGACCCGGTGCGAACGCCGAAAGTGGCAACGCCCTGTATTGGGGCACGGTGGCACTGCGGTTCCTGCGGCTGGTGGCGGTGGTGCCCGTGCTCGAAGAAATCTTCTGGCGCGCATTTCTGCTGCGTTGGCTGGTGCGCGACGATTTTTTGTCGCTGCCTTTCGGGTCGTGGACGTCGCTGTCGTTTACGGTGGTCTCGGTCGGCTTCGTCCTCGAACACACCCGGCCCGACTGGCCGGCGGCGCTGGTCACCGGGCTGCTCTACAATCTCGTCGCCATCCGCACCCGCAGCCTGCCGGCCTGCGTACTGGCCCACGCCGTGACCAACGCGCTGTTGGGTGGCTACGTCATGTACACCCACCAATGGGGCTTCTGGTGAAAACGCCGCGGGCACACGGCGCGATTGCTGCTTTTTGAAGGCGTATGCAGAACGGCTTCTTTCAAAAATTGGTCTTGAGCGCAATCGCCGGCTTGTTGTTGGCCGGGTTCGTGGAGTTCTACAAGAACTTCGTGGAAGGGGCGGACGACGCGCTCAACGGCAGTCACAAGCACGTCCGCCCAGCGCTCGCCGCCACGCCGAAACCCGCGCGCTGAACCCGCGCCTGCCATGCCCGCCCCTGTACCCAAAACGGTCGGTGTCGTCGGCGCGTCGGGAGACCGCGGCAAGTTCGGCAACAAGGGTGTGCGAGCATTTGCCCGGGCGGGCTGGCGCGTGTTCCCCGTCCACCCGCGCGAAGAGGAAGTCGAAGGGCTCGCGGCGGTGCGCGCTGTCGGTAAGATCGATGCGACGCTGGACGTGGTGAGCCTATATGTGCCGGCGGCCGTGGGCGTGCGACTGCTGCCCGAGATTGCCGCGAAAGCTCCGGGCGAACTGTGGATCAACCCCGGTGCGGAAAGCGCTGAACTCTTGGCTGAGGCGCGCCGGCTCGGGCTGTGCGTGCGGCAAACTTGTTCGATCATCGAGGTGGGTTTCCGGCCGGCGGATTTCCCTTGAGTGCCGGGCGTGGACGGGTGGGTTTTCGCGCTGCACGACGCGTGTGGGGTTGCCCGGCCGCCGTAGGCGCTCGTCCAACAAAGTAGGGCCTGCAGAGCGCGCCTCTGGCTGCCTTTCCCGCTGTTGCCAAGGAGTTGCACAAGGCTAGGCGGAACTTCAGACTTGACCCGCCGAGCACATCTTCTGCTTGGTGACGGCTCGCGCGCGTGATCTTCAACACCCTGGCTTATTTCTTCTGGTTCCTGCTGCCAGCAGCGGGGTGGTTCCGGCTGGCCTCGCCGGCGGTGAGGCCGTGGGTGTGCGTGGGTTCGGGAGCGGCGTTTTTCGTGTTCTTCTCGCTGGGGCTGCCGGGCGGGGTGTTCGGTGCGGCGTGTCTGGGGCTGTTCGTTTGGGAGGCACTCGTCAGCCGGCTCTATCACCAGGGAGCACGCTGGTGTTTGGTGGGAGTGGCCATCAGCCTGGGGGCGCTCGGCGTCTTCAAATACTGGAACTTCCTCACGGGTTTTGTCACCGCGCCGTTCGGCGCCACCAACCCACTCGCCTGGCACGGAGCGTTCCTGCCGCTGGGCATCTCGTTCTTCACCTTCGAGTTCATCCACTACGCGGTGGATCGCTACAAGGGCCGGATCGAGCGTGGCACCCTGGGCGAGTACCTTGCCTTCATCTTCTTTTTCCCGACGATGGTGGCGGGACCGATCAAGCGGTTCCAGGATTTTGCCCCGTGCCTGCGCAGCCCAAGCCGCGACTGGGCGACCGATTGGAACCGCGGCATCACACGCCTCCTCTGCGGCCTGGCGAAGAAGTTCGCCCTGGCCGACCTGCTCACCAGCCTGACCGACCACCTCAATGCCGACGACATCGCCCGCGCTTCCGGCCGCGGCGTGCTGCTGTTGTGGCTGTTCGCGTACGGCTGGAAAATCTACTTCGACTTCTCGGCCTACTCGGACATCGCCATCGGCTCCGGGCGGCTCTTCGGGCTGAAGATCCCGGAGAACTTCGACTGGCCATACTTCCGCACGAACATCGCCGAGTTCTGGAAGCACTGGCACATCTCGCTGTACCGCTGGCTGGTCGATTACGTGTTCATCCCGCTGGGCGGCTCGCGCGGGACGCAGGCTTTTGTGTGCCGCAACGTCCTGATCGTCATGCTTGCCAGCGGGGTCTGGCACGGCGCCGGGGCGAACTTTGTGATCTGGGGCGCGTGGCACGGGACCTTGCTCATCATCCAGCGTCTGTGGTCGGCCCGCCCGCCGCTGCCCGCCGAAACCCCGCTCACGCAGACGAACGCGCAGGTGCTCGCACCGGAGGCGATCCATCCGTCCTGGCCGCGGCGGCTCGGCGGCTGGGCGCTGACGTACACCAGCGCTAACCTTGGCTGGGCGTTCTTCGCCATGGACCTGCCGACCGCCGGGGCGTTCTTCCGTCGCCTGTTGCTCGGTTAATCTTACCCCATGAAACTCCTCGCCTGGACCAAGCACGCACTCGAGTACCTCGGTGGCAGCCGCGATCACCCTCCGGCGAGCCTGCCGCTGCCGTTGGG
>CAXTQD010000488.1:0-2704 GCA_964246175.1 uncultured Chthoniobacterales bacterium | reverse complement strand
AAGAAGAACCTCAACGCCAACGTCGATTTCTACTCGGCGACCGTGTACTACTCGCTCGGGCTGCCGACAGACCTCTTCACGCCGATCTTCGCCATCTCGCGAGTCGCGGGCTGGACGGCGCACATCTTGGAGCAGCTTTCCGACAACCGGCTCTACCGCCCGTTGAGCGAGTACACCGGCACGCCGGTCGGATTGACGGTCAAGCCCATCGACGAGCGCTGAAGCGGGTTCACGGCGGTTGTAACACTGGAGCGGATAGGTGCAGTTCCTGGCTGCGCGACAGGTACGGAAACGCGACCGCGTAGGCACAGAAGATTAGGATCAGCACGGACAACAGCCCGCGACGCCACGGGTCACGGGCGGCTTCTCCTTCGGAGCGCCAGACGAGGTAGAGCAGGATGAGAGCGTCGTAGTATTTCTGGCACGACACGGCGTTGATCAGGCTGGCGAACAGCGTGCCGAGCAGGAAGCACGCGGCCACGCGCCGCCGGGCGTCGGGCGCACTCCACATCTCGGGCAAAAACCACGCCAGCGCCGCCCCGCCCGCTGGGAGCGTCAGCCAAAAGAAGAGGTTGTTGTGGCAGAGCGTCAGCAACCCGCCGCGACCAGCTAGGCTGTACACCCATCCGCCGAAGTAGAGCGACCAGTTCCGGCGGCCTTCCTCCGGGATGTACGTCGCCAGGTCCGGCCGGTCAGGCACCGGGAACAGGGGAAAGAGAACGAGCACCGCCAACGCCGCCGCAGCTCCCACCGCCGGTCCGACCCACCAACGGGGCGGCAGCCCACCGGCGCGCCACCGCCGCCACAGCGTCGGCCCGAAGAAAAACGGTGCGTACAAGCCCAGCAGCATCACCGGCAGTGCCAGGGGGTACAAGTGGACCACGCCCGTCGCGTGGAGCGTCTGGTAATCCGGCGGCACCGGACCGCGCCAGGCCACCATCAGCGCCGCCAGCGGCACGAGCGACAACCCCAGGGCCAGCAAGCCGCCGAACTTCTGCCGGGGCGGCAGCGGGGAGGCGAGCAGGGTCAGCCCGAATGGGACGTACAGGAAAACGTAACTCTGGCGGGTTAGGAGCGTCAGGCTGACCCACAGGCAGCCCCACAAAAAACGCCGTAGCGGCCGCGGCTCATCCGAGTCCACAAAGCGAAACAACTGCCACATCGCCAGCAGGCAGCCGACCAGCGCCATGTTGTCGGTCAGCAGCCGGAAGGCGTATCCGAAGTAGTACCCCGACCAGCCGACGGTGGCGCTCAACAACGCTGCCGTCGCCCGGCCATGTCCGAACGTGCAGCGTAGCATGCCGTAGAGCACGAGCACACCACCGACCGACAGCACCGCATTACCTGCGCGCAACAGTTGGAGGTGCGCCCCGCAAAGCTTCACGATGCACGCGCCCACCAAGTGGAAAAGCGGCGTGGTGGCCGTGGCGGGGTAGTTGGCGCGGAAGTGCGGCAGCGCCTGGGCGAACCACCGGATGAGCGCCCAATGGTTGTTCTCGTCGTCTCCCCAGAACGTGGGGAACGTCCGCCCCGTGGCGAGGAGCACCGCCAGACAGACCACGAATGGCGCTGCCAGCAATGCCGGCCACCGCCAGTCCCGACGAGGATTCTGGACGGAGGTGGCAATCATGTGCGGCCCGGGATACTTGGACCGCCAGCGGAACGCAAGCCAAACTGACTAATAGAGGCGGCCCTCCGAGCCGTCCCTAGATTATCCTACGGCTTGAACTTGCCCCAGTACGCGTCCGCGTTGTCCACCACGAGGGCGAGGTCTTTGACCGTCTCGGGATTCACCTTCACGCCCGCGTCGATCCGCTTGCCGAACAGGTACGGCCGGCCGACGACATCCTTGCCCTCGGAATTGTAAACCGACGCATCCGGCTTGAGGAACTTGCGGATGTCCGACCACTTGAACGCCGCGTCCGGCGGCAGGTTGTTCGCCGCGGCATAGGCATTGATGGCGTCGCCGATTTCGTTGGCTCCTTGCAGGATGTAGTCGGCCTGCTCGCGCAGTTGCAGGTTGGCGGCGGCCTCCTTGCTGATGGGCGTGACCGTAGACAGGTTGGCGACGTTGACCCAGCTCTCCGTGCCTTTGGCCTGCACGCGAATCCAGCCGCTCTCTGGGGCGAGTTCGAGCACCTTGACGAGGTCGTCCTCGTTGCCATCGAGGTAGTACAGACCATCCACCTTGAGAAACGGCGGCAGCTTGCCGGCTCCCTGCTCCGGGTGGGCGGGAGCCTGCGCGGAGGCAAAGCCGACGGCCACAACGACGGCCGTCAACGAGAGCAGCCAGACCAGAACGGGACGCGGGGATTTTTTCATGAGGCGGGTTTGTCGGAACGGTTGGACAACAGCAAGCGCAAACTGTTAAGCACGACGAGCACCGTGCTACCCTCGTGCGCGGCCACGCCGAGGGCGAGGGGCACCGCCCCCAGCAGGCTCGCGCCGACCATCACCACCACCGTGCCTAGCGAAAGGGCGAGGTTCTGACGGATCACGCTGGCCGTGCGCCGGCTGAGGTCGTGGGCGACGAAGAAGTTCTCCAGTCGGTCGTTCATCAACACGACGGCGGCCTGTTCCAGCGCGGCGTCGCTGCCGCGTGCGCCCATCGCCACGCTCACGTCAGCGGCGGCGAGGCTCGGCGCATCGGTGACCCCATCGCCCACCATCGCCACGCGGCGGGTGCCGCCCCGCTTGAGTTCCT
>CAXTQD010000487.1:2446-2723 GCA_964246175.1 uncultured Chthoniobacterales bacterium | reverse complement strand
CGCGATGACGGAGGCATTCGCGCCATCCTTGTCGGTCAGGCGCGGGTCGGCCTTGTAGGCGAGGAGGAGTTCGACGGCGGCGCGCTGGTTGTACTCGGCGGCGAGCATGAGCGGGGTCTTTTTGTTCTCGACGACCGCGTTGACGTTCGCGCCTTTCTTGAGGAATTGCTCCATGATCGCCGTTTTGCCGAGGATCGCGGCGACGGCGAGGCCGCGGTCGATCTGGCCGTCGCGGGCGAGCGCGTCGCGGCTGGTGTCGAGGAACACGGCGACCACT
>CAXTQD010000487.1:0-2436 GCA_964246175.1 uncultured Chthoniobacterales bacterium | reverse complement strand
CACTTTTTCGTGCCCGGCCTGGACGGCGCGCAGAAGCGGGTTGATGCCGTCGTGGTCGCGGGCGCGCACGTCAGCGTTGGCCTCGATGAGCGCGCGGACGGCGTCGGGGTGGTCGTTCTCGGCGGCGAGTGCGAGCGCCGTTTTGCCGTCCTTGTCGGCGAGGTCGGCCTTGGCGTTGTCGTCAAGCAGCACCTTGACGGTGTCGGTTTGGCCGGCGGCGGCGGCGGCCATGAGGGCGGTCAGGCCGCGTGTGTCGGCGGTGTTGTGGTCCATGCCGGCTTGCAGGAACGCGTCCACCAATGGTCGGTCGCCGTCACCAGCGGCCTTGACGAAGTCGTTGGCGCTGAACTCGTGGCGGGACTGCCGGATTTTCTCCTTGGCGGCCTCGCGCCCGCGGCGTCCGCAGCCAATGAGGGCGAGCGCCAGGACCAGCCCCAGGCACGCGGCGAGAAGCGGGAAGGTGGGTAGCAACCGGCGCGTGGACAGCATCGGCCCCAAGTCTAGGCAAGAGGCGGGCGAAAAGCAAAAGCCGGTTGTCGGCCGCGGCAAAGCGGGGCATTCGTTGGAAGTGCCATGCGCGTGCTCGTCGTCGAAGATGATGCCAAGATCGCCTCGTTCGTCGTCAACGGACTGAAGCAGAACGGTTTTGCCGTCGACCACGCCCGCGACGGTGAAGCCGGGCTCGACCTGGCGGGTGTCGTCGCCTACGACGTCGCCGTGCTCGACCTCAACCTGCCCAAGCTTGACGGTCTCTCGCTCTTGCGCCTCTTGCGTCAGCGCAAGATCGCTATGCCCGTGCTCATCCTCAGCGCGCGGGCGACCATCGACGACCGTGTGCTCGGCCTACAAAGCGGCGGTGACGATTATTTAACGAAGCCCTTCGCATTCTCCGAACTGCTCGCCCGCGTGCAGGCGCTCATCCGCCGCGCCCAGCAAGCTTCTTCGAACGAAACCTCCGCCCACCGTTTCGCCGCGGCCGACCTGCGCATGAACCTCCTCACGCGCGAGGTCACGCGTGGTGAGGCGAACAAGGCGACGACTCTCGAACTCCAGCCCAAGGAATTTGCGCTTCTGGAACTCCTCCTGCGTCACGCCGGCCGGCCCGTGACCAAGACGATGATCCTCGAACACATCTGGGACTTCGCGTTCGATCCGCAGACGAACGTCGTGGACGTGCTCGTCCACCGCTTGCGCACGAAGGTGGACAAGGATTTTCCGGTCAAGCTCATCCATACCCTGCGCGGGGTCGGCTATGTTCTCAAGGCAGGCGTTTAAACGTTTTTGGGGCAGCTTCCCGGTGCGCCTGAGCTTGTGGTACGCGGGGGCATTCACGCTCAGCGCGACGGTACTCTGTGCGCTGTTGTATCTGCTGCTCGCGTCGTTCTACGAACGCAGTGAGCGGGAGGTAATCTCGGCGCGGTTGAAGGAGTGTGCCGCTGTCTACGCGCGGGGCGGGTTGGCGGCGCTCGGCGAGCTGGTGCACCACGGGGCGGACTTCACGGCGGGTGGAGGCGGGTTCTTCGTGCAGGTCATTGGCCCGCTCGGCACCGCGCAACTGATCACCGTGCCCGGCGATTGGATTGAGCGCCAAGCGCCCGGGGCGTCAGCTGCGCCTGATCCGCGGCAGGGTCCAGGCACGGCGTGGCTGCGGGTGCCGCGCGACGAACGCAGCGATTTTATGATCGCCTCGGCGCTCCTGCCGGATGGCGGGGTGCTCCAAGTCGGCCGTTCCACGGACCGCGCGGCCACGCTGCGGCGGCCGTTCCTCGTCGCCTTCGGCGCGGCGCTCGGGCCGACGCTCCTGCTCGGGTTGGTGGGCGGGGCGGTGTTTGCCCACCGTGCGACGGCTCCGGTGCGGCAGATGTTACACACGGCGCGCGGCATCGTCGCCACCGGGAACATGGAGGCGCGCGTGCCCGAAACCCAAGCCGCCGACGAGTTGGCCGAGTTGGCCCGACAGTTCAACCGCGTGCTCGACAAGAACGCGGGGCTCCTGCGCGCCATGCGCGACGCGCTCGACAACGTCGCCCACGATCTGCGCACGCCCCTGACTCGTTTGAGGGTCTCCGCCGAGAACGCCCTCGCGCCGTACTCGCCGCCCGAGCCTGCCGTGTTGCGCGAGGCTCTGGCCGACTGCGCGGAGGAAGCCGAGCGCGTGCTGACGATGCTCAATGCCGTGCTCGACGTGAGCGAGGCCGAATCGGGCACGTTGCGCCTGCGCCGCGAGCCGACCTCCGTGCGTGCCCTGCTCACGCAGGTGCTCGACGTGTACTCGCTCGCGGCCGAGGAAAAACGTGTCGCGGTCACGACGCTCTGGCCCTCTTCCGATCCTGATACGACCGAAGCGAACATCGACCCGACCCGGATGCGACAGGCGTTCGCCAATCTGCTCGATAACGCCATCAAGTACACGCCCGAAGGCGGACGCGTGGAGGT
>CAXTQD010000486.1:0-2724 GCA_964246175.1 uncultured Chthoniobacterales bacterium | reverse complement strand
GAGGTTGGCGAACCACTCGGCCTCGGGCGGCACGTCGCTCAGGCCCTGGAACTCGACCGCCGTGAGCAGTCGGTGCTCGCTCCGACCCAAAACGACCACCTCGCCCCCTGCCCCACCCGATTTTGCCTGTTTTGCGCTCGTTTTCGGCATCCCTCCTGTTTATTAGCAGTAACCGTTTTTACCGGCACTCGACCGCGTTTCAAGCGAAGCAGCGGAGCGTGCAAAACGTCTCGAAAAACACTTTGCGATTTCCAAATTCAGCGAAGGTTCACAAATTTACAATCTCGGCTTTATCCATTTCCGGCAGCGTGGGCGAGCAGTTCGCCGAGATGAGCAAAGGGGGGAAGCGGGTATTTTCTGGCGCTCGGTGTGTTCTTGCGACAGCGATAAACTCATCTGACGCCACAGGCAGCGGCGCACCTGGGCGAGCGCATCCGAGAACGTAGGCAACGCCTTTTGGTGCCAAGCAGCCTGCCGTACGGAGGTCTGCCAACTGACTTGTTTGTCGACGATCAACGTGACCAGAGAGAAGAGCGCCAGCCTCAGCGGAGTCGCTCCGGGCGATCGCCAGATCATTCCACTGGCGTTGTCCCTCTACGCCGAAGTAAACGCGCGTTTCTTGGAAGGTGGTCTCCATGGCCCAGCGGCGCACGAAGTGGCCCATGACGTGAGTAACTGGCAGATGCACGTCCGTGCACAGCAGCGCCATGGGGCGGACCCGTCGTTTGGGATCACGCACGAGCACCCAACGGATGTTCACGGGCGGCTTGCCCGCGCGCCACCACACGGCCGTGGCATCGGCCACCTCTACCCAGCGTCGCGTTCCACCGTACCAGTTCACCAGCACGCGGCTCCATTTCGTCTGAGGCGAAGCAAGGTACTCCTTGGGCGTGGGCAGGCGCTCGCCTTTGACCTGGCGGTGACCCTTCTGTCCTGGCCGACGGGGTGGGGCTGGTTTGTAGAGGGCACCGTCCATGCGCAGGCGGCTGATCATGGTCACGGGCTTGGCGAGGTGCTGGCACCAGGCCAACAGATCGAGCACGGCGTAACCGCCGTCTGCCACGACGATTCGCTCGCGGCCAAGTAGCCAGCGTTGCGCTTGGCCGATGAGCCCGCGTGCACGTTCATTCAGCGGCTTATGACGGCGGCCTGCCCGCACGTAGGGTGGGTTGTTCCCGCTGGGAGCGAGTGCCGTCAGGAACGGTAGTGCCCACGTCCGCTTGGCCCAACGTATCGGAGCAATCAGGTGCAGGCCGATCCAGCGCAGACCGCTGGTCTTTTGAAAACAGCCCCAGCTCGAACGCACGGCGTCCCGGTACATGGAACGACCGCTGATCTTCACGCCCCGGCGGCGTTTGACCGTGTCATCCAGGCCGATCACTACCGGCCCAACCGGCACAAACGCTTGGACCAGCAGGTGCAGCAAAACCCCGGCAGCATGGTGGGCTGACCAACGTGCCCGGTTGAGAACCCGATGGTAATTTTGGAAAGGCTTGTCGTCCGACAAACCGAGCACCCGCAGGGCGGAGGTGATGACGCAGTTGGCCGGAGCGAGCAGCACCCCGCTGAGCAGCGCCCGCGCTCGCTGCCAGTTCGGACGGGTGAAAAGGGCGGCGAAGGGTGTGACGACGGCTTCCATTTCGACGGACGGCGTAAACATCTGCCAAGGTCACGCTGATCCACACTCTTCTCCAACGCCCACGCCGACCCGTGCTTGTTCTGAAAATGGATAAAGCCGAGACAATAATAACGCCAATCTCAGCAGTAGCAGCTATTTTACTTACAATAAAAAGCTGTTGAGTTAAAGAGTTGGCGGTTTGTCGGTCAAAGGGCAGGTTGCCGGTGTGAGCTACCCAGCGATCTGAGCGACCGTCAGTGGCAGAAGATCGCGCCGTTCTTCAGGCGGCCCGATCCGCGAGGCGCACGCTCCAAGTACCCCAAGCGACGAGTGGTCGAGGCGGTCCTCTACCGGCTGCGCGAAGGCTGCCGATGGCTTGCCCTGCCCCACGACTTCCCGCCGTGGGACACGGTGTACGACCACTGGCGACGCTGGCAAAAGCGCGGCGTCTGGCAAGAAGCGGTAGCGGTGCTGGGCACGCGCTGGCGCGATGTCACACTGGGCCGTGGGCGACGTGCCACGCGATCCTGGACAGCCAGAATGTTAAAACAGCGGCGGAAGGTGAGGAGCGCGGCCTGGACGGCGGCAAGAAGGTCAAAGGGCGTGCGCGCCACGTCGCCGTCGACCAGCCAGGGCACGCTCTTGGCCGTACACGTCTGCGCGGCCCACAAGGCCGACGGAACGGAGGCGGGTGCCGTCATGGTCCAAGCGTGCGAGCGCCATCCATCCATCGAGAGCTTCACCGCTGACACTGCTTACAAGCGTCCGGCCGAGCGCGTGGCCCGCGAGCCACTCGGCGTGGAACTACACCTCACCGCCGAGCCCAAGAAGCAGAAATCCAGTCGCTGCCGCCTCCAAGAGCGGGCGGCTTCAAGCCCATCGCGTTGCGTTGGCGGGTCGAACGCACCTTCGCGTGGCTCGGCCAGTGCCGTCTGCTCAGCAAAGAGTACGAGAAAACCGTCGCCAGTGCCGAAGCGTGGCTTTGGTGCGCGATGAGGCGTTTGCTCCTGCGAAGACTCGCCTGATTAACTCAACAGCTTTTTATATTACAGTTATAGATAAGCCGCAGCCGTGGTTTGGTCCGACCTGATGAGGGCAGACCAGTT
>CAXTQD010000485.1:0-2738 GCA_964246175.1 uncultured Chthoniobacterales bacterium | reverse complement strand
GGTGAACCGCGCGCGCTACCAGGCCACCGCCACGCTCAAGAACCAGATCGTCGGCAGCCAGGTGTTCGAGTTTTATGCGGAGGACGGACTCACGCAGGATGACCCGAGCCACATCAAGCGGTTCGTGTCCAACACCGACGCGGGTCAGCCCTTCGCCGTCTACGTCCAACCCTACGGCGCGAAGCTGTGGGATGTCACCGTCGAGCACTACTCGAACATCATCGTCACCAGCACGCTCGGCTTGCGCGCGCTGAACATCAGCTAATCCCTCCGGGCCTGCCAAACCTGCCGTTGCCCACGCGTTTTCCTACGACCATGAGCCAACCAACCTCACCCTGGGTGCAGATCACGCTTGCCGACGTGCAGGCGTGCGTCCTCGCGGAAGCACTGTCGCTGGCGCAGGCGCGCGCGGCGCAACGGCAACAGGCTGATCCGTTCGGCGTTCACTTACCCAAGATTGCTGCCCGCGTGCGCGCCAAGGTTGCCAGCGCGCCCGGTGTGGTGTTGAGCGCAAACACGCTCGCCGTCCCGCCCGAACTCGCTGACCAGACCGCTCTCCTCCTCGCCCAGGCTGTCGTCCTGCCGCTCGCTTCTGCCAATCCCCACCTTTTCGGCGACGACGTACGCGCTGCCGTCGCCCGCGCCGAGCAGGATCTCGACGCCGCCGCGGCCGGCCGGCTGGCCGTGTCGCTACCGGCCGACCCGCTCCCCATCACTCCCATCGCGTCTGCCGGACGCCTCCAACCCGACTCTGGACACCCCCGCGAGCGCCCGCGCGACACGTTGCGCGGCCTCTGAGGACTCCCCTCCCTAATGAACTCCAAGATCGACCTCCTCAAGGAACGCGTCGCCACCTACCTGCGCGGCGTCGGTGACTTCGACGGCATCCCTGTTGTCACCTACCGCAACGGCGACCTGCAATCCTCCATCGAAGCCTCCGCCGGCACCACCGGCCTCTGCGTGCTCGTGACCGTGCGCCAAGCCACGCCGAGCGCGTACCCAACGCGCGTGCCTTTTTTCGAAGCGGTCGGGCTCGACCTCAACATCATCGAAAACCTCGCCGTCAACATGGCCCCCGGCGGCACGAACACCGACGCGTTCGCCCTTGCCGAGGCCGCCGCCCGCGTACTGGTCGGCTGGTGCCCGCTCGCCGACGATCCGGCCAACCGCTTCTTCGTGCTGCGGTGCGACCCGGCGGGATTCACCGAGGTGACCGCCCCCGTCTCGGTGTCGGGCAACGTCAACGCCGCCGTGCTCACCAGCGTCCTCAGCGCCGTCAGCGCCTCGTCCGCGCAAGGGTTGTGCATCATCAACGCACGCTTCCTCACCCCCTGCCTGGCGACCTGAGAATCTCCCATCGTTCAACAACCTTTTTTCTCCCATGCAACTTGGAGGCACCCTCATCCGCATCGCTTGCAACCAGGCCGCGCGCGGTTCGTTCGTCAACGCGTTCGGCGGCCTGCCGCCAGTGCTACCCCGCGCCGGGTCTGTGCGAATGCCGTGCGCGATCTTCCTCGACGATCCGAGCGTGCCAGCCAACCTGCTCACCGACCTGGGCAACCTCGTGAGCGCGCACTGCGTGGTCCGGGCGGGCTGCGCGGATGGGGCGGTTCTCGTCGAGCAGGCGGTCCCGGCCGCGGCGTTCAATGCGGGGCTGACGTTCGCACAATGGACGGCGGGCACGGCGGCGCACTTCGAGTTCGCGTTGACGCCCACGGACACGAACCTGCCCGCCGGTCCGCTGCACATCGCCGTCGGCGTCACCACCTCCGACGCAGGCGACATCCCGCTCGCATACTGCGCCAACGCGCTTCTGCGCGACTACGGGCTCTTCCATCCCGATCCGCCGGTGCCGCGTGATTACACGAGCTGGTCGAAGGCCGAGGCCGACGTGCGTTTTGCACCGGCTGGCAGCGCTGGGCTCGCGGCGGGCATCACCAGCGTGGGCGACGGCGAGGCGGGGGCATTGGAACTCGTCGCCACGGCCGACCTCCTCCTGCCGGCGCTGCGCACGTTCCGCGCGGGTGGCTTCCTGCAAAACTGGGTGCTCGACGCGGGCACCGACCCCGACTCCGCCGATCCGGACGGCCGCCCGCGCGTGCAACGTCCGGACGATTTCGACGCCACCCTCAACCCGCGCGTGTGGACGCGCCATCTCACGCTCTGATCCCTCACACCACACCATGAAACCATCCGATCCCCTCTCCGCCTTGCGCCTCCAAGTGCGCGCCCTCTGGGGTGCCGTGCTCGTGTTCGGCTGCGTCGCTGCCGCCAACAGCAGCAACGTGCATCCCATCCACATCTTGGACGCCGACAACACGCCTGACACCACGGTCAGCCTCTCCGGTCCACGCTGGACCGGTACGCTCGACGCCGCGCGCCTGCCCACCGATCCGGTGGCGGGTCGGGACGTGGTCCCCGCCAGCATCGACGCGGACAGCAGCGTGCGGGTAGGCGTTTACATGGCCACACGCACAGGCAACTTCGTCGCCGGCGACTTCGGCGTTTATCTGAACGGCAGCGAGTTCGCCGGACCGGACGGTCGCCTGACGGCGCTCGATTCTCTGACCACGCCGACGGTGTACGTGAACACGATCTGGTTTGCGGACGGCAGCCAGCTCTCGGCTGGCAACGGTGCCCTCACTTGGACCGACCCGAACGGCAACGCGCACAACATCGCCACCAACCCGTGAACCCTCGCTCCCTCCTGATCAAACCTCCCGCCACTCCCATGAAAC
>CAXTQD010000484.1:0-2759 GCA_964246175.1 uncultured Chthoniobacterales bacterium | reverse complement strand
GAAGCGCAAGGACAGCTGATGCAGGTGGCGGAACACCTGCGCCGCCAGCCGCCGCGAACGCCAGGATCGGCGCAACGTCTCCCACGGAGCTTTCCGCACCGCGGCGAAGCTGCGCGTCGGCCACCGGTACGTTGCCAGCCCATAGCGCCGGCCATCCATCGGCAGGAACAGCCAATCATCCGCCCGGCGGTGTTCGCGCAGGTAGCGGTCGAACTCCGGCCACCAGCCATCCACCAGCCACGCCGTGACGCCCGTAGCGTGCTCGGGCCGTCCAGGATGCCGGAAGCAGGACACGACGTTGCACGTCTCGCAACTCTCGACGACCGGCAGGAGGTCTGCCGCTCCAGCCGGCGAGGAAAATCCATGTTTGGGAACCAATAGTGCGTTCATCGCCGCCAACGCCCGTAATCGGACGACGAGTTCGCGCCGGGTGAGGAACACTTCCAACCGGCAGTCCACCGGCGCACGGAACCGCAGGTCCACGTAGTTCCAGAACACCGTCGCGTCCCGCCCCGCCTCGGCCGCCGAACCGGGCAGCCGGCGCGAGTGCGCATGGCGCTCGACGATCTCTCCGCCTGCGTCCAGAGCAACCGCGCAGAGCGAGTTCGAGAGCTGGCACAAGCCGCCGCCGACGCTCGGAACGACGCAGCCTTCGCGCAGTTCCCGACCCTCCATGAACCCGCCCCGCCGCGTCGGCCGCCCGACCTGCCGCCAGAAGGAAAATGTCTCTGCTGCCCCGAGCCGCAATCCATCCAGGCGCGCCGCCGCCACACGGAGGTTTTGCACCTTGCCTGCCTGGAGGGCGAACTCCCCCGCCGTCTCGCTCGTGTAGAGCGCCGTCCGCGATTCTGTGAGAATCGGGCCGACGGCTTCCTCCTCGCGCCGCAGAAGGGTAGGGCGACCATGCAGGACCTCCCGGCAGAACCGACGCGCCCGGAAGACCGTCGTTTTTAACCGGAACAACCCCGCCTGCCAACGGGTCGGCAAGGTGCGTTCAGCGACGGGAAGGAGCACCGGCATGGGTGGGAACAAATTTACCTGACGGAAACGCTCGCGACAATCTTCATGCAGTTTGCATGCCCCCTTGCGTCCCGGCGCGATGCCGTGAATCTATCCGCAAACACTATGACCCGTTACCTCATCACCGGGGCCAACCGCGGCCTCGGACTCGAATTTGTCCGTCAACTCCTCGCCCGCGGCGACAGCGTTGTAGCCTGCTGCCGCGAACCGGAATCCGCCAAAGCCCTCCAAGAACTGGCCAGCGAAGCAGGCGACCGCTTGATCGTGCGCGAACTCGACGTGACCGATCCTACCGCCATCGACGCGTTGCCCGAGGGTCTGCCCGCCGTGGACGTGCTCATCAACAACGCCGGCGTCGCCGCTCCGGAGGAACGCTTCGGGCAGTTCGACGCCGGGACGATGGCGCGTGTGCTCTTCATCAACGCGATCGCGCCGATGCTCGCCACCCAGGCCATGACGTACGTGCTTGAAAAAGCTAAGAATCCCAAGGTTGCCTGCATCACGTCGGTCCTGGGTTCGATCACACGGGCGGACGGACTGAGCTTTGGGTTGAGCTACGGCATGAGCAAGGCGGCGCTGAACATGGGCGTCAAGAAGCTAGCCGCCGAACTGAAAAAGCGCGGGGTGGCGCTGATCACCCTGCACCCTGGCTGGGTGCAGACCGACATGGGCGGCAAGAACGCCACGCTAACCCCGGAAGAGTCCATCCGAGGCATGCTAGAAGTCATTGACAAAATGACCACGGCCGATAATGGGCGTTATCTGACGTACGCGGGCGAAGAGTTGCCCTGGTAGTGGTGTTTCAGCCGGCGCGTAGGGTGTCGTACGCGAGCCGGCCGATAATAGCGGTCACCACGGAGAGGAAGAACCAGCGCACGAAGCGGTTGCCGCGCAGGATCGCCAGCCGTGTGCCGACGAACGAGCCCGCCACGTTGCAGACCGCCATCGGTACAGCCAGCCGGTAGTAGACGTGTCCCGTGAGTACGAAGTACCCCACCGTGGACAGGTTCGTGGCGGTGTTGACGACTTTTGAGGACGCCGACGCCGCCAGGAACCCGAAGCCGAACACCCCGATAAAGGTGAAAATCAGAAAGGAGCCTGTGCCCGGTCCGAAGAACCCGTCGTAGAACCCGATGACGGCTCCGATGCCCGCGCCGATCCAGCGCGCCGCCGCAGGGTCGAGGCGCGGCGCATGCAGGGAGCCGAAATCCTTGCGCGCGTACGTGTAGACCGCCACCGCGACCAGGAGAATGAGCACGAGCGGGCGCAACGCCGCCGGGTTCAGGTGGCTGACCGTCAGCGCGCCGAACACCGAAAACACGAACCCCGCCGCCGCTGTCGGCAGGGTCGCACGCCAGTCGATGGGAACGTGCTGCGCGTAGTTCCAGGCCGCCGCGGACGTTCCGGTGACACCCACGAATTTGTTGGTGCCGAACACGTCGGCCACGGGCGTATTGTGTGGCAGGAGGATCAGGAGCGCGGGAATTTGCACCAATCCACCGCCGCCGACCACCGAATCGATCAGTCCGGCCAGGAACGCGAAGCCGCACAAGGCAACAATTTCGGCGGTCATGATTCCGACCGCACTTCAACGACCAGCGCCGTTGTGTTATCACGACCCGAGCGTTCGAGCGCCTCGTCCACCAGCCGCCCAGCCGGGTCCGCGCCGTCCGTGGCAAACTCCTCGATCTGCGCGTTGAAAAGCCCGTCCACCAACCCGTCGGTGCACAGCACGAAAC
>CAXTQD010000483.1:408-2765 GCA_964246175.1 uncultured Chthoniobacterales bacterium | reverse complement strand
GTCCTTATTACGTGCGCTCGGTTGGATTCGTCCAAACAACGACCAACGCCGGTCACTTCTTGGTGCCCAAGCCCATTTTCCACCCGGCCGTCTTCGCGTACTACGCTTACTTGGCGGTGGCTACTGTTCTTATCACAACGGCGACAGTGCGCGATCAATATCGCCCGCCCGTCAGCGGCGTTCATCAAGTGGAACTCCAGTTCGTTTGGTTGGGCTGGATCACGATCATCACGATTGTAGCGATGAGCCAAGTTCTCCAAGCGTTGCTGCACGGCTCGCAGTTAACGCGCTACGCCGCGCCACTACGGGTGATCGTCTTCGATCTCATCATCGCCTACGGCATCACGTCTCGTGGCATTTTGCAGATCCGTTCCTTCCTAAGGCGTGGGTTGTCATACGGGTTGCTGACGATGTACGCGGCACTCGTCTACGCCGTCGCCTGGGTGCTGCTGCGATGGGTGTACGTCTACGTGGGCAGCGATTCAACGATGTGGCCGAGCGTTCTGGCGGGCGGCCTGGCCACGGTGCTCATGAACTTCCTAAGCACCCCCTTCCGCCGGATCAGCCAGCGCATCCTGCCGTCGGACGATATGGACTTCGAACAAGTCTTCGGCCAAGTGCGCTACCTCTTGCAATCGGTAGCGACGCTGCGCGATTTACTCGCGGACTTCAGCGCAACGCTCGGCCACGCCGTGGGCACGCAGAGGGTGCGCGTGCTCGTTCCCAGCCTCGGCGGCTTTTGTGAACTGGACGCGAGCGAGGAGGATCTAGCCTTCGAGCAACCGGCCAAGCACAGCCTCTGCCTAGACGAGGAAGACCCGGTAGTGCGCGCTCTGCGCCGGGGCGAACACGACATCGCCGTCGAGGAACTCGCCCGTCACGCTTCTACCGCCGAACAGCGGGCCCTGCTCGGCCGCCTTAAGACCCTGGAAGCTGACCTGATCGTGCCCGCGCGCTACCGTGGGGAGTTGAGCGCCATCATGCTGCTGTCTTCGCGCGTGGGGGGACGTATCTACGGGGTGGACGGCCGCTCCACCCTGCGTTTGATCGCCGAGCAGCTCGGGGTCGCCATCGTCAACGCCCACCTCTACACCGAGGCCTACCGCAGCCAAGCTTATAACCGCTTGCTCGTCGAACACTTGCCCTGTGGCATCATCACAACCGACCCCCGGGGCACCGTGCGCGTGCTCAACCCTGAAGCGCGCCGACTCCTCCAGGTGGATGAATCCAGCGCGCCAGGCGAGGTCGAATTGCCCACCAGCTTCACCGATCTAGTCAATCCAACCCTACGCACCCAGACCGAGTCCATCCCGGAAGAGATCGTCCTGCGGCCCGGCTCGCGCGACCAGGCGAACCTACGCGTTCACTGCTTGCCTCTGGAAGGTGAACACAGCGAAGGGCTCGGTGCGGTCCTCGTGCTCAACGACCACACCACGCTCGAAAAGCTCCAGCGTGCCGTGCGCCAGGCCGATCGCCTAGCGAGCATCGGCACCCTGGCTTCTGGGATGGCGCACGAGATCAAGAATCCGCTCACGGCGCTGAAGACCTTCACGCAGCTTTTGCCCAAACGGTACAACGACGCCGAGTTCCGGCACGACTTCAGCGGGTTGGCGGGCAGCGAGATCGCGCGGATCGAACGAATCGTCAACCAGCTCCTCGCCTTCGCGCGGCCCGCCCCGCTCATGATCGAGCAGGTGAACCTCCACGAGATCGTCGGCAACGCCGTCAAATTGGTGGGGCCGCAGGCCTCGCGGCACCAGGTTTCCGTCCGCGCCTCCCTCCACGCCGACACCGATTACATCGCCGCCGACAAGGATCGGCTCCAGCAAGTGCTCCTCAACCTGCTCCTCAACGCGATCCAGGCGAACACGGATGGCGGCTGGATTGAGGTCGGTACTGAGATGGAACCCGGCACCGTCGAGCACGATGCGCTCATCCGCTTGGACGTGAGCGACGGTGGCAACGGCATCCCGGCGGAAATTCTCCCGCACATCTTTGACCCATTCTTCACAACCAAGGGCGAGGGCACGGGGCTGGGGTTGTCGGTGAGTTACAACATCGTCGCCGAGCATAAGGGTCGCTTGGAGGTGGAGAGCAAACCGGGCGAAGGGACCTGTTTTTCGATGTATTTGCCGGTCTGTTGAAACGGCCAGACGGCCTTGCTGCCTCGAACAAAAGGCGTTCCTGAGCATCTTCGCTCTTCCAGAGGCAAGTTTTTTCGGGCACTCTTCCTCCCTCGTACCTCTGGCAGAGTCGTCTCCGCATGAATCCGACCCTCAGTCCCGCGCGGCCCCTCGCCATCCTCCACTCTGAAGACGCCGAACTGCGCGGGCGGCTGGCCGAGTTGTTCCAGGATA
>CAXTQD010000483.1:0-320 GCA_964246175.1 uncultured Chthoniobacterales bacterium | reverse complement strand
CGTTCCGGTTGGAAGAGCTTCTCGCTGGCACGGAGGCGCTGTTGCTTTTCGCGGACCTGCGCGGCCCCGGCATTTTGGAATTGATCCATCGCATCGGACGGATGCACCCGCAGGCGGTGTTCGTGGCGTTGGGCTATCCGCACAGTGACCCTTTCATGGCGGCGCGCGACGCTGGCGTGTACCGCGTCGAGGACCTGCGTGCGACGCGTCAGACGCTCTCCGAGACCATCGACCGTGCCTTGGAACGCGTCGGTTGGATGCAGGAAACCCAGATGCTGCGCGATGAGGTGGCGCGTCTGCGCGCGATGGGCGGGCACAAC
>CAXTQD010000482.1:0-2774 GCA_964246175.1 uncultured Chthoniobacterales bacterium | reverse complement strand
CCGCCTTACCGGGGGCGCGCGGCGGCGGCAGCGGCCGCGGAGCTTAACCCGCCCGTCTGCCCCCGGGGGCCGGGGGGGGGGGCCGCGCCCACGGCCGGACTGCACTTCACGCCGGAGGTTCTGGCCCGGGTGCCGCACGTTTTCGTCACGCTGCACGTGGGGGTGGGCACGTTCCGGCCGGTGAAGGCCGACGACCTCAGCAGCCACCGGATGCACAAAGAGAGCTTTGAGATCGACCCAGGGGCCGCGGCGGCGATCAACGGCACCGCCGGCCGGGTCGTGGCCGTGGGCACGACGACCGTGCGCGTGCTCGAGGGCTGCGCGCGCGACGCGAGCAGTCAGGTGCTGCCGCAACGCGGTGGGACGGACCTGTTCATCCACCCGCCTCAACGGGTCGAACGTGTTGGTGCGCTCCTGACGAATTTCCACTTGCCGCGCTCGACGCTGCTCATGTTGGTCAGCGCGTTTGCCGGGGACCGCGCTTGGGTGCTGGATGCCTACCGGGAAGCGGTGCGGGAGCGTTACCGGTTTTTTAGCTATGGCGATTGCATGCTTCTGACGGATTGAACAAACAAAAATCCTTGGCGGTGGCGTTCTCTGCGTAAACCATCCTCTATGAAATCTTTTCGTGCTCTACCGTTCGCCGCGATCCTCGCGGGGTGTTTTGCTTTGGCCGCCGGTTGTGAAGCTCGGGTCGTCGGTTCGGGCAAACGGGCGAGCGACACGCGTGCAGTCAGCGGATTCCACGGCGTCGAACTCACTGCGGATGGCACGCTCGACATCACCCCGGGAGACAAGGAGGAACTCGTCGTCGAGGCCGACGACAACATCCTGCCGCTCATCGAAACAACGGTCCGTGGTGATGGCACGCTGGTGCTCACCTACAAGCGCAACGAGAGCATCGAGGAGAAGGTCCCGCCGCACTTCAAGCTCTCGGCCAAGGCGCTCGACAAGATCATGCTGACCGGCTCGGGCAAAATCCACGTGGAGGGCAAGCTCATCGCCGAGCACATGGACGTGACGCTGCCGGGCTCGGGTGACATCGCGTTCGACCAGTTGGAGACGGGCGCACTGGTGGCTTCGCTGCAAGGTTCGGGGACGATCCGGGTGGCGGCCGGCAGCGCGAGCAGCCAAAAGGTGAAACTGGAAGGCAGCGGCGACTACGAGGCGGGGGACTTCAAAACGGAGACGGCGAAGGTGTCGATCCCCGGCTCGGGCAGTTGCCAAGTGTGGGCGGAGAAGACGCTCGACGTGAGCATCGACGGTTCGGGCACCATCACCCACCGTGGCGGTGCACAGGTGCGCCAACGGGTGAATGGTTCAGGCACCGTGCGCGCACTCGGGGCGAGGGCGATTTGAGGGACGT
The DNA here is from genome assembly GCA_964246175.1 of uncultured Chthoniobacterales bacterium. Classification (GTDB taxonomy): domain Bacteria; phylum Verrucomicrobiota; class Verrucomicrobiia; order Chthoniobacterales; family SZAS-18; genus CAHJWO01. The sequence continues at coordinate 1,408 of CAXTQD010000482.1, read as the reverse complement.
GCTGGCGTTGTCCGAGGCTTTTTGCCGCCTCAGACAAGTGCGTTCCCAGTTTCGACCTGGGAACGAGGAGGCAGAACATTTAGGACTTGGCTTGGAGAACCATCCCTACCTTGAAGGCAACAAAAAGGGAACAGTTCCAAAGGGTTCTTTCCTCTCGGAAGCTGATGGATGATCCGTTATGGCTTCCCGCCAGCCTTGCCGCCCGTGCCACCGCCGGTAGAACTAGAAGTCGTACCGCTCGTCGCAGCACCCGTCCGCGAGTTGCCGGACTGGGTACCACTCTGGACCGCAGAGACCGCTCCCTTGCCGTTGGAACCCGTGGGCGTGACCGTCGAAGCCTGTTTGGTACGGCCTTGGTTGATCGTCTGCTGGCTGTAGTTGCTTCCCAGATCGACGAAGTATGAATACGGGTTGCCATACCCATTACCGCCCTGGTTGTAGTAGCTGTTGTTGTAGCTAGCGCTGGTGTCGGACGGCTGGTCGGCGTGGCTAGTGGCGGCTTGCTCTTGCGATTGCTCGTTGGATTTCTGGATGGCTTGCTCGCGCTTTTCGAGGTCCTTGGCGGTGTAGTCGGCGACCTCCTGCTGGTGCTTTTGGTAAGCCGCCATTTCAGCCTGTTGGTAGCGAGCGACGCGTTCTTGGTTGACGGTGTCCTGGGCACGCACGGCGGCGGCGATGTCGATGTCGTTGGTCAGCTTGTCCGGGGGCAGTTCGATGTTGGCGTGGCCATCGGTGACGGTCAGGGTGTGCGCCTCGCGGTTGACCGAGACGAGATGCACCTCCGTGCCGGGCGGGAAGCCTTCCACGCCCTTGTCGGTGCGCTTGGAGTCGTAGCTCATCGTGTAGAATGTGTCGCGCGGAGCGAGATGCTGGTCGGGCGCGTTGCTGTGGACGGTCTCTTTTTCAACGGCCTGATCGGACGGGGCTGGTTGCTGGGCAAAAGCCACGGGCGCGAGGCCGGCCACCACAAGGGCGAACAGAATGCTGCGGGCGAGGGGAGAGGTCATAATCCTCAGAAATCGTCCCCACGCCGTCGGCAGGCTGTACACGGCCGGGCGTCAACGACTGACCTCCACTGGGCACGCGCGCCATCGCAGGACGGGTAAATTCCCACCGGCGAGCGGGATCGTCGGTCGCCAGTGGACGAAGCTTGCCCAAAGGCGGCTAAAGCGCAAAGCTGCGGGCCATGCTTTCCGTGCGCTGGGGTGTTCGCGGCTGGGTGGGGTTAGCGGTCGTCCTGTGCGCGGCCGAGCGGGCTCGGGGCTCCGAGGTGCGGATGATCGACGGGACGACGTACTCCAACGTCATCATCGTCCGCCGCGACACGCAGACGGTCGAAATCATCACGCAGTACGGCCGACTGCCGCTGCCGCTGGCCTATGCGCGGGTCGGCCTGGACTGGCTGCTG
>CAXTQD010000481.1:0-2800 GCA_964246175.1 uncultured Chthoniobacterales bacterium | reverse complement strand
GCCGGTGACCTGCGCGAGGGTGTTGAGCAAGGTGTGGTATTTGATGGGCTTGGTCACCGAGGCCCAGATGCCGATCTGCGTGTCGGCGTTGCGGTCGCTCTCGACGCCGAGCGAGGTCACCAGGATGATCCGGGTGCGCGAGCTGGGGTTGGTTGGTGATCGCCCAAGCCAGGGTAAACCCGTCGATGGAGCCCAGGTTCAGGTCGAGCAACGCGACATCGTACGGCATGCCCACCTCCGCCTTCTCGCGCATCATGGACAACGTGTGCCCGGCGTCCTCCGCCGTGTCGGCGACGGTCTCCCAGGCGGTCAGGCGCTCTTGCAAACACTTCCTCAGCGTCGCGTTGTCGTCGACGATGAGCACGCGCATGCCGCGCAGAGTTTCGAGCGACGGATTGTTGTGTTCGAGCGCGTGGTGCGCCTCCGGGTTGAAGGCGAATCGCGCCGTGAACCAGAACGTCGACCCCTTGCCGGGCGTGCTGTCCACGTCGATCTGGCCGCCCATGAGTTCGACCAGTTGCCGCGAGATCGTCAGCCCCAGACCCGTCCCGCCAAAGCAGCGCGCGGTGGAATCCTCCGCCTGGCTGAACGCGCGGAAAAGCCGCGCCCGCACCGCCGGGTCGATGCCGACACCCGTGTCGCGCACCGAAAAGTGCAGCGTCGCGCCGTCCTCGTCTGATACCTCGCAACGCACCCGCAGGACGACCTCGCCCGTCTTGGTAAACTTGATCGCGTTGCCCAACACGTTCAGAAGTACCTGCCGCAGCCGGCCCGGGTCGCCGATGAGCTGCGTCGGGACGCCGGGCTCGATGTAGGCGACCAGTTCGAGGTGCTTCTGCAACGCCCGGCCCGCCAGCACGTCGGCGGTGCTCTCGACGAGTTGGCGCAAGTCGAGTTCGATGGTCTCCAGCGACATCTTGCCGGCCTCCATTTTGGAGAAATCCAGAATGTCGTTGATGACCGTCAGCAGCGAGTCGCCCGAGGTGCGGATCGTGTCGAGGAGGTCGCGCTGTTCCGCGGTGAGGGACGTGGCTTCGAGGAGGTCGGCCGCGCCGAGTACGCCGTTCATGGGAGTGCGCAGTTCGTGGGAGACGTTGGCGACGAACTCACTGCGTGCTTTGGCGTTGTCCAAGGCGGCATCCCGCGCAGCGGCGATCTGGCGGTTGGCCTCCACGCGTTCGCTGATGTCGCGCGCGCAGAGCGTGTAGAACCGACGACCGCATCGTGCGGTGCGGTGTTCCTCGTCCGCGTCGGGGGTAGTCTCGGCCAAGCGGATTTCCAAAGGGAACACCTCGCCGCCAACTCGTGCGCCGACCGACTCCGCGCGCTCGCCCGGCGGGAACATCGCCCGCCATGCCGCCGACTCCAGGTCCCGACCGGGCAGCACGAGCCCGTTGACAGAACGGCCGATGAGTTCGCCCGCCGGCTGCCGCCACAGGCGCTCGGCCTCCGGGTTGCAACGGAGGATCACGTTGTCGGCGTCTACGGTGATGATGGCCTCGCCGACGGCGTTCAGGACGGCGTTGTAGCGCCGGCGCGTGGCCGCCTGCACGAACGTCTCGCGCAGGATCGCGCGCACCATCGGCCGGAAGACCAGGCGCAATTCGGCAAATAGCGTCAACAACAACAAAACGACGAGCACAGTTTCGACCGCCTGGAGCCGGTGGGTCGTGCCGTGGTTGGCGTGTTCGTAGGCGGCGACGGCCTCGTCCAAAGCGGTCAACAATCGACCCGGCACGGCTTCGAGCACCTGCGATAAATCCGGTGCGTCCGAAGGGAGCGGGGTCTCCACGGCTTGCGCCACTACGGAGCGTGCCGCTCGGCAAAACGCCTCGACGCGCCGGTCCAGATCGGTGGGCTGTTCTCGGTAGATCGCCTCGATCTCGGGCCCGGGATGACCGGGTAGTTCGAGGCCCATGTCGCCCTGGATCAATCCACGCTGGATGCGCTCCAGGTCGCCGACCGCGCGCGTCGTGATCGCCCGGAATTGTTGCCGCCGCGTTGCGTCGGGTTCCTGGGTCAAGCGCGGGCAAAACAGCGCCACCCTCTGTGCCAAGGCACGCTGCCGGTTGCTTGCATCAATCATCGCCGCGTATCGACCCTGAGAGTTGATTTGCGCAAAGAGCACGCCAAAGAGCGAAAGCGCCAGCACGCCGACGAGCGCCATCGCCAGGAAGTAGTTGGTCGTCAACCGGCGGGTATAATGCTTCAACCCTCTGTCGATCAAAGCCTTGCCAGTAAAATCGCTCATTCGAAAAGACTGGGCCGAAAACTTGCTTTGAACGATTGGAAGCAAGTTGAGCGCCCACCTGCCCGCCGAGTTGGCCACCTTCGTGCTTACCTATACCCGAACCACCACGGCGTTTTCCTCTATGAGCAACCCAGATTCCGGACAAAAAGGCGGCTTCTTCCGCCGGCTTTTCCAACGCAGCGAGCCGGCCGCGGCGCAGCCCGCGCGCAACGGCTCGGGCGAGATCGTGATGACGCAGCCCCCCGACGCCTCGGCGTCCGGCAAGCGCCTGCCCAAAGCCAAGAGCGTGCTCGTCGTCGCGCCTGCCGACGCCGCCGTCAAACGTTGGAAGCGTGACATGGAAGGAGCCGGCTATGGGGTCGAAACCGTCGAGACCGGCGCGAAGGGCCTCGACATCCTTTATGGATTCTCGTTCGACGCGGTTTTGATCGACCACGCCGAGCCGGAGGTGAACGCCTTGGACCTCCTGCACCAGATCCGAGGCCAGGACGAGTTGAAGAATCTCTTTATCGGCGTGTTCGTGCACGACAAAGCCGGCCGCGTCAACGA
>CAXTQD010000480.1:0-2849 GCA_964246175.1 uncultured Chthoniobacterales bacterium | reverse complement strand
GGCTGGGTTTTACCGGAGGACGCGTGCTCGAACCTGCCGTGGGCGTGGGTCATTTCTTCGGCCTCATGCCGGAGGAAATGCACGCACGTTCGAAGCTCACGGGGATCGAACTCGACCCGGTGACCGCCCGCATCGCGGCCCAACTCTACCCGGATGCCAACGTGCGCGCCCAAGGCTTCGAGCACGCCGCCCTGGTGGATGGTTCGTTTGACCTCGCTATTTCCAACGTGCCTTTCGGGGACTACCGACCCATCGATTCGCAGTTGGCTGACCGCCGTTTCTTGATCCACACTATTTCTTCGCCAAAGGCGTGGAAAAGGTGCGTCCCGGCGGCTTAGTGGCCTTCATCACCTCCAAAGGGACTCTGGACAAGCTCAACTCCTCGGTGCGTGGCTATCTGGCCGAGCGGACAGAATTCCTGGGTGCCATCCGCCTGCCGAATACCGCTTTCAAGCTAACTGCCTATCCGAATAACCGGTTTTCGTGGTAAGTTGGCAGGTGAAGAACCCTGAGCCAAAGCCGCGCACGCGGCCAAAAACCAAACGGATCGCCACCACGGGCGGGCAGTTCGTCATCAGCGACGAGTTGTGGGCCTTGATGGAACCGCTCTTGGCTGAGCACAAGAACACCCATCGCTTCGGCGGCGGGCGGCCCCGCGTGCCGGATCGCACCTGTGCCAACGGCATCTTCTTCGTGCTGCGAACGGGTTGTCAGTGGAACGCGCTTTCCGCCACTGGCATCTGTCCAAGTTCCACGGCGCACGACCGCTTCCAGGCCTGGGTGCAAGACGGCTTCTTTCTGCGCTTCTGGAAAGCAGGACTGGCCGAGTACGACGCGTTTAACGGCATCGACTGGAGTTGGCTGGCCAGGGACGGGGCGAGGACCAAGGCTGCCTTGGCGGGGGAAAAAAACCGGTCCCAGCCCCGTGGATCGCAGCAAAAGCGGCACCAAACGCTCGCGGCTGACCGAAGCCAGCGGGGTGCCGGTGGGCCTGGCCGTGGCCGGAGCCAACGAAAACGACTTCAAAATGTTCGTTGAGACGATCTGGAGCATCCCCGTGGACCGGCCTACGCCTTCGACTCAAGCTCCTCAGCACCTTTGCTTGGACAAAGGCTACGACTACGAGCAGGTGCGCTGGCTAGCGGAAGCGTTTGGCTTCGTCGCCCACCTCCGCTGCCGTGGCGAGGAAGCTACCGAGAAGCAGGCCGGACAGAAAGCCCGCCGCTGGCCGGTGGAGCGTACCCACTCGTGGATGAACCGCTTGCGCAGCGTCCTGACCCGCTGGACCAAGAAGGCGATCAATTACGAGGGCATGCTCCACTTTGTCTGCGGGCCTGATCGCCTACCGTGCCGCCGGGTTATCCGGATAAGCGGTAAATATTACAGTTGTAACTGCCTTTCCTCTGTGATCTGGTCTCGTTCATGAGGGTAGATCAGTTCGAGAAGAAGGAACGTCAGCTGCGAGCGGCATTGGAGGAGACCACCAAACGGCTGGGGCCGCATTTCGCCAACGCGGCGGCCAGCGAGAGCGCGGCGGCGTACCTGCGCAGCCTGCTCAGCAGCGTGGAGCGCAAAAACAGCTGGCAGTTGGCGGAAGCGGCGGGCTTTGACACGCCCTATCGTTTCCAGCACCTGCTGGGGCGCGGCGCGTGGGACGCCGATGCCTTGCGCGACGAACAACTCGGCGTGGTGCTCGCGGGTTTGGGCGAGCAGGACGCCGTGTTGGCCATCGACGAGACGGGCTTCATCAAACAGGGTAAGAAGAGCGTGGGCGTCAAGCGCCAGTACTGCGGGGCCAGCGGCAAGCTGGACAACTGCCAGATCGGGGTGTTCTTGTCCTGGCAGACGGCCCAGGGCCACGCGCTGATCGACCGCGCGCTCTACCTGCCCGAGGAGTGGGCCCAAGACCCGGAGCGCCGACGAGCAGCGGGCGTGCCCGCGCAGGTGGAGTTCGCGCCCAAGCCGACCCTGGCTCGTCGGATGGTCGAACGGGTGCTGGCCGCCGGAGCCAGACCGGCCTGGGTGGTGGCTGACGCCGTGTACGGGGCCGACAGCAAACTGCGTTTTGCCCTGGAAGAGGCGGAGCAGCCCTACGTGCTGGCCGTCACCGGCCAGCAGTGCGTGTGGATGGGCTTTGGTCAGCGGCGGGTCAAGACCGTGAAGACCCAGGTGCCCGCCGACGCTTGGGCGCAGCTCAACGTAGGCGCAGGCACGAAGGGACCACGCGTCTTTGACTGGGCGGCCCTGACGATCAACCATCCCTACGGCAAAGCGTGGCAACGCTTTTTGCTCTTGCGCCGTTCACGCTCCAACCCCGCGGAGATCACGGCCTACCTGGTCTTTGGCGCGGCGGACACGCCCCTGGAAGCGATGGCGCGCATCGCCGGGCGGCGCTGGGCCATCGAGGAGAGCTTCGCGCAGAGCAAGGCCGAGGTAGGCTTGGACCAGTACGAGGTGCGTTCCTGGGTGGGCTGGCACCGACACATGACTCTGGCCATGACCGCGCAGGCGCTCTTGGCGATCACCCGCGCCCGGCTCTTCGCCAAACCGGCGGCGAGCCAGGCCTCCTTGGCGGCGTTTAAAAAAAGCCGCGGGCTGCCGGTGGCCAGCGTCGGCTGATCCGGATCAGCGTCGCCGAGGTGCGCCGCTTCTTCGTCGCCCTGCTCTGGGGCACCACCCACGTGCTCATGGCTCACGTGCTGCGTTGGTCTAACTGGCGTCGCCACCACCAGGCCGTCGCCAAGTTCTTCCACTACAAGACGAGAAACGCTCTCACCTATCTACAACTGTAATACTAGGACGTAGGGCTGCCCGGCTTCCTCTAGGGCAGCGCGCAGCTTGTCATCGGC
>CAXTQD010000479.1:0-2891 GCA_964246175.1 uncultured Chthoniobacterales bacterium | reverse complement strand
CCGCGAGGTCGCGTAGACGCGGAAGTATTCGGTGTAATACACGTCCGCGCCGCCGTAGCGGGTCATCAACCGCCAGAACGGCAAGTCGGTGACTTCCTGCATCGGGGCCAGGGCGAGGATCGGCCCCGGTTGGCGCAGGAGGTTGGTAAAATCGTTGGCGGCGGTCACGAAGGTTTGCGGTGCTGGGAAAGAGAATATTACGATGCCGGCCGCCCACGCGCATCCCATGAAAAAACGATCTCACCCGGCGGAGCTGTCGTCGGCGCAGCGAGCGGACCTCTTCCATGCCCTCGAAACGCGCTTTGAGATCAACGCCCGCCGCCATCCGGGCATCGACTGGGCGGAAGTCCGCGCCCGGCTGGAAGCGAACCCCGCGAAGCTACGGTCCCTGCACGAGATGGAACGGACCGGCGGCGAGCCTGACGTGGTGAGCCGGCATATGGAAACGGGCGAACACGTTTTCTTTGATTGTTCGGCCGAGAGTCCCGCCGGTCGCCGGAGTCTTTGCTACGACCGCGCCGGGTGGGAAGCCCGGAAGGAAGCCCGGCCGGAAAACACCGCCATGGACATGGCCACCGCGATGGGAATCGAACTCCTGACAGAGGATGAATATCTGAAACTGCAAAAGCTGGGAGAGTTCGACACGAAAACGTCGAGTTGGCTGCGGACGCCCCCCGCCATCCGCGAACAGGGTGGCGCGCTCTTCGGAGACCACCGCTACGACCGGGTCTTTGTATACCAGAGCAGCGCGCCAAGTTACTACCGAGTCCGCGGCTTCCGAGGCTCGCTGAGAGTCTGATCTGCCTCAGCCCTCCGCCAAGATTGCCTTCGCCACCTCGTACCCGGAACGCCAAGCCCCCTCGACCTTGGAGCCCAGGTACGTGTCGCCCGCGAAGTACACCGGGGGCCGCCCGCCCGCAGTCTCGCCGAACGCGCCGTTGTGCAGGTAGGCGTCGTTCTTCAGGCCGTGCGGCACGCTGGAGTACCGCCAACGGTTGATCTGGCGCTCCGGCAGGCGCGTGATCCAGTCACCGACGATCTCGCCCGCGCGTGCGACCATGAGGTCAGCCGCTTCTTCCAGGCTGCGGTCCTGCCACTCGCGCGAGAACGGCCCGCTGCCGTGGACCACGAACACCTGCTTGCCGTCTGCAGCCGGCTTCCCGCGTCGATCCGAGTCCGCGCCGATCCACGTCACCGTGTCGTCGCGCAACTGGATGGCCTGCCACTCCGGGGTAGGCGCTTGGCCGCGCAGCAGCACCCCCAGGCACGGTGCCATCTCGACCGCGTGCAATTTCTTGAGGACGAACGGGTCGAGGGCGCTCTCCGCCGCCGGGCCTTGCGTGCTTTGTTCAAAAAGGGCGAGCGCCTGCGGGGTCGGCAGCGTCGAAAGGAGTCGGCGGCCACCGAACGTCTCGTCCGTTCCCTCGACGCTTGCCTGCCAATGGTCGTCCGTCCAACGCAGCGCCACGACCCGCGCGCCCGTGCGCACGCTGCCTTCTGGCAGCTTGGCGGCGAGGTCCTTGCCGAGCGCGCTCATGCCCGCGTGGCAGGCGTGGCGCGGGTGCCCGGCTTCCTTGTCGGCGTCGGGCGACTTCAACCCGCCTTCCTTGTCCCATTGGTGGAAGCCGTGCGCCCACACGAATGCCACGTCGCGCGCGATCCAGTCGGCCACCTGGGCCTTGAACTCGTCCGAGCGCGCCGTGAAGAACTGCGCCCCATGGTCCACCGGCGTGCCGTCCCAGCGCCGCGTGGACGCTCGGCCGCTGACGCCGCGACTCTTGTCGAGCACGAGCACGCTCTTGCCGGCCGCGTGGAGGTCGTGCGCGGCCTTGAGGCCCGACAGGCCCGCGCCGAGAATGAGAACGTCGTGGATCATGGTGGAAGCATTACGCCCTTCGGTCCCCACCCGGACGCCTGGGGGAGTTTGCGCCCGGCCGCGGGAGAGATAAGATGTCGATACCGCCGGATTCGCCAAAACATCTCGCCTATGAAAATCTCCGCCGTGGTCGCCCTCCTCACCATGAGCCTGCTCGCCCTGCCCTCCGCCGGGTGGGCGCAGGCGTCCAAACCCGGCTGGGAAACCGACGCCGCCAAGTCGCTCGAAAAGGCCAAGGCCGAAAAGAAAATGGTCTTGATGGATTTCACCGGCTCGGATTGGTGCCCTTGGTGCGTGAAGATGGACAAGGAAGTGTTCTCCACCCCTGAGTTCGCCGCCTACGCGAAGGACAATCTCGTGTTGCTGGAACTCGATTATCCGCACCGCAAATCCCAGTCACCGGCGCTCAAAGAGCAGAACCAGACGCTCGCGCAGGAGTACGGTGTGCAGGGCTTTCCGACGCTCGTGGTGCTCGGTCCTGGCGGCAACCGTCTGCGGGAGTTCGGCGGCTATCAGGCCGGGGGCGCGAAGGCGTTCATCGCGCAATTAGATAAGCTGAAGGCCGTGTCAACGACCCGGGTGACTCCGCTGGACACGGGCAGGCAAGTCGCGGGAGACGTGTACGGAGGCGCGTGCTTCCGCCGGTCGCTGGGCGAATAAACCCGGGAGGCTGTTTTCTGCCTAGCGCAGCCGCGCCGCTTCAGGCACCACCGCCCGCCAACCTTTCTTCGCCAAGGCGGCGAGTAGGAGTTCGACCCCGCGCACGTTGACCGCCTCCCCACCCGGCCCGCGCCGACCCTCGTGCAGGAGGATGATCGCGCCCGGCCGCAGGCCACCGGTGATCCGCGCCACGACCCCCGCCGGGTCCGCCGCGTGGCGGTCCACGCCATCGAACCCCCGCGCGGACCAACCCACCAGCCGCATCCCCCGTCGCGGCCCCCCCCCGGGGCCGCACCGGCGGGGTTGGTGGGGGCGGGAAAGGGATGTAGAGAGGAACAGATTAAGGAAAAGTGGA
>CAXTQD010000478.1:0-2913 GCA_964246175.1 uncultured Chthoniobacterales bacterium | reverse complement strand
GCCTGGTAGCGGGCGCGGTTCACCATCACCAGCTCGACGCCGAGCACGCCCGCGACTTGGGCCGGCGTCATGGTCGCCATGGTCAGGGCATCGGTGCGGTTGGTCTGCAAGCGGTAGCTCAGGCCGCGCTTGTTCCAGGAGTTCGCGGAATACAGCACGCGGTTGGCGGGCACGCCGCTCTGGTCTGCCCCAGCGATCAGGTCGGTGATGACATCCTGGTCCGGGTCCTCGCCGGCCGCGCCGTCCCACGTCTTGTTGGTGCTCGCCGCCGCGGCGGTGACGATCGTGATGGCGCGGCGGTATTCGTTGCGCAACAGCCGCCGCATGAGCCGGCTGACGGCCTGCTGCTGCCACTGAGGATTGTTCACGGTCGCATCGCGGTCCACGCGCAGAGTGAGCCCTTTGTTGAGCGTGATGCCGAGCGCCTTGGACGAGGTGTAATCCACGCGCTTGAAGTCCGCCCCGATGGCGCGCACGTCGTCCACCTCGGAGAAAAACTCCTCCGCGTTGGCGGCCTGCGCGAACTCGAAGCGCCGGCTCACCGCCACCGACGGTGCGACGAAGTCCAGCGCGCCCTGGAGGTCGCTCGGATCGCGCCAGCCGGTGGCGTAAGCAGTCAAAGGTTCGGAAAAGTGCGCCTCGACAAGCAGGTCGTCGTTGGCGGCAACAATCGTGCCGAGCGGATGCTGCGCGATGTCGCGGTAAAGCGGCTCGCGTTCACCGGCGGCGAAGACATGGACGAGGCCGGGCGCGGTCAAGCGGCGGCGCGTGGAAGGAGGAAGGGCAGTTTTCATAGAGAAGTGAGTTACGATGTTAGAAGTGGATGTTTAGGGCACGACAACCTTGTACGGCAGGCAGCCGATGAACTCGACGACGTTCCCCGCGCCGGCCGTCTGGTCGGCGACCCCGACGACCCAGTAGGTGCCGCTGGCGGTGGGCAGCGTCTGCGCGTAGCCGTTGGCGCCGGGCACGAGGAAGTCATCGGTGGCGACGTTGCCGCTGACGGCGACTTTCTTGCTGCGCGTGGACACGCCGAGGCGGCTGACGCGCAACGGCAGTCCAGGCAGCGGCAGCCCGGCCGCGCTGGTCTGGTCCTCGCAGACGCCGATGGGCCGGTCGCCCGCACCGGCGAGCGCACAGTGCGCCGCGTCGCTGCCGCGCTTGACGAGCAGGTAGCGTGCAGGCACCGCCGCATCAGGCACGAGGGAATCGAACTCGCGCGTGCCTTCAGCGACGTTGGCGGCGAGGATGAGGGGAAGAGTCAGTGGGATCATGGATGTGAGTTGGCTGGTTGGTTGATGGGTTCCTGCATGTCTTTGAAAAGCTCCGGCCGCTGGCTGCGCACCCACGCAAACGCCTTTGGGTAGTCGTCATCGCCCGCCGCGCGCAGTCGCGCCTCGACGGCCTCGTTAGCGGCCTGGATGCGCGCCGCGCGGGTCATCGCGGCCGTGCCGCCGCTGCGTTCTCCGAGCGCGCCGGTCCGGCAGGTGCGGCGCGTGTTCAAGGCCGGCGCAAGCTGACCCAACGCGCTGGCCGCTCCGTCGAAGTCTGCCTCCAGTCGCGCCCGCCAACCGGGTTTCTCCGCCTCGGTGATGCGCCCGGCGTTGGCGGCCACGGTGAGCCGGTCCTCCACTCGCGCCTCGTTGGCGGCGCGCAGTCCCGCGGCGAGGCGCGCGTTTTCATCTTCAGTGGCGCGTAGCCGGGCGATGGTGGCGCCAATCTGCTCGTCCGTGGTATTCTCTGCCGGCAGGCCGAGTTGTTGTATGAGTTCGTCGCGTTGCATGGGAGAGAGTTCTGCGGGGTTGTCGTCAGCGTTCGCGCCGACGGGTTTGTTGGCGATGTTCGGTCGGTTGGTGAGCCCGACGGAGATCAGCTCCACCGGGCGAAAAGCGCCGGCCTCATGTGCGACCGGTTCCATGTTCCAGAGCGGGCTGGGGAAATCGAAGTGCTCGTCGTTGACGATCTCGCGTCCCGCGCGGCTCCACCGTGCCTGTGCGTACAGTCCATCGGCGCGCACCTCCAGCTGTTGGATCGAACCGTACTTCCTGCCGTCCGGATACGTTTTCGGGTCAAGGTCCGGGTGCCCGATGAACACCGGTAACCCGCGCCACAGCCGCGCCATCCGTTCACGCGCAGTACCAAAAATCCGCACGATCCCCTCCGCCGCCGGCCGGTCGAATACCTGCATGCCCACGCGGTGCGGGAATCTCCCGAACGGCGACACCTGGAACCACCGGTCCGCATGCCCGATGCTCTCGTTCGCCGCACCGATCTGACGACCCACCGGCACCTCTTCCTCCTCCGTGGCCTCGTTGGCGGCGCGCTCCACGGCAGCCGTTGCGTTGATCTCGCGCGCGGTGGCGGTCTCGTCATCCGCACCGACGTGCAGCAGCGCCTCGCCCGTCGCGGGCACGGGGCGCTCGTAACGTTCGAGCACGGCCGCGAGGCCCATCGGAGCGCCGTGGTTCAACAAGAACGTGTCCACCGCGAGGTCGAGCTGGATGTCCCGGCGCACCTGCGTTCTCACCCGCACGTACGCCAATGGGACAGCCTCCGCCCCGAACAGATACCGGATCGCCGTGCGCGATACCGGCAAGAGGCTCTCGGTCAACCACGCTGCGCGATCCTCGTCGAGCGCGCTCGTCTCGTCGGCCTGCAAACTCGCGCCCTGCCCGCCGCCCGCGCCGCCGTGGCTCTGCGTGCCGAGGTCCGCCCCGCGCCACAGGATCGACATCGCGCGATCACTCCGCTCGATCAACCCGGAGTAGGGTAACGCATCTTTCCCGCCGCTCCCCACCGACACCGGCACGATCTCGTCCGTGCCGCCGATCACCGCTGCGCCGTCGCTGCCGAACCCACGCAGCGCCTCGGCCATCGCGTTCCACTCGCGGCTGTTGAACGGCGCGCCCGTTT
>CAXTQD010000477.1:0-2952 GCA_964246175.1 uncultured Chthoniobacterales bacterium | reverse complement strand
CACGCGGCCAAAGACGGAGTTGTCGGCGAACCTCCGGGGGCAGTTCGTCGCCGAAGCCGAGCAGGTGATGGCCGGCGTCGTCGTACAGGGCGACGCGCACGCGGTAGGCGTCGGCGAAACGCTCGACCACGTCCACCCACGCGTCGGGAGGCTGGGTGCTAAGATCGTCGACGAGCAGCGCACGCAGGGCGTCCACGCGTTGGCGCGCGCCGCGGGCGAAGAGCCAGTCGCTGTTGAAGTGGTACTCCGCGTTGAAGAGCAGCGCGCACACGGCCACCAACCCGGCGAGGTTCACGAAGAACCACAGCAGGATTTTCAGCGGCAGGGGCAGGCGGGAGAACACGGCGGCGCTTCCTTTATCGAATATCGGCTAGAAGAAGATGGGAGTTAGAGCGGGCTCCACGGGATCGGGACGAGATGCCTGCCGCCTCCAAGCTCAGCGACAAGCCACGGGCTGTTCGTTGGGGCACGTGGTTGAACCGATCATGGGGTGGCGATGGTCCCATCCTGTAGGTTGTAGACGAGAAGACGATCAACGCCTTTGTTGCTTCGATCGGCGTCCGAACCGTGGATGGAGAAGCGAAGTTGCCCGGCTTGGAGGTTCCAGGAGTCGAAGTCGATGCCCGTGTGGTACAGGTTGCGCGGGCTGCCGGGCTGCGCAGCGAGAAATGCGAAGCCAAATCTTCCGAGTTGCTCCTCCTTGCGCCAGAACTGTCCGTGCTCGTCCAAGTGGTACAAGAAGGCAATGTTGTCGCCGGAGCCTGACTTCTGGACTCGCAAGACCCATTGTTCATCGGGCGAGACGTAGTAGAGAGCCGGCCACGAGATGCCTTCTTCCAGAGGGATGGTGCGTGGATGGAATCCGGTGAAGCGAAGCACCTGCGTCCAGTTGCCGTCATGGTGTTGGACGATCTGGAAGGTGCCGCGTGGAGAAGTGGTGACTTCCTCCTCGGTCTGTGCCTGAGCGGTGAAGGCGAACAGCACCAAGAGCAGAAGCAGGCGGATCATTCTAGATAGATGGCCTGACACCCCCAAACTCGGCGACGGTTGCTGGGAGCGCAGGCGGTTGGAGGCAGTTCACTGGAGCGCATCGTCAGGCGCACGGTTGTACAGGGTAACTATGCTCGCTCGCTCCCCCAAGTCTTGGCAAGCTTGATTGCCTCCGGGTCAACAACGCGCCGCACGGACAACTTCTCAGCGGGCGGAGCCATGACGATGGCAATCGTCTCGCTCGACCCAGACTCGGTGAGTGAGACCACAAGACCGCGCTGTGAGCCAGACATGATCGCCCGCGCAACGAGTGGCGAAGTGCGGGCAAGGGATGTGTCGGTATGAGAACTGGAAGCGAGATGCCAAGCGCCTTCAACCTACCATACATCCGGCACCGGATTTGTCATGTGTCCGACGACGAGACCCTGCCATGTGACGGTGATTTGGCTCATAGATCAGACGCGGTGGGTGCGCCTAGCACCGCCAGTTCAGCAATGGCCGAAGGACGTTCGCCGGAGCGCGTGGTCAGGTGTTGGGAGTGGACGATGATGGGCCGCGCAATCGCAAAAGCCAAGCGAACAATGCGAGAGGGGAATAGGGCAGCAACACCCAAAACAAGATGTTGCCGACCAATTCTACTGGCATCGACCAGCCGATCCAATCCTTCCAGAAAATGGGGCCGTTGGGCCACAGCGTACGCTCAAGAAAAACGGCTGGAATGGGGATGCCCACTATCTGCCAGTCAGCGTTGTACTGGTAGCGATGGAACGCAAAACGAAAAGACCAAGAACAAACCCAGCAGGAGGGCGCCGGTGAAGAGCAGAGTGCGCTGAACACGGACGCGAGGATGGAACGATTGAACGAGCCAGCGAGTACAAAGGAATAAGCAGTGCCACGACCAGCAAAGGAACGACGATAGAAGCTAGCCCGATCGGTAGTGGATGCGTCATAGCACGCTTCGGCACCTAACTCCTCCAAGCTCAGCGACAAAGACTAGCAAGGAGACAAGAGCAGCACAAAAGAGCCCACCTTCAGCCACTGTTCGCTGGAGCGCGTGGTTAAGCATCGGCGGCCCCGGAGACAAAAAGCTGCACCTCATGGTTGAGCGTGCTCTGATGGCGGCCTAGGATACAGAAGTGGATGATGGAACTCTGCCGAACGTGAAACGCCTCGCCCCAGCCGTGCACCCGACCGGACAACTTTGGCTGCTCGCTCAAAGTGGTAGCGTGCTCGTCCCAGTCAAGGATCTGAAGCTCGGCGTCCGGTAGCCCGGCCGCTGACCAACCAGCACGGAGACAACGCAAAGCGAGAACGCTGGCACCACTCCAGCGAGCAAGCAGAAAAACGCTGCCGCGCTCGATGCTGGCAATAGGATCGGTGGCGATCATGGAGGAAGCGAGCTGGTGCCTAACGAATCCAAGCTCAGCGACGGAGGCTGGCCAAGTCAAGCTCGACAAGCAGAGAAAACCCCACTGCCAGCCTCTGTTCGCTGGAGCGCGTGGTTAGGCACGGGGCGTGGAAGCTGGGAACCCAGCCTCCCAGATGACACCAGCGGCAGAAACAGAAAGCACGGGAACACGGCTCAACTCCCGCCAAGGCTGCTGGGCAGTATCGTACTCAACGACCTCGTAGGCGCGACCGCAGGTAGCCCAACTGGTGCAAGGTGGGCGATTGGGAAGCTGGTCCCACGGCAGAGTGGCGAGGCGCTGCAACTCGGCGGCAGCCTGCTCGAAGGACGCGAACTCGCCAAAGAGTGCTGCGTGAAGATCGTCCTCGATGATGTACATGGGAAGAGTGCCTAACCAGCAGTAGACAAACAAACATCGCCTTACAAGACGAACCACTTTCGTCTAATCCGGTGCGATCTCTACGGCGCGTCCGGGTTGATGAGCATGTAACCGACCGCACGCACCGTGCGGATGAAGCGCGGGTTCTTCGGGTCGTCGCCCAGCTTGCGGCGCA
>CAXTQD010000476.1:0-2971 GCA_964246175.1 uncultured Chthoniobacterales bacterium | reverse complement strand
CGCTAACTACGTCCGACCTGGCGACACCGACGATCGCGCCATCGCCCGCGCCACGCTGAACGGCCTCCTCACCCGCCTTGACCATGGGGCGATGCTGCTCCCGAAGTCGCCCGCCGCCGCCCCGGCGGCCGACGCGCCGCCCGCCGCGTTTTTCGCCGAGGCCGTCGGCGACCGCACGGGCTACGTGCGTCTCGGGGCCATGACGCGCGACCACCTCGGCGACCTTGACCGGGCGCTGAAGGATTTCGCGGACAAGAAACTGCCCGCCATGGTCCTCGACCTGCGCGCCACCGCGGGCAGCAGCGACTACGAACTGGCCGCCGATGTGGTCCGGCGCTTCGTGGCCAAGGGCAAACCGCTCTTCACCCTGCGCAAACCCAGCAACAACCAGGAACGCCTCTTCACTTCCAACGCCGACCCGCTCTTCGGCGGCGTTGTCCTGCTCGCGGTGGACGGCGACACCGCCGGCGCGGCCGAGACCGTGGCGGCGGTCGTTCGCTTCTATAACCGCGCGCTCGTCGTCGGCGCGCCCACGGCCGGGCAGGCGGTCGAGTACGCCGACTTGCGCCTGAGCGGCGGCACGCTCCTGCGCGTGGCGGTCAGCCAGGTCGTGCTGCCGGCGAACCTGAGCATCTTCCCGCAGGGCTTGAAGCCCGATTTGTCCACCCGCACCACCCGCGCGGACAAGCTCGCCGTTTTCGCCGGCAGCCTCCAGGGCAAGAGCATCGCGCCGTTCGTCTTCGAGCCCGAGCGTCCGCGCTTCAACGAGGCCGCGCTCGTCAGCGGGGTCAACCCCGAGTACGACGCCGCACGCGACCGCCAAGCCGCCCAGCGCCGTGGCGAACCGCCCCCGAAGCCGCCCGTGCGGGACGCCGTGCTCCAGCGGGCATTCGACCTGGCGACGACGTTGCCCGAACTCGACGTCGTCAAGGCGCCGGAGGCGCGGTGAGCGGCGTGTCGCCCTCCTCCGCCGTCTGGGACCGCCAGCTTTTCCGGCCCGCCAACCCGTAGACGGCGAAGACCACCGCGCCCGGCAGCGCCCACAGCGCCTTCATCAAGAACCCGAGCGAACCGACCAGCGCACCCACGCCCGGGTTGGTTCCGGCGAGGTCGTGCAGGAGGCTCTGGAAGAGCGATTCGCGCAGGCCCACCCCAGCAAAGGACACCGGCAGGGCGGTCAACGTGTTTTCGATGGGCATGATGGAGAACACCTCGCTCATCGTCGGCCCGCCAGGCAGCGAACGCGCCACCAGGCAGAAGCTCGCGTAGTAACACCCGTGCGAGAGCAGCGTCGTGCCGAACGCCATCAGCGTGCGCGGCCAGTCCTTGGAAAACTGTCCGAGCGCCGTGCCGAAATCGTGGAGGATTTTCGGCACGCCCGGCCGGTCCAGCCAACCCGCCCGCGTGATGACCAGCGACGCCGCGAGCGCCAACACCCCTGCCCCGAGGATGAGCGCGACGGCGTGAACCAGCCCCGCTGCCACCGGCGCGCGGCTCAACCACTCGTAACGCGTGCCGAGTACGACGGTCGCCAGGAGGATCAACGACAGCAGACCCATTACCCGGTCGGTGAGCACGGCGGTGAAGGCGTCCACCTTCCGCGCTGGTTGGTCGCGCACGAGATAATAAATCCGCGCCACGTCCCCGCCGACCAGGCCGGGCGTGAACGTCAGGAAAAACTCCCCGATGAACAGGATGCCCGTCGCCTGCCGCCAACCGAGGACGAAGTGCTGGACATGCAGCAGCGTCTTCCACCGCGCGACGGCCAGGAGTTCCACGCCGCCATACACCGCGAGTGCCGCCAGGAGCCAGCGCCAATCGGCTGAGCGGAGCGCCACGGCCATTTGGGCGCGTTTGTGTTCGTCGTGCAGGACCCAGCCGAGCAACGCCGCGGTGACAACGAGTTGCACCACGAAGCCGGCGAGTTTTTTCCACGCGGACGGCGACATCGCGGCGGATGCTTACGGGTGAGCTTTCGGTGTACCAAAGGTCCGTTCCGGCGACTGGGGGTTTGAACTCTGCTCGCCCCAGTGCCGCAGCAACGGGTCATTGTCGCGCAGGTCCACGGGCTCCCGCGTCAGCGGGAACGCGCGGCCCTTGGCGAAGCGGTAGGTCATGGCCTTGAGCGGCGCGTGCCGATCTACCCGGTACACGACCGAAGCTTCCGAAGAGTCTTTCTTCCACTTCGCCGCAAATGCGCCGGCCCCCGTGTCGAGGGTCTCGCTGATCTCCTCCAGGGGACCGATCTTTTTGCCGGTGACGGCGTCAAAGAGGTACAGGTGGAAATTGTCGATTCCTAACTCCCCCTCCCCGTGCGCGGTGATCGCCAACCGGCCGTCAGGGGAAATCCCGTTGCTGATCGTGACGTATTCGTTCGGACCGTACTCGTAGTTGAACGTGGCCCACGCCGTCGCGGCGGCAAGCACCAGGACGGCGGCGAGGAGCAGTTTGCGCATGTTCATGGGCGGGCGGCTGCGGCGGCGAGGTCGGCGTCGCGCGTCGGCTTGAACTCGCCGCCCTCGTACCATTGCGGGTCGTTTTCGCCGTTGGCCAAGCGGTAGCCCACGTCGAAAAGGAGCGTCGTGTCCTCCACCGCGCCGACGAGGTCCCACGCCGGGTCGACGTTGTCGGAAGGCTGATGGTAATGTTGCGAGACGTATTCATCGAACTTCTGCCGTCCGAAGCCCTCCGGCTTTCCGACCACTTCCTTACCCGCCGATGTGTAGAGCGCCGGCACGCCTTTCTTGGCGAACTCGAAATGGTCCGCCCGGTAGAACATCCCCTTCTCCGGCTGCGTGTCGGGCACGACGCGCCGGCCCTGGCGCGCGGCGGCCTCGGTCAGAAGCTCGTCGAGCGTCGAGTGGCCGCTGACCATGTTTTCGATGTCGCGGGTGGGCCCCCACAGGTTCATGCCGTCGATGTTGAGGTTGGCGACGGTCTTGGCGAGGGGATAGAGCGGGCGCTCGGCGTA
>CAXTQD010000475.1:0-2983 GCA_964246175.1 uncultured Chthoniobacterales bacterium | reverse complement strand
TCCTGGTCCGACGTACGCCAATCGTCGGCGGGCGGCAGCGTCGCCACCGGCGCGCGGGGGGCAGCAGTAGCTGGAGGCATTATGCCAAAGCATAGCCGATGAACACCCTTCATGGCAAAGGATGCCTACGCCCCTCAAACAGCGTAGGCACATTATTCTTTTTATTAACGTTGTTATTACGACGTATGCTCCAAGATGAATGCGCAGTTTGCCCGTCTCTTCTTTTGGCACGTTGTGCGCTACACACGACGCCACCGGCTGTTAGCGGGACTGAACATCCTCAGCGTGGCCCTCGGCGTGTCCGTGTACCTGGCCATCCAAATTGCCAACCACAGCGCCAACCAGTCGTTTGCCGCCAGCATCGACCTCGTCGCAGGCAAGGCGAATCTGGAAGTGCGCGCGCCCAGCGGTGGCTTCGACGAGACCGCGCTCCCGAAGCTCAGCGCTGCGCCGGGCGTCAAGGCCGCTACCCCGCTCGTGGAAGGCTACGCCACCCTACCCGATTTTCCGGGCGACTACCTGCAAATCCTCGGCGTGGACGTGTTCACCAACCTGCCCTTCGCCACGTTCGCCGTCGGCGGGCAAGCGGCCAAGGACGCGCTGAACCTTGACCTGGACAGTTGGCTCGGCGACCCGCACGGGCTGGCGGTCTCGGACGAGTTCGCCCAGGAGCACGGCCTGAAGGTGGGCGACACCTTGCGATTGCAGATCAACGGGCGCGAGCAGACGGCGACGATCCGTTTCCTGATGCGATTGGTAGACACTGCGGCCGGCAAAGGCAACTCGCGCGTCGGCGCACTCGACATCGGATGGGCGCAGGAGATGTTCGGCCGGCAGGGAAAACTCTCCAGCATCCAGCTTCTCCTAGACCATCCCCGCGAAGCCGCGGCGAAGGCAACGGAACTCGCTAAGCTCGTGCCCGCCGACGTGACGGTCTCGCCGCCCGGCCAACGCAGCGGGCAGGTCGAGCGGATGCTGGCCGGGTTCGAGCTGAATCTCGGCGCACTCTCGCTGATCTCGCTCTTGGTCGGGATGTTTCTCATTTACAACACCATCGCCGCCAGTGTCGTCCGGCGGCGGGTGGAAACGGGCATCTTGCGCGCCTTGGGAGCCTCACGCGCGGAGGTGCAGGCACTCTTCCTCGGAGAGGCGGTGTTGTTCGGGATTTTCGGCGTGCTGCTGGGCATCGTCGGGGGCGTGGTGCTTGCCCGGTTCTTGCTCGGACGCGAGATCGCCCGGGTGATCAGCACGCTGTACCTGCTCGTGAGCGTGGATCGGTATTTCCTGACGCCGCTGCTCGTCGGCAGCGCGTTTTTCTTCGGCCTCGGGTCGGTCGTGGTAGCGGCGTGGCTCCCCGCACGCGAAGGCGCGCGGGCCGATCCGGTGGCGGCCCTGAGCCTTGGGCTCGGGTTGACCATGGAACGCAGCCGCCTGCACGCCTCGCGCTGGCTGCTGGCGGGGTTGGCGACGCTGGGCGTGGCCGTGCTGTGCGCCGTGTTGTCGCTGACGAGCGGGCCGCCCTGGCTCGGGTTCGGCAGCGCGTTTTTTGTCCTGCTAGGCTTCGCGTTCACGGTGCCGACGCTCATCGCGGGGACGATGGCGGTTTTCGGACAGGTGCTCCAGCGGATCGACACCGGCGCGTGGGCGGGCTGGGCGTCGTTCTCCACGCTGCTGCGGTTGGCCGCGCAGAACCTCCACCGCTCGCTTCACCGCACGGCCGTCATCGTCGCCGCGCTCATGGCAGCCGTGGCGATGACGGTGGGCATCTCGGTGATGATCCACGCTTTTCGCCAGACGGTGGAGATCTGGATCGACCGGGCCATCGTCGCCGACATCTTCATGACGCCCGCCGCCAACGAGACGCTCGGCAACGGCGCGTTCTTCCCGCCCGAGGTGCTTGCCGCCCTGCGGCGCGAGCCGGCCGTGCGCAAGGTGGACACCGTGCGCGAAGTCGGCGTCTCCATCCGCGGCGACCGGGTGTCGATGGCGGTCGTCGAGGGCGACAACGAGAACAAGCTCGCGTTCGTGGGCGGCGGCGCGGCGGAAAAGCAGGCGGCGTTCTACCGGCCGGACGCGGTGTTCGTCAGCGAGCCGTTCGCGCACCGCTACCACGTCGGGGCGGGCGACCGGCTGCCCATCGCCACGCCGGATGGGCCGGTCGAGTTCGCGGTGGTCGGGGTGTACTACGATTATTCGCGGGACTCGGGGATCGTGGCAATTTCGCGGGAGAACTTCATGCGTCACTGGCACGACGACCGCGTGATGTCGGCGGCCATCTATCTTAAAGATAAAGCCGACCTTGACGCAACGGCGGACCACCTCCGCACGCAGTTCAACCGGCAGGGCGAGTTCCTGATCTTCTCCAACCGGGCGATCCGCGACAAGGTGTTCGAAATTTTCAGCCAGACGTTCCGCGTCACGGGGGTACTGCGCGGCATCGCGGTGGTGGTGGCAGTGATCGGCATCTTCCTGACGCTGACCACGCTCATCACCGAGCGGGAGAAGGAAATCGGCGTCCTGCGCGCGCTCGGGGCGTCGCGCCCGCAGGTGCAGGGGATCGTGCTCGTGGAAAGCGCGCTCATCGGCACGCTGGCGAGCGTGCTGGGGATCGTGGCCGGGATGGCGCTCTCGCTGGTGCTGACGTACGTGATCAACAAGGCGTTCTTCGGGTGGACGATCCAGTTCTCCGTGCCGTGGCTGACGGTGCTCGCCACGCCGGCGTGGATTCTTGTCGCGTCGCTGGTGGCGGGCTGGCTGCCGGCGTTGCGCTCGATGCCCAGCGGCATCGCGGCGTCGATCCGTTCGGAGTAGAAGACGGGACTTGGCTTCTGTTTGTAGGGCAGGCGCACCGCCTGCCCTACAAACCGGGCTGCCGCCGCTTGCTTCGCTAGGCCGAGTCGCGGAGTTTGGCTCTGTGATGCGAATCATCTCGAAAACGGCGGTGTGCGCAGTGGTGGGTTGGTTAGCGACGAGCGGTCTGCGG
>CAXTQD010000474.1:0-2993 GCA_964246175.1 uncultured Chthoniobacterales bacterium | reverse complement strand
CTTCCAGTTTTTCCATGCGGGCAATCTGCTTGAGCTTGCTCTGCGCCTGGCTGGCGAGGCTGGCCTTGGCGCGGAAGCGGTCGGCGAAACGTTGCAGGCTTTCGATCTCGCGCTGCTGGGCCTTGTAGGCGGCGAGTTGCTGTTCACGGCGGGCGGCGCGCTGTTCGAGGTAGGCATCGTAGTTGCCGCGGTAGCGGGTCAGGCGCGCATGGCTGATTTCCACCGTCGAGCCCGTGAGTTGGTTGAGGAATTCCCGGTCGTGCGAAATCATCAGGATCGCGCCTGGGTAGCCCTTCAGGTACGCCTGGAACCAGCGCAGGGCTTCGAGGTCGAGGTGGTTCGTCGGCTCGTCGAGCATCAGGAGGTCCGGCTCCTGCACGAGCAGGCGGGCGAGGTGCGCGCGCATGATCCAGCCGCCGCTAAACGTCCGCGCTGGCCGGTCGAAGTCCTTCTCCTTGAACGCCAACCCGGCCAAGATGCGTTTGGCCTTGGGTTGGAGGGACATCGCGGCGTACTCGTCGGGTTCGTGCGAGGTGGCGAGGGCGAGCACGCTCTCGTCGCCGGCGGGGGCGCTCTCCTGCGGCAGGAAGCCGAGCGTGGCGCTGCGTTCGAGGATGACCTGGCCCTCGTCGGGGCTGTTCTCCTTGAGGATAATAGAAAACAGCGTGGACTTGCCCGCGCCGTTGGGGCCGACTAGGCCGAGGCGCTCGCCGCGGTTGACTTGCAGCGAGGCGTCACGGAACAGCGTCCGGCCGCCGTAGGATTTAGCGAGGTTGGAGAGCGTAAGCATGAGGCAAAAACGGGCTTCCGGCCCGGCGGCGAAAAGCCGACAACTTGCCCGCAGACGCCTCGTCGCGCAAGCGGCAGCCCTACTTCGCGGGGCTGGGGGAGACTGCCCCCGGCGTCGCCCCAGCGTCGGGCTTGGGCGTGACCACGTCGATCAGCCGAGCCGCCCATTTGTCGAAATCCGGGTGGTCCGGGTGCGCTTTGAGAAGCGCCAGCATGTCGGCCACGGCGTGGGGCTGGTCGCCCAGGACGAGTTCGTCCTCCGCACGGCTCCACAACAGCGTCGGCCGGCGTGCGTTGTCGAACCGGTCGACCGCCAATCCGTTCCGTTGGTCGACGCGACCCGCCTCGGCCTGTAGCTTGTTGTCCCAGTAGGCGAGCAGGCGTGGGTCCTTGTCCTGACGTAACGAAAGCAGGATCGTCTTCGCGAAGATGCCGTCCACGTCGAACTCCTTGTTTTCCCACTCCGGCAAGCCTGCAATGTACGGGCCGACCTAGAAGTACTTGGCGAAGAGGCTGTCGTTGAGGGAGCGATCCGAGAGCTTCAGCGTCACCAACCCGTCGACGGCGTTCGTGATCTGGGCGGTGTAGTCGTACAACGCCGGGAGCAGGTCGCGCGTCTTGGCCCCCATGTGGCGCTGCCAGGTCAATCCAAGGTAGGTCAACTCCAAACGCAAAGCGGCGAGGAAGTTGCGGTCGCGCAGCAGGTCGGCGTTCTGCTTGCGCCAATCCATCATCCTCGTGCCCTTGTTACCGCCCTTGCCCTGCACCTCCACCGCGAGGTATGCCTGTTCGTACGCTTTGACGGGATCAGCCGCCGCAGCGTGGATCGCGTCGAGGCTTTTCCCGGGCGACGGACTGCGTCTGCTTGGTCTTGAGGTCCTTGAGCGTGGCGAGGACGGCGGCGGGATTGGAGGGAAGCGGGGATTGTTGCGCGTGTGCGGCTACGGGGAGCACCGCGCACGCGGTCACTAGCCGCAAGAGAAAGGGAGGGGACGCATTGCCGACCCTTATACAAGGTCCAGCGCGCTACAAGGTCCAACGCGCCCGGCGCAACGCCTTCCATCCTCCCTTTTGCCGCCTACGTCGCTGGCATTGTGACGTTCTTCTCCTTGGTGATGGCGTTGTAGGTTGGCTCGTCGATCTTCAGGTGCGACATCACGAGCGCTTTCGGTGTATGGCTGACCCACTGCGCCAGGGCCATGTCGCTGTAGTAGTCCGACTTGAAGCACTCGATGAACACGAGGTCTTCCGTGCCGGTGTTCTCGATATAATGGCCTTGGTTGCTCGGCACGTAGCCCACGTCGCCTGCGCGGAAGTCGAGCGTGCGGGAGCGGTCACTGGCGGCGAAGCATTGCAGCCGGCCCTGACCCTTGACCCAGTAATTCCACTCGTCGGCGTTCGGGTGCCAGTGCATCTCGCGGATGCCGCCCGGCTTGACCGTCACGATGGCCGAGGCTACGTCCGTGCTCACCTTGAACTTGCCCGAATCCACCAGGATGACGCTGCCATTCTTGTTCTCGTGGTCGGGCTTCACGTTCTTGAGATGGTAAGTGAAGTCACGCTTGGAGTAGCCGATCGTGTCGGCTACCTGCTTGCGCTCGGTTTCCAGGTCCGCGAAGGGCGCGGCATAAAAGATGAACTGCTCTTTCTTAGGCAGGTCTTTGAGCGACTCGACGGGCACGTTGAGGCTCTTGGCGATGATGTCCTTGGGCGTGCGCGCCACCCATTCGGAGATCAGGAACGTCTCGTACTCGGAGAACTTGCCGTCAGCGAAGACCAGCAGGAACTCGCAACCGTCGTTGTCCGGGTGGGCTTGGATGGAATGTGGGACGCCACCGGGGAAGAACCACAAGTCGCCTTCCTCGATGTCGTCGACGAAGCCGCGCCCATCGAAGTCGATGCAGGTCACGCGCGCCTTGCCGGCGGTCATGTAGGCCCACTCGCCCGTCTCGTGCCAGTGGAGCTCGCGGCAGCCGTAGGGCTTGAGGCGCATGTCCACGCCGGCGAGGTCCTTGGCGATCGCGAGGTCCTTGATGGTGACTTGACGCGCCCAGCCGGCCTCGGAGACCTTCTTGTGCGCGAGAGCGAAGCTGTACCAGAACGGATCGACGTTGCCCTTGTCGGTCGTCGGCGGCTCGACGGCGTCCATTGTCAGAGACTGTCTAATAAAGCCGTTTTGCCAGTCGCCTGACCATGAGTTTTGT
>CAXTQD010000473.1:2806-3015 GCA_964246175.1 uncultured Chthoniobacterales bacterium | reverse complement strand
CCGGGTGGTAGCGCGGCGCGAAGAGGAACCCCACCCCGCCCGCCTCTAACTGCTGCCAAGCCTCCGCTGGGGTGGGGTCTGCGTTCACGCCGAGCGCCGCAAGCACGTCCGAGCCGCCGGAGCGTGAAGTGACCGCGCGGTTGCCGTGCTTGACCACCGCCACGCCGCCCGCCGCCAGGACGAAGCAGGCGGTCGTGGACACGTTGAAC
>CAXTQD010000473.1:523-2622 GCA_964246175.1 uncultured Chthoniobacterales bacterium | reverse complement strand
GCACGGGCAAGCAGAGCCCGGACGAACCCGGCGATCTCGGCGGGCGCTTCACCCTTGGCGCGTAAGGCTCGCAGAAAGGCGGCCTTGTCGTCGTCGGGCGCGATGGGATCGGTCAGGGCCGCAACGGCGGCGTCGATCTCGGCCGGGGAAAGGTCTGCGCCGCGCGCGAGGGTATCGTGCAGCGGGGCGAAAGGGCCTTGGGTGCCAGGCGGCGGGGTCATGTGAACGAAGGAGGATACTTATACCTCGCCCGGGAATTTTGTTGAGTTGTTTCGGCGGGTTGGCTTTGTTTGACGGAGCGCGCCATGACGAAACTTTTGCTCGCCCTCCTTGGTGCTGCGGCGTTCGTGTTGGCGGTGGCGTTCGCCCAGAGCCCCGCGCCCTCGCCGAGCGACAACTTCGTGCTGAATCTTTCCGCCGTGGAAAAGGAGGGGGAAAGCATTTCCATGATCGTCACCAGCCCGCAGAGCTTCAACGTTTCGCGCACTGGTCTCACCTTCAACGGAACGCTGAACAAAACGGACACCGGCGGTTGCCGGCTGGACTACCTCCTGGAGACCAGTGCGTCGCGCGGCGGGACCATCCATAACGGTTCGAGCGTGATCTTGCGGCCGGGTGAGCCGGTCCAACTCGTCAACAACGGCGAGCAGTTCTACAACCTGCGCCTGGACTACTACCCACCTACCCAGACGGTCAAGACGGAGCCGCCTCCGGTGACCACGCATTGAAACATCGAGATGCCCACCTTCGACATCGTCTCCGAGATCGACCGGCAGGAAGTGGACAACGCCCTGAACCAGGCGCGCAAGGAACTCGTCACGCGCTTTGACTTCAAGGGCAGCCACGTCGCCATCGAGAGCCCCGCGCGCGACAAGATCGCGCTTTCCGCCGAGGACGCCACCCGGCTCAAGGCCCTGCACGAGATTGTTGTCGGCAAGCTCGCCAAGCGCAACGTGGACCTGCGCAACGTGGACCACGGCACCCCGGTGGTGTCCTCCATCGGCCATGCGCGGCAGGAACTCACCATCAAGCAGGGCATCGAGGGCACGCGCGCCAAGGAAATCATCGCGGCCATCAAAGCCCAAGGTTTCAAGGTGCAATCTTCCCTCCAAGGCAGCGAGATCCGCGTCAACGGCAAAAAGCGTGACGACCTCCAGGTGGTGATCGCTTTTTTGCGAGGCAAAGACTTCGGAGTCTCGCTCGCGTACAAGAACTTCCGGGATTGAGAATGATATTTTCTTTCGGGAGGAACGGACGCAAATAACCCGGATTTGCTGGGGCAATCTCCCTAAATTACTGCCGCGGTATGACTTCGGCAAGCAGGCTGCTTAGGTACATCCTAGATTGGTCCGGATGCCTTTCACCCTTCCGTGCCGAACGCACTTGCAACCTGGCCTTCCCAACCCAGCCCCGGCACCCGCCTCAAAGGTGGAGCTGTGGATATTCCCAGTCGGCGAACCCACCTTCACACCGCAGGGTCGGGCAGCGGAAATGGACGCAGCCGTTCCCGTCTTCGAGCACCCGGATATCCCGACCGATGATCAGGTGCTCGCACCGAGCGCAGAAGCGCGTCTCCTCCAGGGACCACCATTGCTTGTAGGGGTCGCTCAACCGGAAGAGCTTGAGCTTGCGGCCAGGGGTGAGCGGCAAGGCAGTCAGCATGACGCCAAGACGTTATACCCGGCGCCGGCGAACGGCAACGCGCCCACCCGCAAGACCGGGCCGATCTGCTGCCTGCGCGCGGGCTGCACGCCGCCGGCCACCGTGCGCGCGATTGCGTTGCCGACCGACAGCGCGGCCGGGGCGGCGCTCAGAGCAAGGCTGCGAGCCTGCTGAGCAAAGCACTTTTGTCCATGCGGTCGGCCACACGGTCACAGACCTCGCCGTCTTTGAAAAACAGGATCAGCGGCACACTCTGCACCCGGTAGCGCCGGGTCAGGCCGGGATTGTCCTCCACGTTGACCTTGACGACCTTCGCCGTACCGGCGGTCTCGGCGGCAATCGCGTCCACGACGGGCGACAGCGAACGGCACGGCGGGCACCACTGCGCCCAAAAATCCACGAGCACGGGCACCGGCGAACGCAACACTTCTTCCTCG
>CAXTQD010000473.1:0-513 GCA_964246175.1 uncultured Chthoniobacterales bacterium | reverse complement strand
CGGTGCCTTCCACGGCGGGATAGGTCGTCATCAGCAGGAGGCAGCCCCTGGCTTGTCAGTTGGTGAGAAAAGTCCAGAGTTGCATCCCGAACGTCACGACGGCGAACGCGAGCACGCCGCCCGCCACGAGCTTCATCGCGGGATCTTCTTCGGCGGCAGCGTTCGCTTCTTCCTCTTCGTCGACCGTCGTGAGCGCCCTGCCCGTGACAAGGGCTGGCACCGCGCGGACCTCCGCTACCGGCGGCCGGGAGGGCGTAGGGGTAGGCTGGATTTTGACGGTGGCCTGCGGGATCGGCTTGGCCGGCGCATCGGGCACGTCGATGCGGACGGTTTCCTTCTTGAGAGTAGGCTTGACGGTCGGTGCGCCTTTGGGAGCAGCGGGTTTGGCAACGGGCGTGGCCGGCAGCGCAGCCGAGGCACTCGGGACGACCGGCTTGGGTTCGCTGGCAGGAACCGACGCGGCGGGCTTGATAGCCGGCACCGGCGCAACGGGCGCCTTCGGCGGACCACCGG
>CAXTQD010000472.1:0-3040 GCA_964246175.1 uncultured Chthoniobacterales bacterium | reverse complement strand
TCGTGGTGGAGCGTCAACCCGCGCCGCCGCTGATCGTCGAGACGCTCCCGCCCCGACCGCGCTACGCGGCCGTCTGGGTACGCGGCCACTGGCGCTGGAACGGCCGCCAGTATGTCTGGGTACGCGGCCACTATCGGCCAGCCTGATTCCTTGCCCAAAAGAGCCGCCGAGCCACTATTCCCACTCGATGGTGCTCGGCGGCTTACTGGAAATGTCGTAACACACGCGGTTGACGCCCTTCACCTCGTTACAAATCCGGCTGGAGATCCGGGCAAGAAGTTCGTAGGGCAGCCGCACCCAGTCGGCCGTCATGCCATCCTGGCTTTCGACGACCCGCAGCGCGACAGTGTTCTCGTACGTACGCTCGTCGCCCATGACGCCGACCGATTGCACCGGCAGCAGCACGGCGAAGGACTGCCAGACGCGGTAGTACCACTCGGCGGACTTCATCTCGTTGACGACGACGGTGTCCGCGTCGCGCAGGATGCGCAGGCGCTCGGGTGTTACCTCTCCGAGGACCCGTACCGCCAAGCCCGGTCCCGGGAAGGGTTGCCGATGCGTCACTTCCTGCGGCAGACCAAGTTGCGCGCCAACTTGGCGGACCTCGTCCTTGAAAAGCTGCCGCAGGGGTTCGATCAATTCGAACTTCATGTCGTCCGGCAGCCCGCCGACGTTGTGGTGGCTCTTGATGAGCGCGGCCGGGTTGCCGGAAATGGAGACGCTCTCGATCACGTCGGGGTAGAGCGTGCCCTGAGCGAGGAACTTATGCTCGCCGGCCGCGGCCAGTTCTGCCGCGGCTTCCTCGAAGACCCGCACGAACTCGACGCCGATGATCTTGCGCTTTTGCTCGGGGTCGGTGACGCCGGCGAGCTTCGTCAAAAACCGCTCCGTCGCATCCACCGTCTTGAGGTGGATGTGGAAATTGTCGCCAAAAAGCCGCTGCACAGCCTCGGCCTCGTTTTCACGCAGGAGGCCGTTGTTGACGAAGACGCAGGTGAGTTGGTCGCCGATAGCCTGGTGCAGGAGCATCGCCGCCACGGAGGAATCCACCCCGCCGCTCAAGCCGAGGATGACGCGCTCCTGTCCGACCTTCACCCGGATTTCCGCGCAGGTCTGCTCAATGAACGAGCCCATTGTCCAGTCCCGTTCGCAGCCGCAGACGCCGTAGACGAAGTTCTGGAGGATGTCCTTGCCGCGCGGGGTGTGCGCGACCTCGGGGTGGAACTGCAAGCCGTACAGATGCCGCCCGGCATCCTCGACGGCCGCGAAATCCGAGTTCTCTGTGCTTGCTACCGTGCGAAAGCCGGGCGGCAGGGTGCTGACCTTGTCGCCGTGGCTGTTCCACACGTCGAGTTTTTCGGGCAAGCCGACGAAGAGGGGGCAGTCTGCCGCCTCGACGTGCAGGGTGCCCGCGCCGTACTCGCGTTTCTTGCTGGCTTCCACCTTGCCGCCGAGGTGGAAAAACATCAGTTGCAACCCGTAGCAGATGCCCAGCACCGGCAGCCCGAGGTCAAAGAGCGCCGGGTCGGGCTGCGGGGCTTTGTCCGCGTACACGCTCGCGGGGCCGCCCGAGAGGATGATCCCCTTCGCACCCGCCTTCGCCAACTCCGCCGCCGGCGTGTCGTAGCGGACGATCTGCGAGAACACCGCGCACTCGCGCACCCGCCGCGCGATGACCTGCGTGTACTGCGAGCCGAAGTCCAGGATCAGGATTTTCGACCCCTCGAACGCTGCTCCCGTGCCGTCCGTCATAAGCCGCTATTTTTTGACGACGAACATGCTCATCGCGTCACCGACCTTGAGCTTGTCGACGGCGTCCATACCGTCGTCTAGCACCTTGCCGAAGACGGTGTACTGCATGTCGAGGTGCGGCGCGTTCTTGAGCACGACGTAGAACTGGCTATTGGCCGAGTGCGGGTCGTTGGTGCGCGCCATGGCGAGGGTGCCGCGCTCGTTCTTGTAGGCACGGTTAACCTCCAGCGGCAGGTTGCCGTAGTTCGAGCCGCCCGAGCCGATGCCGGGGCCGTTCATACCGTTCTTGGTCTTGGGGTCGCCAACCTGCGCCACGAAATCAGGCACGATGCGGTGAAAGCGGATGCCGTTGTAAAAACCTTCCTCCGCGAGCTTGAGGATGCGTTCGACGTGCTTGGGCGCGGCGTCGGGAAACAGCACGCAGTAAAAGGAACCCGCGGGCACGTCCACACGGATGATGGGGTCCTGTCGCTCGGCGTATTTGGCGTCGCCGGGCTGGGTGGCGGGGGCGGTGTTTTCGCTCATTGGCTGATTTAAGGGCATATCCGCCCCCGCGCCAGCGAAAAAACCGGCACGCCGGCCCGCTGCCTACGCGAACAACGTCGCCACCGCGAAGTCTCCCCCGATGACCTCCACCCCCTCGACGGTTTCGCCGCGTCCGTAAACGCGCTTCTGCCGGTAAACCCCCTCCGCCGGTTGGCGGTAGACTTCCACCTGCTCCGCCTCGCCGAGCACGATCCAGTATTCCGCCACACCGGCCTCCGCGTACAACGTAGCGTTCTCCCGATCAGGCATCACACTGCTGACCGCCACCTCCACGACCAGCGCGGCGGTGGCCGGATGCCGGGTGGCAAAGTCCGCCAGCGTGCCGCGCATCATGGAGACATCCAGCTCCGGCATTGAATCCTGCAGCCGCAACGGCTGCTCTTATCGAGCGACAAACTCCGGCCGCAGTTTGCCGAGCAGCCAGGCGTACAGCCGCGTCGCGACCGTGGAGTGCAGCGGAGACTTGAACATTTTGTTGATGATGAAGCCACGGATCAACTTCGTGCGCCGGAACGCCGGGTCGTCCCCGAGCTTCTCGTATTCCGCAACCGTCCAGAGCCGCACCCGTTCTCGCATCTCCGGCAAATCGAGGATCGTCGCCATGGCAACAAGATTACACCTCCGTCCCACCCATGGGAAGCCCCATCCGGCCCGCCGCCCGCGCCGAATCAGCCACATGCCAGCCACCCAGCCGCAGTCTCTCGCGTTCGACATCTACGGCACGCTCGTCGATGTCCAGGCC
>CAXTQD010000471.1:2118-3061 GCA_964246175.1 uncultured Chthoniobacterales bacterium | reverse complement strand
CCCCCGCCCCGTCGCCCGCCACGGACGCCGACAGCGTGTACATGCGACAACCCGCGCGCCAGAGCATCTTCACGGTGACCAAGAACATCGAGAACCTCCTCGCCCTCAAGCCCAACGACCTGCGTGACCACGCGCTGGCCCGCATCAACGCTGACACCGTGGACCGCGTCCACATCGGCGCCGTCAACCTCGCGCGCAAGGACAAGGAATGGACCGTCAACGACCAACCCGCCAACGGGGCAGGCGTGACGGCGCTCATCAACGCCGTCAACGGCGCGCAGGCGACCGCCTTCGTGGCCGACAACGCCGCCCCCGCCGACCTCGCCAAGTACGGGCTGGACCAGCCGGCCGTGCAGGTGAAGTTCGGGGCGTTCGCCTCCGAGAACACCGCCGAGAGCAACGCGGGCGAGAAGCCCGTGGCCACCGTGGACTTCGGCAAAGTGGAGGGCGACAACGTGTACGCACGCCTGGAGGAGGAACCCTTCATCGTATCGGTGCCCAAGACGGTGCTCAACAGCGTGTGGACCGACCCGCTCCAGTGGCAGCCACTGCCAATCTTCGCGGCTGATCCGGAGAAGATCACCTCCCTGGAAGTCGGCGTCAAAGGCGCGCCGAGCCTGCCGCTGACCCGCGGTGAG
Source organism: uncultured Chthoniobacterales bacterium (assembly GCA_964246175.1). Classification (GTDB taxonomy): domain Bacteria; phylum Verrucomicrobiota; class Verrucomicrobiia; order Chthoniobacterales; family SZAS-18; genus CAHJWO01. The sequence goes on along the minus strand of CAXTQD010000471.1, from coordinate 2,423 downwards.
AAGGGCGAGTGGAAAGCCGCGGCTGGCGGCATGTCGGTAGACGCCGCCAAGGTGCAGTCCGTGCTCGGCACGCTGGCGAAATTGCACGCCGTCCGTTGGGTCGGCGGTCCCGTGGAGCCGACGTACGCGCTCGATAACCCGCAGGCGACGCTGATCTTCGCCGGAGCCCCCGACGACAAGGCAAACGCCGGCAAGCTCTACTTTGGTGGGCGCACGGCGGAGTTGATGACCTACGCGCGGGTAGAGGGTAAACCGGGGGTGTTCCTCGTCAGCCGCCCCGACGCCGAGACGCTCCTGTCACTCGC
>CAXTQD010000471.1:311-2108 GCA_964246175.1 uncultured Chthoniobacterales bacterium | reverse complement strand
GCTCCACCGCCCGTGACGCCCAGCGCGCGTGGGCGGCCACGCCGGCGCCGGTGCCGACACCTTCCGCGCCTGCCGTTCCTTCCAACCCGGAGCCGACGCCCGGGTCGTCGGTGGAACCCGTGCCGCCGGTGGCCCCGGTGCCAGTCGCCACACCGACCCCGGCCCTGCCGCCGACACCGATGCCTGAACCCACCGCGACGCCGATGCCAGCGCCGGTAGCTACGCCAGAGCCAACCCCGGTGATCACGCCAGAGCCTGTGCCAACACCGACTCCGACGGTCGCGCCGGCACCCACCCCTGAGCCGACGCCGATGGCGACCGCCACCCCGGAACCGACGGCGACGGTCGAGCCTGTCCCGTCGCCAACTGTCACCCCAGCCCCGCTGCACACGCCAACGGACATTCCCGCTCCGGGGCCGGTTCCTTGACGCACCGCGTGATCGCGTTCCAGGCGACGAGCGGCTCTTCCCACCTGGACCCGGTTCGTTGCGGGGGACGGCACGGCTTGGAACGGCCCGTTGGTATCCGGCATTTCTGTGTCACTCAGCCGGGACGTTTGGACCTGGATGGTCGGATGCGCCGCTTCATGGGCAACGCCTTGTACCCGGCCGCCGATGATGCCGCTCCTCCACCGGCGCGGCTCCTCGACGTGCTCGCGCCGCATGGTGAACGTGCCTTGGGCCACCTGCTCCGGGGTGCCTCGCTGCGGAAGCAGCCTTCCTGCGTGAGCGGCTGCCGCGGCTGGTTCTTCGCGCCCGGCCGGACGCACCAGCAGACGCTGGCAAATTCCCTGTGCCGCTCTTCCACTCCGGGGCGAAAGCTCCCGTGCGGGGGCTATCGGGCCAACATCACGGCGGTCGAAGACGACCGGGTCCGCGCCGCCGTGAACATGGACGGGTTTCTGTAGGGGCGTTGGATCGTAGGAACCGGCCTGGATGAACACCCGGCCGATTTCCAGTGCGGGCGCGGGCACTCCGAACGCCAGTCCCGCGGCTCGTGGGCGAACAACCGGCTCCCGCTGCGGCACGGGAGAAGTTTGCGCTGGAGCCGCGCGATTTTGGTGGACGTTTTGGTTCGCCGCCTTGCGAGGGTTCGGACATCGCCATTTTGCCTCCGCGCCCTGCCTGTGCCACCGCCCGGCCGAAGCGGTGTCCGCTGTTGAGCCCCATGGACAAACACCGTCGCGCCACCGACGTGCTGGCTCCCATCCTGGCGGCGTTCTTCGAGGCGACTCTGCGCGGGAAGCCGCCGGCAACACGCCTGAACGTGCGGCCCACCGACTTCTTCGTGGGCGCGGCGGGAAGACCGAACTTCCCGGTTGCGCCCGTGCCCCCGGCGGCCTTATAGCTCGTGTCGTCATGGACCCGCTTTCCCCGACCACGCCCGCGCCGGCTGCCAACCCGTCCAAACCCTCTCCCATCCGTGCGGCCCAGGATGCCGCCGACTACCAGCACGAGTCCAGCCCGGCCACCTCCTCGCAGCCGACCAAGCAGGGCAGCCAGCCCACGCTGCCGCGCCAAGTGGTGATCGCAGCCGTGGTGGTTGCGGCGGTGTTGCCTGCCATCCTGCTCGGAGCGCTGTTCACGATCCTGATGGCCGCCAACTACAATTTCATGAACTGGATGGAGTGAGCGTCGCCGGCACGGTCGCTGTGTAGAGCGACACGATGCCGCCGGTCAGTTCCTCCGCCGTCGCCTCTGCGAACCCGCTCGCCGTCAGGAGCGCGCGCATCGTTTCCCCGCGCGGGAACCGCTCGATCGATTCGCCGAGGTAGCGGTACGCCGCGCTTTCTCCACT
>CAXTQD010000471.1:0-301 GCA_964246175.1 uncultured Chthoniobacterales bacterium | reverse complement strand
CACGAGTCCCGCCACGCGTGGCAAGCAGCGGTGCAGGTAGAAGCGGTACACCTCTCGCCACCAACCGGTCGGCACCGAGAAATCCAGCACCAGCAGGTGTCCACCCGGTCGCAGCACCCGACGCATTTCCTCCAACGCCTCGCCGTACGAGGGCATGTTGCGCAATCCGAAAGCCACCGTCACCGCCTCGAATGTCCCGTCGCCGAACGGTAGCCGCATTGCGTCCGCCACCGCCAGCCGGGCCACCCGGCCGCTCGCCTGCGCGCGCCGCAGCATCGGCAGGCGGAAGTCCGCCCCGACC
>CAXTQD010000470.1:0-3076 GCA_964246175.1 uncultured Chthoniobacterales bacterium | reverse complement strand
GATCACGCTGGTGCCGCTCTTGCCGTGGAAGTCCTTCTGCGTCCACGAGAGTCGGAAACGGTCCGGTCGCACGAAGCGCATCGTCACCGTGCGGTGGTCGGCCGGCAGCGTCGAGCCGTCCTCGTGGTCGTCGCAGCTCCCCTCGCACGAGAACGCCACGGCCGACGCGTACGCCTTGAACATGCGGTCCAGAACCTGGACGGCCTCCGGTTCGGTCTCGGCACGTAGGCCCCCAACCCGGCAGAGGGTGAGCAGCATGGCGACGGCGAGCAGGCGGCGCGTTCTATCCAAGAAGTTCCCTCCCGTGCGGACGCGCGAGGTCCTGGATCGGTCCGGCGGGCACGACGCGCGTCGGGTTGATCTCAGGGTGCGTCATGTAGTAGTGGCGCTTGATGTGGTCGAAGTTCACCGTGCTGGCTACCCCGGGAACCTGGTAGAGGTCGCGCAGGTAGCCGGAGAGGTGCGGGTAATCGGCGATCCGGTGCAGGTTGCACTTGAAGTGGCCGACGTACACGGCGTCGAAGCGCACCAGCGTCACGAACAAGCGCCAGTCACTCTCCGTGATCATGCTGCCATGCAGGTAGCGGCGGTCGGCCAAGCGCGCGTCGAGGCGGTCCAAGGCGGCGAAGAGAACGTGGACGTGCCGCTCGTAGTCGGCCTGGTCGGCGGCGAAACCCGTCCGGTAGACGCCGTCGTTGACCTCGTCGTACAGCGTGGCGTTGAGTCGGTCGATGTCGGCGCGCAACGCCTCGGGGTAGAAGTCCACTGCCCGGTCGCCGCCGCAGCCGTCGAAGGCGGAGTTGAACATCCGCAGGAGGTCGTCGTCGGAGTTGCTGACGATCCGCTGCGTCTGCGTGTCCCACAGGACGGGTACGGTCACCCGACCGCGGAAGCCGGGGTCGGTGGCGAGATAAGCATCCTTGAGGAAGCGAAAGCCTCTGATGGGGTCCGGTTCGTCGGTGAACTGCCAGCCGTCCTCGTCGTTGCGCAACGGGTCCACGACGGTCATACCGACGACCGCTTCCAGTCCCTTGAGCCGGCGCAGGATCACAATGCGGTGCGCCCACGGACACGCTAACGAGACGTAGAGATGGTAACGACCGGCGGCGGCAGGGTAAGGGGAACTTCCGTCGGTCGTCACCCGGTCGCGGAAGGCGTCGGGCTGACGCGCGAAGCCGCCGTCGGCGCTGCGTTCGGCAGGGAAAATGGTGGAGCGGTCGCTCATTGGCAGATGCGGCGGAGTCTACGCACGAACGCAGCCGGTGGCGAGTCAGGTTTTCGCAGCCCGAAAAGTCGATATTTATGCAGCAGTTCTAGACAACTGGTTAAAATCGAACACGACATACAGTAGCCACCTCTCTTCCATCCTAAGACATGCGAAATTTTTTTGTTTTTATAAGTTACTTGAATAAAGACACTTACCACCGATAATTTCCCGAATAACCCTTGGCTTTCTGGATCCAAAAATCATCGAGGCACAACCGCTGCTATGTGTTTGCCTGTCCGCAAGCATTGTGGACGGGGAAACAAATCAAAGAGCAGCCTGACCGGAGGGTTATTGGCACTGGAAATTCGGGGGGATATTTCAGTGCTGGGCCGGTCAGGCTGTTTTTCTTTTTGTAGGGCTGCTTAAAATCCCAGGTCGCTTAATCCCGGGTGCTCGTCTGGACGGCGGCCCGGCGACCAGCGGTATTTGCGCTGCGCCTCGGCGATGGGCAGATCGTTGATGCTCGCGTGGCGGCGGCGCATGTACCCGGCGGCGTCGAACTCCCAGTTCTCGTTGCCGTACGAGCGGAACCACTGCCCCGCCGCGTCGTGCCATTCGTAAGCGAAACGCACCGCGATGCGGTCGTCGCCGCAGGCCCAGAGTTCCTTGATGAGCCGATAGTCGAGTTCCTTGGCCCACTTGCGGGTCAGGAAGGCGACGATCTCCGCGCGGCCGACGAGGAACTCGTCGCGGTTGCGCCACGCGGAGTCGAGCGTGTACGCGCCGGCGACCTTTTCCGGGTCGCGCGTGTTCCAGGCGTCTTCGGCCGCGCGCACTTTGCGGACGGCGGCCTCCAGGTCAAAAGGCGGCAGCGGCGGGCGGGCGGCAGGCTCAGGGGCATCGTTCGGCATCCGTGCATGGAACCGGCGGTGGCGACGAACCGCAAGCGGCAAAAACCTCGAACGACGGTCCGCTCCATGCGAATCTGCTTCGCCGATGAACCGCGTGCTGGCGATTGCTTTCTTGCTTGCCTTCGCCGGGGGCTACGCCGACGCCGCCAGTTATCTGCTGACCGGCTCGTTCACCGGCCATCTCACCGGCAACACCGTGCTGATGACCATCCACCTGGCGCAGGCAGACTGGCGCGAGGCCGCCAACAACGCCTTGGCCGTCGTCGCCTTCGCGGCCGGGATCGTGGCCGCCGAGTGCATGGCTTACCGGGCGGGCAAGCCGACCCACGCGCGGCAGATGCGCACGCCGCTGTTGATTGAAGGAGTGCTGCTCCTCGCGGCGCTGGGCGGCGGGTTGGGCGGCGGCTGGATGGGCAACGAGCTTTGCGTGGCCTGCCTGTGTCTGATGATGGGCCAGCAAAACGGAGCGTTGCGCCGGTACGAGGCCTTGAACGTGCGTACGACGTTCATCACCGGCTTGAGCACGACGCTCCTGACGACGGCCGTGGAGCGTATCTCGGGTCAGGAAAGCCCCGCCGAACGTCCGAAGCATCGGCCGGGAATCGTGGCGGCACTCCTGGTTGTTTTCACCGTCGGAGCGTTCGCGGGCGCCTGGGCAGAAGGAGTCTGGAAGCTCTGGTCACTCGCGGGCCTCTTCGTTCCATTCGCCGCCAGCTTGGCGCTCACGCTGGGTGAAGAGGGGTGATTCAACCCGCCTGCAGCTCGTACGAGAGCACGCTTAGGCAGTAGATGGCAGCCGTCTCGGTGCGCAGGACGATGGGGCCGAGCGTGATGGGGCGGCAGCCGGCGCTTTTCGCGAGACTGATCTCCGCCGGGGTGAAATCCCCCTCCGGACCGACGAGGATGAGCGCGCTCGCCGGGCGCGGGCTGCCGTGTTCCTCCAGGTAGGCCCGCAGGT
>CAXTQD010000469.1:0-3095 GCA_964246175.1 uncultured Chthoniobacterales bacterium | reverse complement strand
GGCTTCTTGGGACAGGCCGATCTCTCTGCGCAAATTCTTGAGGCGTTCTCCGAGTATCATGTTGTAATAGAAAATGTTACGGATTTATCGAAGCAGCAAGAGAATACTCTCCCTCATCAGTATCAATCCTTCGTCGTCAAGTTTCGCCACCAGTCTTGAGCGTTCCACGGCAGCTACGAACGGTACAGCAATGCCTACCGCACTGGCTGTCAGGGCGTGGGCACTTATGGCCTCGACAAGGGCTACGAGGATGTCGAAGGCGATTTGAAGTCTGCCTACGAAGATTCAAGGGCAGGAACGGGTCCCACCTGAGAGCGCGCGCGACACGCCGTCCGCGCGGCTTTCGAGCGTACTCGTGACAACTTGAAGAAAGCGCAGTCGTCTACGGGGCCCGCAGGTGTGTCATAATACGGATGCTCGACTTGACCGCGCCGCGGGCTTATCTCGGCTCAAGCATTTCCGCCATCTGCTCGATGGCCTGCCGCGCCACCGCCTGGTACTGCACCCAACGATCCTGCGGTCTGGCCGCGGTGGTCGTGTCCAACGCCCGGCGGGCAAAGAACGGTCCTAGCTTGCGCTCGACCCGCCCATCGTACCGCACCTCCGCGTAGAAGCGGCAGAGAATCTCCGAGTCAGCCGAGCCACCCTGCCGGGTTTGTGTCCAGTCGGTCAGGTAGATGCGCACGAGCCTTGTGCCGGCGGCGAGCTCCGATTCGTCCGGCGCGGCCGAGGCCAGGCTCAGGTCCCGGTTGATGACCGTCACCGGCGGCAGCTTGCCCGCTTGGCTGACCTGGGCGAGCGCGGCGGCAAAGAGCGGTCCGCGCCGGCGTTCGTCCAAGGTCTGGAAGGCGGGGCCGAGGCCCTGCGGCCCCAGCCGGTCGACCAGCGAAACCAACAGAGGCGGTGCCACCCCATGGAAAGGGGAAGGGTTAGAGCGCGCCGGGTCCGCGTGGAGGAGCAGCACGGCGAGCAAACCTCCGCTCCAAAGGAACAGTCCGAGGACGATCCGCGGCAGAGCGAACAACGAAAAACGGTGCATACCAGCCACACTCTCCGCACGCTTGCGTGCTTGGTGCAAGCCGATGGCTCCCGGCCCGCGCGGACGCGCCTGCTGTATGCTTGTCTCGGCGGCAAGCATGAAGCCGCCGCATTTTGTGAGTTTCTCGCTGCCGGCAAATGACTTGCGCAAAAATGCACTGGACACTGGACGGCGTTTTCCGCTATCCTTGGGCTCGGTTCTTCCTTTTACCGTCCCCGGACCGCATGAACAGCATGGACGCGTTTACTACGGGCACCCGACCTCCATCCCCTGCCAAGGCGCGCTTGGTGGTGGCGGAGGATGATCCGAGCATGCGCGCGTTTCTGCACGACCTGCTGGAGCCCTTTTACGCCGTGGAAGCCGTGGCGGATGGCGAGTTGGCTTGGGCCGCGGTGCAGCGTTCTGCTCCTGCACTTCTGCTGACGGACTTGCAGATGCCCCGTCTAGATGGGCTGAACCTCATCCGGAGAGTACGTGCTCAGTCGCAGTTGCTCTCCGTGCCCATCGTTCTGCTGAGCGCCTGTCAGGACAAAGAACCCTTGCTCCAGTGTTTGGCAGCGGGGGCTGACGACTTCTTGCCGAAGCCTTTCCGCTGCGCTGAACTGCTGGCTTGCTTGCAGGTCGGATTGGCCATCCCGAGGTTCTCCCGTAATTGTGGGGCAACTTCTCAAAGCCATATGCGCGCTTGGGAAGAACAGATGCGCTGCTCTGCTCCCTCCATCGTTGGCATCGGCGAGGCAAGTCCCTTCGCATGAACCCGCTCGCGGCGGAGCGCGTCTTTCGCATCCTCCTCGCCGACGAACGCGAATGGATGCGGCGCATGGTCATCGAAGTCATTCACCGCACGCTACCCGCCGCGACGATCATCGAGACCAACGACGGCGCGCAGGCCTACCGTGCCTACGAGCACGGGGGCTGCCACTTGCTCTTGACCAACCACAATATGCCAGGCATGGACGGGCTGACCCTCATCCGCCAAGTGCGGCGGCGGACGGCCACTCTGCCGATCTGGATGATTGCCAACGAGCCGGAGGCGGAACGTGACGCCTTGGTGGCGGGAGCGACCGGCTTCTTGCGCAACGAGACGATCACAACTAACCTGCCGAGCTTGCTGCGCCAGCACCTCGAACAGCCGGGCTGAGTGCATGCGGACGATGGGTGCAGCGGTGAACGCCACAGGCGCCGCAATGGTCAAGAGAGACCATGCAGTAATCGCGCCAGCCGCCTTCCCCTGAGCTGCTGGCGGAGTTTCTTCTCTGGCGCGACGTGCTGGCGAGTCAGCGTCCCGGCGACCCGTCGTCGTGGTTTGAGGACGGCGCGGAGCGCTGGTTTCTGGCCCTGTTGGAGCTTAACTCGCAAAGTCCGGTGACACACGCATTAGCCACGCGGATCGCCGGGTGACGTTGCCATTGCAGGGTGCCCGTTCGGCAGACAGCGCCGGCCCTAAGTCGATAGGTTCGCGCAGAAGATGGCCTCAGCGGTGCCACGGTGTTCATGGCGTGGATGCGCTGCCCGCTCCGAACACCTTCTCCAGCGACGGCATCCACTCGGCCGCCCAGCGCGTTCTCAGCTCGCGTTCCGCCGCTGACATGGCATCCCATTGCCTCCGGGTACTCGGGCCGTGCCTGTCCAGTTCGCACTGAGCCTCGTCCAAAAGTCCAAGCTCGCGGTAGCCTTCAGCCACCAGCAGGCAACGCTCGACCGGCTCCAGCAGCGCGTAGCCTTCGGGCAGTGGGATCGGATCCATAAATGCAATCGTGAGTATTAGCGTGGTCTGCTTTCATCGTTTCCGCACTTTCCCGCCAGAAGTTGCGAGCAAAGTGGCGCGAGAATCAAAAAAGTTCCGCCGCGCTGCCGAGAACGGCGGGCAAGTCAGATTGCACCGGCCCGGGACAAAACGCGGCGATCACAGGTCCCTGCCTTTGGCAACCTGCTCGAAAACAGGTTCGGGTAAGGAAGCCAATTTCTGGTAGCGGCTGCTCTCTTTGCGAGAACTTCCTAGTAATACTTCGTCAGGTGGCGGATTGAGTTTGGGAGGGTCCGGCGGCATCGTGGT
>CAXTQD010000468.1:2808-3098 GCA_964246175.1 uncultured Chthoniobacterales bacterium | reverse complement strand
GGTTGCGGATGATGACCTGTCGCACGTCCAGCCGCAGCCCGCCGGCGTCCATCACACGCAGCCGCAGCAGCCGCTTGCCCGGCGTCTGCCCGCGCCAGAACCCCTCGAAGACGATCCCGTAGAAGATCGGCACGACGAACCACAGCAGGATCGTCACCGCCGTCGCCGCATCGCCCGACACGATCCCGAAGAACCCGAGCGCCCAACTGCACGCCAGCAGCAAGCCCAGCGTGAACACGAGGTCGACCAGCCACGCCAGGAACCGCGTCGTCGGCCCGGCCAGCGGCAGC
>CAXTQD010000468.1:0-2776 GCA_964246175.1 uncultured Chthoniobacterales bacterium | reverse complement strand
TCGAGCGTGTGGCGGCGGGCGGAAGCCATGGGGATGAATTTTGCGGGTCCGACCAGCGTCCGTCAACCGATTCGACAGAACGCATCTCCTTTCACTTCATCCCATGTTGTTCCCGCTTTCCTCCCGCCCTGGCCGTCGGCTGGGCTTCGCCATCCTCGTGGCCGTGGTGACAGTGTTCTGCGTGCCGCGGGTGTGTCCGGCCGACCCGCCGAGCGGCGAGGGCTGGGAACAGCTCGACAAGCACGGCAGCCTGACGATCTACGGACGCAACCGGCCCGGTACGTCCATCCGCGAGACCCGCGCCGTCGGCACGCTCGAAGCGCCGAACTGGGTCATCAAAAACGTGCTCGACGACGTGGAAGATTACCCGTCGTTCATGCCATACATCGTCGAGAGCAAGCTGGTCTCGCGCAATGCCGCCAAGCACACCCAGATCGTCTACACGCGCATGACCCCGCCGCTCATCGACCCGCGCGACTACACGCTGCTGATCCGCGACGATTCGCACAAGACCCCGGAGGGAATTGTCTACGGCAGCCACTGGAGCGCCGCCAACGCGCAGGGTCCTGACGAAAAATCGGGCACGGTGCGTGTGAAGAACAACGAGGGTTCCTGGGTGCTGGAACCCATCGACGGAGGCGAGCGCACGAAGGGGACGTACACGCTGTTCACGGACGGCGGCGGGGGCATCCCGGCGTTCATCTTCAACCAACTCAGCAAGCGCCGGCTCAACGAACTCTACGAGGTGCTCAACAAGCAATCGAAGGACGAGAAATACCGCCAGAATAAGCCGGTGGTGCCGTGAAGGGTTGGCGAAAGGATGGGCGGCCATTATCGCGGCGACAGATTCCGCACTTGTTGCGGGATGATCTGAAGCTGGGTAGCGACGGCGCGTTTCCCGCGCTCTGCCCGCGACGGCAGGGACAGACTCCAAAACGGAGTGCCACTTAATGATGCCCAATAGTCTTCGGGCGGAAGATTGTTCGCCTTTTTCTGCGAACATTCGTCCACTTCCTGCCAGGCCACAGCAACCGCTATGTTCATTCGCATTGCCAACACCGCCGACGCATCCAAAATCGCCCAAGTGCACGTCGAGACTTGGCGCGGTGCTTACCGCGGCCTGATGCCGGAAGCCGTTTTGGACGCGCAGAGTACCGAGCAGCGCACCTCGTTTTGGCACGAACGACTCGCTCAAAAGAGAAACACGATCTTGGTCGCGGAGGACCGAGAAGTGTTTGGATTTTGTAACCTCATCCAATCACGGGACAAAGATGCCAATGAAACGACGGCTGAAATCGCAGCCATTTACGTACTTTCTGCTCACTGGCGGCGGGGCGCAGGCCGGGCGCTCTGTGATCATGCTTTGGCAGAAGCTCAGCGGCAGGGCTACCAAGTGGTCACTCTTTGGGTGCTGGTCTCGAACGAGAAAGCCGCCCGTTTTTACGAGGCGACAGGCTTCATTTTGGACGGGGCAACGAAAACCGAGAAAGCTGCGGATGGAAGCAACTTGCACGAAGTTCGGCTCCGTAAGCAGATAGCCTGACCACGCGCTCCGGCGAACAGGCGAGGCGCGTGTGGCTGGTTCGGACTTTTGCGCCTGTTCTCGCCCTGCTTGTCGCGGAGCTTGGCGGCGTCAGGCCATCACCGCTTTTGACTTCGCATCGTTCGCGTTGTACTCCTGACCCGTGCCTTCGCGGATCGTGTGCCTGCTGCTTATCGTGGCGGTGGCGTGTCTCTCGCAGACCACGGCATCGTTGCCACAAGCCCGCTCGGCGGCAGCTTGCTGCGCCCATCAGCAGACTTGCCCGGATTGTCCCGATTCTTCCGGCGGTTTGAAGTGCTGCTTCTCTTCGTTCCCGGTCGCCCTGCTTTTCTCGGCGCCGCCCTTGTTGGTTTTCCCTCCTTCTGTCGCTCGCCCCACCCACTACGCTTGCCGTTGGGCGACGCGCAGGGATCGGCCCTTGGTGCCTCCTCCCAAAACGGCCTAGCACCTTCGCATCGGCTCGTTCGCGTCCCTCGGATGCGAGTGAATTCACCTTGATCGTTTTCGGAGAATACCTATGAAAGCATTACTACTCGTCACCCTGGCTATCACGGCCTTCTTGGCGGCGCCCGTGACGGCGTCGCAGGATTGCTGTGACTGTTGCAGCGGCGGAGTGTGCGAGTGCGCGCAATGCACCTGCTGCGACTGCGCCACTTGCCCCACCTGCCAATAGCCAGGCGACACCGCTGGAGCGTCCGTCGGTACCCGTACCGGCGGACGTTTCCATTTCCTGCCGTGCTTCCCCTTTCCGCCCACGGCATCGAGGGCCACTGAAATCCCCGCTGGCCCTCCCGCCGAAATCACCGAAGTTTGGCAGCCTGTGTTCCAATCCCTCGCCGCCACCTTCCAGAAAGTTCCCCGCAACGCCCGGCCGATCTTCCTGACCACGCTGTACGGTCTCTGCGGCGGGTTGGGCGCGGTGGTTTTCGAGGTCGGGATCAACCGGCTCTATTCGGGGACGTACTTGGCGCTGTCCAAGCAGGGTCCGGTGGCCTTCCTGGCGGCGACCTTCGCGCTGATCGTCGTCACGTCCATGATCGCCGGGTTCCTGCTGGCGCGCTTCTGCCCGGAGGCGGCGGGCTCGGGCATCCCGCAGCTCAAGCTCGCCTTTTGGAAGGACTTCGGCTACGTGCCCATGAAGGTGGTGTGGGTGAAGTTCGTCGCCGGCATCCTGACGGTCGGCGGCGGCGCGAGCCTCGGGCGCGAGGGACCCACCGTGCAGCTCGCCGGCGG
>CAXTQD010000467.1:0-3107 GCA_964246175.1 uncultured Chthoniobacterales bacterium | reverse complement strand
CTAGCGATCTAACGAAGTAATACTAACGGACTCAAGCTCAGCGACAGAGGCTGGCCACGCAAGAGCCGACAACGGAAAAGGCGTGATGGCCAGCCTCTGTTCGCTGGAGCGCGTTGTATGAGCGGTTGTGTGTAGATTCGGGGTGCCGTGCGTGTGTGCGCGTGGTGACCAGAAGAGCCGCAGGCCAGGCCGGCCAGCCCAGCCTGCGGCGAGCGGGCGGCGAGTTCAAGAGCGCGTGAGAACGCGGGCGTTGTTGTCCGCTGTTCATCTACAGCCAGAACCGTTGCCTGCTCTCTGGTGTTGTGACTCGCACAGTTGCCAGAGCGGCCACCGGAACAGCTTTCCATGGCCAGCTCACATCCACAAGGAAGAGCCAACCCCATGATGGTCATCGCTGCCCCTACCTGCCCACCCGTCACTTACGTCGGTCTCGACGTGGCCAAGCTCACCCTGCAAGTTGATCTGGCAGGCAAGCCTTTGGCCCTGCCCAACACCCCAGCGGGTCACCGCAGTCTGCTGGCCCACCTGCACCGTTTACAGGCCAAGACGGGCCGCTCGGTCCACGTTGTCTGCGAGGGCACCGGCGGCTACGAGCGCGCCGTGGTGTCTGCCTTGCAGGACGCTGACCAACCCGTCAGCGTGCACAACGCGGCGCGGGTACGTGCCTTTGCTCGCGCGCAGGGCCGCTTGGCCAAGACTGACACCCTCGACGCTGCTGTCTTGAGCGACTTCGGTGCCGCCATGCAACCCGAGTGCAACCAGCCACCGACCGAGAGCGAAGCGGCGCTGGGGGCCTTGGTGATCCGCCGCGACCAACTCAAAGAACTCATCGCCTTGGAAGCCCGGCGCGACGAGCACCACCTCTATCCTGGCGTCAAAAAGGAGGCGGTACTTTTACGCAAGCAACTCGCCGCGCATCTGCAGAAGATCGAAGCGCAGATCCAGGAACTGCTCGCCGCGGCCACCGAGGTCAAAGCACGGGTCGAATGCCTGACCCAAGTCGCGGGCGTTGGTCCGGTGAGTGCCTACACCTTGCTGGCCTATTTGCCAGAGCTGGGCCGGCTCTCGCGTGGGGCCATCGCCGCGCTGGCCGGGGTGGCTCCGATGAACGCGGACAGCGGCCCGGTCCGTGGGCAGCGCCACATCCGCGGCGGGCGCGCGCCTGCTCGTAAGGCCCTCTACATGGCCGCCCTTTGCGCCACGCTGCACAACCCGCTGCTGCGCGCGTACTACAAAGCACTGCGAACCAAAGGCAAGCCCGCCAAAGTCGCCCTGACCGCCGTCATGCGAAAGCTCCTGCTCCACCTCAACAGCCTGCTCAAAACTCCCCTGCCAACCACCGCCTAAAGATCACAGTTGCTGTTAGGCTGCCCGCCTACAGAGGGGCCTCTGGACCGCCGGAACAGAAAGACGTGGATACCGGCGTGGGAACGAGGGCGCTGCCGCCGGGGATGGATGAACGGAGAAACGGACTGGCCCAAAGGAAAGACGTGGTGACGGGATGGCCCGAATGGGAACCGACGGGTGCTGGCTCGAACTGGGAACCGACGTGCCACCGGCAACGGGAACGTGGACCGGCTTGCCATCGACCCCCCGGCCACGCTTGCTGGCCTAACAATCAGTAGGCGTCACAATGGCGCTTTGTTTTACGCCATCTTGGCGTCTAGTCTGGCACGTTGCGAGGAGCGAAGCAGAAAAGTACGCCGTGATACCTGATATCGTATCAGGCCGCTGCGGCGCGCAGGAGGGACTCGGTTTCCTTCCAGCCCAAACAGGCGTCGGTGATGGAGACGCCGTATCTTAAATCTTCCGCCCGCTTCGGGATCGGCTGCTTGCCGGGTTCGAGGTAGCTCTCCAGCATCGCACCGATGATCGGGCTCGGGCTGCCGGCGGCGAGTGCGTCACGGCGTTGTTCGAGCAGGCTCTGCCAGACGAGTTCCTGGCGGGCATGATGCTTGCCGCTGTTGGCATGGCTGCAATCGACCATCAGCACGGGCAGCAGGTTCGCGGCGGCCAGGCCGCGGGCGGCTTCGGCGATGCTGGGCGGGTCGTAGTTCGTCCGCAGCCGTCCGCCGCGCAGCACGAGGTGACCGAGATCGTTACCAGTCGTTTTGATGACGCTCGTCACGCCGCCTTGGTCGATGCCCAGAAAACTGTGCGTGCCACGGGCCGCGCGCATGGCGTCGATCGCCGTCTGGCAGTCACCGTCCGTGCCGTTCTTGAAACCCACCGGCATCGACAGGCCGCTCGCCATCTCGCGGTGCGTCTGGCTCTCGGTGGTGCGTGCGCCGATGGCCGCCCAACTCACGAGGTCATCGAGGTACTGCGGGACGATGGGATCGAGGAACTCCGTCGCCGCCGGGATGCCCAGCGCTACGATCTCGCGCAGCAGCCGGCGGGCGAGCGTCAACCCGGCCTCGATGTCGCAGGAGTCATCAAGAAACGGGTCGTTGATGAGCCCTTTCCAACCGAGGGTGGTGCGCGGCTTCTCGTAGTACACGCGCATGATGATCTCCACGCGGCCGGAAAGCTCCGCGCGCAGGTCGCGCAGGCGGCGGGCGTAGTCCAGCGCGCCCTCGGGATCGTGGATGGAGCAGGGGCCGACGATGGCGAGGAAGCGGTCGTCACGCCGGGTAAGGATGCGTTCCACCGCGTCGCGGCCGGCGACGACGCCGCGGCCGGTCAGTTCGTCCACGGGCAGCTTGGCTTTGAGCACGGCCGGCGCGATCAGGCGCTGGCTGGAGACGACCCGGAGGTCTTGGAGCGGGAGCATGGCAGAGAGGGCGATTAGACAGGGGCGGAGGACGGTTCTAAGAAAAGGGGCGGTTCGCGCGTTGTGCCTTGGAACTCTTCTCCCTTTTGAATTTATGAAGCAGCCTTCTCCACTCGTTGCCGCCTCGCGGGCGGTCGTCATGGTCGCGCTTTTGGGCGCGGGCGTCAATGTTCGCGCGCAAACGGCCGACGTGCCGGTGCGCGAAGTCGTGCTGTTTTCCAGCGGGGTGGGGTACTTCCAGCACGAGGGCAGCGTGACTGGCGACACGGGCACGCAACTGCGCTTCAAGACCGGCCAGATCAACGACATCCTCAAAAGCCTCGTCCTCCAAGAC
>CAXTQD010000466.1:300-3114 GCA_964246175.1 uncultured Chthoniobacterales bacterium | reverse complement strand
GCTGCGCAGGTAGATGATGTTGCCCAGGTTCGTGCCGGCGACCTGCGGGCGCAGCGGCCGGCTGCCGGTCGTCAGACACGCTTTCTTGAATTCGACGGTCTGCCCGTTGCTGAGGACAGCCAGCCGCCGGTCGAGGTTGAACTGCGTCACGACCGTGTTCAGCCGCAGGTCGATCTTCTGTTCCTCGTACCAGTTGGCCGGGTGGTGTTCGAGCTTCTTGACCGGGTAGTCCTTCTGGCTGAGGAACGTCTTGGAAAGCGACATCCGTTGGTACGGCGGCAGGCTCTCGTTGCCCACGAGCATGACCTTGCCGCGCTTGTCGTGCTGGCGGATGCCTTCGCAGACACTGACGCCAGCCGTGCCGGCACCGATCACCAGGTAGTCGCGTTCAATCATGGCGGGATCGTCGGTCAGGGTTGCACTCCGACGTTTTCGGACCAGCTTGTAGAACATTCTCAGCGCCGATAGCAACTAAGAACATCGCCAAGCTTTCCTTTATGAACCTCATCCCACGCCGCCAAGCTCTTCGCAACCTCGGCCTCGGAGCCGCCGTCCTCGCCGCCGCGCCGTCCCTCGTCGCCGCTCCCGCCTCGGGAAAGAGCACCGAAGCCAAGGAAAGTGAGGTCGGCTTCAAGGATGGCAAGTTCGTCCTGCCGCCGCTGCCCTACGAGTATAACGCGCTAGAGCCCGCCATCGACGAGCAGACGATGAAGCTCCACCACGACATCCACCACGCGGGGTACGTCAAGGGCGCCAACGCCGCCCTGGAAGCCCTTGCCACCATCGCGGCGGGCACCGGTGACGCCGTGCTTACTGGTCACTGGGACAACGAGATGGCCTTCAACGGCAGCGGCCACGCGTTGCACACGATCTTCTGGAACAATATGAAAAAGGGCGGCAGCACGCCGTCCGGGGCGTTGGAAAAGGCGGTCAAAGAATCCTTCGGCGGACAGGCGCAGTTTGAAAAACTCTTTGCCGCCACCGCTGGGTCCGTGCAGGGCAGCGGCTGGGCCATTTTGGGTTACGACGCTCTTTCCAAGCGCCTCCAGATCATCCAGGCCGAAAAGCACCAGAATCAGACGCTTCAGAGTATCACCCCGATCCTCGTGCTCGACGTATGGGAACACGCCTACTATCTGAAGTACCAGAACAAGCGTGCCGATTATGTGAAGGCATTTATGACGGTCATCAATTACGACGACGTGGCCGCACGCTTGGCCAAGGCAGAAGCCGCCGAATAATATCCCCGCCTTCGCATGACGCCTGATCCTTCTGCCCCCACCGGCGGCATTATTGATCCTGCTCGGCTGGAGAACGTCCGGTTGAGCAACGACGAGATTGCCCGCTACTCGCGCCACCTCATCATGCCCGAGGTGACGATGGAGGGCCAGAAGCGGTTGAAGGCGTCGCGGGTGCTCTGCATCGGCACGGGCGGACTGGGTTCACCCATCGCGCTCTACCTCGCGGCGGCCGGGGTGGGGAGGATCGGACTGGTTGACTTCGACGTGGTCGACTACTCGAACCTCCAGCGCCAGATCCTCCACGGCACGGAGGACGTGGGACGCAAAAAACTCAAGTCGGCCAAGGACAAGTTGCGCGCCGTCAATCCTAATGTGCAGGTGGACCTGCACGACGCGTTTTTCACCAGTGAGAACGCTCGCCAGATCGCCGAACCGTACGATATCGTCATCGACGGCACGGACAATTTTCCGACCCGCTACCTGTCCAACGACATCTGCGTTTTCACGCGGAAGCCGAACGTCTATGGGTCGATCTTTCGCTTCGAAGGGCAATGCACGGTGTTTGCCCCGCATCTTGGCGGGCCGTGCTACCGCTGCATGTTCCCGGAACCACCGCCGCCCGGCATGGTGCCGAGTTGCGCGGAGGGCGGGGTGCTAGGCGTGCTGCCGGGCATCATCGGCGTGATGCAGGCCATCGAGGCGGTCAAGCTGATCGTCGGCATCGGCGAGCCGCTGCTCGGCCGGCTGGTGCACTGCGACGCGCTCAAGATGAAGTTTCGCGAGTTCAAGCTGCGGCGCGACCCGAAGTGCCCGGTTTGCAGCGAGCATCCGACGATCACCGACCTCATCGACTACGACCAGTTTTGCGGCGTGCCGCAGGCGGCCGCGCAGCGCCAGGCGGACGAGCAGGAGACGCCGGCGATCCCCGTGGCGGACCTCAAACGTCGGCTGGACGGCGGGGACGGCCTGCTGCTGGTGGACGTGCGCGAGCGCTACGAGCACGACATCGCGCAGGTGCCCGGTGCCAAGCTGATTCCCTTGAGCGAACTGCCCGCGCGCATGAGCGAACTCGACAGCGCGCAGGAGATCGCGCTCCTGTGCAAAAACGGCCAGCGCAGCGCGCAAGCGGTGCGTTCCTTGCAGGAAGCCGGGTTCTCCAAGTTGTTCAACGTGGCCGGCGGGATCGACGCCTGGTCGCAGCAGATCGACGCGACGATGCCGAAGTATTGAGCCATGATTGCCGCCGACCTGCTGGAACTCCTCCGCTGCCCCACGACCAGCCAGCCCCTCGTGGTGGCGAACGCCGAACAGTTGGCGCGCCTGAATGCCGCCCGGCGGGCGGGCGAACCGCTCGACGACGCGCTCGTGCGTGCGGATGGCCGGGCGGCGTACCCGGTGCGCTGGGGCATCCCCGTGCTCCTCGCGGACGCGTGCATCCCGCTGCCTTGAGCGGGCGATTTTCGTCGCCTTCCGCCGCCATGGATCGAGACCACGTCAAACCACCCGCGCCGGCCAGCCGTCTGGACGCGCTTGACCAGGAACAATCCATCGTCGAGGAGCATTACAAAACGCA
>CAXTQD010000466.1:0-290 GCA_964246175.1 uncultured Chthoniobacterales bacterium | reverse complement strand
GACCCGGCGGCCCGCGCGCGGGCGCATCGCCGTGTTCGACCGTTCGTGGTACGGCCGGGTGCTGGTCGAGCGGGTGGAAGGCTTTGCCACCGACGCCGAGTGGCGGCGGGCCTACCGCGAGATCAACGAGTTCGAGCGGATGCTCACGGACGATGGCACGGTGATCCTGAAGTTTTATCTCCACGTTACCAAGGACTAACAACTCAAGCGCTTCAAACGACGCGAGGCCTACCCGTACAAGAGTTGGAAAATTAACGACGAGGACTGGCGCAACCGTCGGCATTGGGAAC
>CAXTQD010000465.1:0-3120 GCA_964246175.1 uncultured Chthoniobacterales bacterium | reverse complement strand
ACCGGGCCGTGGCGCGAGCGCCCTGCCTATGACGCCGTGGTGCAGGGGCTCGCGGGGCTGATCGCCATCACCGGTCGGCCGGGTGAGGAACCGGTGAAACCTGGTGCGCCGATCGCCGATCTCTCGGCCGGCATCTATGCCTTCGGCGGCATCTGCGCGGCGCTGCTCGCCGCCCGCGGCACAGGGTCCGGGACACACCTCGACCTGGCGATGTACGACGCGTCGCTCACGCTGCTCGAGGGTGCTGCGCTGCGGTTCCTGGTCACGGGCGAGGACCCGCCGATGATCGGCAACGCCCATCACGCGATCGCGCCGTTCGACACCTACCGCACCGCCGACGGCCGGGGCGGTGGCGGGAGTGGCGGCGATGAGCTTTGTGGGGTTGACCCCGCTCATCATGATCGCGCCGCTGATGGTCACCGGCGGCGCGCTGGCCGGAGCGGTGGCGGGAGCGACAGCCGGGGCGACGGGCAGCAGCCTCGCGGACTTCGGCGTGCCTGAGGAACGGCGCGAGACTTACGAGAAGCAACTCACTGCCGGCGGCGTGCTGGTAGCAGTCCGCACGGACGACGAGGCGGAGTTAGAAAAAGCAAACGCCGCGCTAGAACAAGCGGGCGCAAAGGACATCGGACTCTTCCGCCTTACGAAGAAGATGGCCTAAACCGCATTTCTCCTTCCGAACCTTTCTTTCCTCTTGGTTTCCAAGCGTCACTCGGAAACGGGAATAGTTGCTCAGGGCCTAGCGACCCCGAGCTTAACCACCTCAGGGGCGTGACTAGGAGCATTGATGGGCATGACGGCGTACACGTGGCCCTTGTAAGTAACTAGCTGAATGGGCAGTTGCTGGGGGCTACGGTTATACACGTCACCTTTGTGGTAGACGATTGTGTGCGGGAGCAAAGACCCGGTCGTGGTCAGACGAGTCGGCTTGCTGACACCCTTTTCCGCGCTTTTCGAGATGATCAGTTCGTCCGGGTCGGGCTTGGCTGGCGTCTCCAGTTTTTTTCGGCGCGGTGATGATGACCCGGTCGGACGGTGTCTTCGTCTCGCTTTGCGACTGACCGGGCGACGAACCCGGCAGCAGAGCCACCGGCAGGACGAGGGTGAAAGCCGCTTGTTTCAGGCGCAGTGTCACGCCGACGATCCGAGCGGCAATACGCCCGGGAGACAACGCAAAACTCCCAGCTTGCGCGTTTTACACCGCTGTGGCGAGTTCTTCTTCCGCCTCCACTACCAGTCGGTCCATAATGTAGGTGCGACGCTCGGGCGTGTTCTTGCCCATGTAGAAATCGAGGATGTGCGGGGTCGCGGGCAGGTTCTCCACTTCCACCGGGCTCAGGCGCATGTCGCGGCCGACGAAGCCCTTAAACTCCGACGGGTTGATCTCGCCCAAACCCTTGAACCGCGTGATCTCCGGGTTCGGCAGCGTCTTGATGGCGTTCACACGCTCGGGTTCATCGTAGCAGTAGATCGTCTTCTTCTTGTTGCGCACGCGGAAAAGCGGCGTCTCCAAGATGTAGACGTGCCCGCGCGTGATGAGTTCCGGGAAGAAGCGCAAAAAGAATGTGATGAGCAGGTTGCGGATGTGCAGCCCGTCCACGTCGGCGTCGGTGGCGAGGATCACCTTCTCGTAACGCAGGCCGTCCACGCTCTCCTCGACGTTGAGGGCGCGCATCAGGTTATAGAGTTCGTCGTTTTTGTAGAGGGCAGCGCGTTTGAGATCGTTGACGTTGAGCGGCTTGCCCTTGAGCACGAAGATGGCCTGCGTCATCACGTCACGGCAACTCACCAGCGAACCCGCCGCCGACTGGCCCTCGGTCAGGAAGACCATCGAGCCGCCGCCGTTGCCCTTCTTTTGGTTGAGGTGCAGCTTGCAGTCCTTTAACTGCGGGATGCGCAGGGTCGTCGCGGCGCTGCGTTCGCGGGCGAGCTTTTTGACGCTCGCCAACTCACGCCGCAGCCGCGCGGTGTCCTCGACCTTCGCAGCGATTTTCTCGGCGGCCTCGGGGTTTCGGTGGAGCAGGTCGCTGACGATGTCTTGGACTTTCTTGACCAGTTCGCCGCGGATCTCGGTGTTGCCGAGCTTGTTCTTGGTCTGTGACTCGAAGATAGGTTCCTTCAAGCGGATTGCCACGGCACCCACGAGCCCCTCGCGCACGTCGTCGCCCTCGTACTTCTTCTTGGTAAAATCGTTGACCGCCTTGAGCACGCCCTCGCGGAAGGCGCTCAAGTGCGTGCCGCCATCACTGGTGTACTGGCCGTTGACGAACGAATAGTGCGTCTCGCTGAAACGCTGCGTGTGCGTGAGCGCGATTTCGAGCGTCTTCTCGCGGTGGTACAATGGCGGGTAAAGCGCGTCCTGCTCGTTGTTGGTGTCTTCCTCGATGAGATCAAGGAGGCCGTTCTTGGAATGGTAGAGCGTGCCGTTGTAGCGGATTTTCAGCCCGGCGTTGAGGTATGTGTACATCCGCAACCGCCGCGTGACGTGTTCTTCGCGGAACTCGCTGCGCTTGAAGATCGTCGGGTCGGGTGCAAACTCGATGAGCGTGCCGTTCTTCTCGCCCGTTTTATCCGCCGCCGGCTTCTTGTGCTGCTGGAGCACCCCCTGCTTGAACGTCGCCCGCGCCGACTGCCCGTCGCGGAAGCTTGCCACCACGAACTCGCTCGACAGCGCGTTGACCGCCTTGGTGCCCACGCCGTTGAGGCCGACGCTGAACTGGAACACGTCGTCGTTGTACTTGGCCCCCGTGTTGATGCGCGAGACGCACTCGACGATCTTGCCCAGCGGGATGCCGCGGCCGTGGTCGCGCACGGTGACGCGTAGGCCGTCGATGTTCAGGAGCACCTCGTGGCCATGGCCCATGATGAACTCGTCGATGGCGTTGTCGATGACCTCCTTGAGAAGCACGTAGACGCCGTCGTCGTAGTGCGAGCCGTCGCCGATGCGGCCGATGTACATGCCCGTGCGAGCGCGGATGTGTTCAAGGGAAGAGAGCGTCTTGATCTTGCTCTCGTCGTAGACTTGGGAAGAACTGGCGGCTGGCATGTGCCGCCAATTTGCTACATTTTCTACACAAGGACAAGCAGAATCAGCCGCCGGCATCTACCATTACTTGTGTC
>CAXTQD010000464.1:0-3121 GCA_964246175.1 uncultured Chthoniobacterales bacterium | reverse complement strand
TGACCGAAGAGTTCGCTCTCCAACACCGACGGCGAGAGAGCGGCGCAGTTGAGCTTGATGAACGGCCCGCCCCAGCGTGGGGATAGGAAGTGGATGCGCTCGGCGGCGAGTTCCTTGCCGGTGCCCCGTTCACCGATGAGCAGCACGGGCCGTTGGATCTTGGCGACGCGGGCGAGTTGCTGCTGAAAATCAAGGAACAGGTCGGACTTGCCGAGCCCTTCGATGCGTTTGCGAACGTCGGTGGGAACTGACGCGGACGAATGGACCAGAGCCATTGGCGGATTTTACCAGCCCTTGGTTTGACACGCCAACATTCCTCCTCAGGAACAAGATGTTCAAAAGCATCTCTCTTACATATTCATATGATCATTAGATACTTATGAATCAAAAAATTGGGTTGGCATCACCGCTGCTAAAGAGGATGTCGCCCCTAAAACCAAGGAGCACCTAACTAACAAAGACCTACCACGACCATGAAACTCGCCTCCCCCGTCCCCGTCCCATACTTCTACTATCCCGGCAGGACCACTCCTCGCCGCGCGGTGACCGTGCGTCGCCCTCAGACCACCCCGTTCGAAGAAAACGACGAACTCGCCCACAAGCAGGAAGTCGTCTGCGCCGCGCTCTTGGGCTTGAGCTTCATCTCCACGATGGCGCTCTGCTTGTGGCAACTCGCCACCGCTTGATCCTATCTTCCATCCACAAACTCCCACCAACACACCACTACCATGAGCATCTTTAGCCGCTTCCGCGACATCGTGAACTCCAACATCAACTCCATGCTCGACCAGGCCGAAGACCCGGAAAAGCTGGTCCGCCTGATGATCCAGGAAATGGAGGATACCCTCATCGACCTCAAGGCGTCCTGCGCCGGGGCCATCGCCGCCCGCAAGAAGGTCGGCCGCTCTTTCGACGAACTCACCGGCCGCGCCGCCAACTGGGAAGCCAAGGCCAAACTCGCCGTCGAGAAGGGCCGCGAGGAACTCGCCCGCGAGGCCCTCATGGAAAAGCGTCGCGCCAACGAGGGCATCACCTCCTTGGACAAGGAGATCACCGGCCTCGACGAGGTCGTGCGCAACTACCGCACGGACATCTCCCAACTGGAGGAAAAACTCGCCACCGCCCGCGAAAAGCAGCGCGTGCTCGTGCAGCGCCACATCCAGGCGCAGCATAAGATCACCGCGCAGACCCAGATCCGCCGCGTCGACACCCAGGACGCGCTGCTGCGCTACGAGCAGTTCGAGGCGCGCATCGAGCGCATGGAGGCCGAAGCCGACCTCATCAACTACGGCCGCAAGCCGACCCTGGAGGAGCAGTTCGCGCAACTCGAACGCGACGAGGACATCGAGAAAGAACTCGAAGCCCTCAAGAACGCCGGCAAGTCCCAGCAGCCCGGCCAGCTGTCCTGAACCAGAGGCTCTCCCGGTTCCGACCCGCAGCCCTCGCGCGCGAATTGTCGTGAGTTTATCCCTGCCTCAAGGTTAGAATCACCTACCAGCCTCTATGATCGATTTTCTTGAAGGTCCCAACCTCGTCCGCGTCGTGGAAGATGGTACCGTCAGCACCGGCAGCAGTTCGTCCGGAGGGACGACGATTATCGGCAAAGACGGGACGGTCACCCACAAACATTCCAACGGCGACGAGGCGCTTGCCATCCCGATTGTCGCCATCGTCTTCACCTTTATCTGGCTCATTACCAAAGCCATCATGGCTCCCTTCTCTCACCGCGTCCGCCAAGCCCAGCACACCCCTGCGGGGGGCAGCGGCCTGAGCGAGGAAGAAGTCGCCATCCTGCAACGGCTCCAGCGCACGCTCTCCCAGATGGAAAGCCGCGTCGAAGCTCTCGAAACCATCCTGATCGACCAATCCCGTACCGAGAAAAACTATGGATCCAAATTTTGACCGCCTGCGCCAGCGTTTCGACAACGTGCCCGGCGCGCGCCCCTTCGGTTCCTTCCGCCGACAGTTCTACCGCTCATCCAACGGCAAAGTGCTGGGAGTGTTCAGCGGCATCGCCGAAAGCAAAGGTTACTGCGTGAGGAAGGTGCGCTGGATCGGCATCGCACTCCTGCTCTTCCTCGCCACCGCCGTGGCCGACGCGCATGGCTTGAAGGCGACGTTGCTGGTGTGCGGGTTCTTCTACCTGTTGGCGGCAGTGCTCATGCAGTCGCCACGCACCACGGCTGCCGGTGGATCGACGCCCCCGCCGATGCCGATGGGTCCGCCCCCGGGGTCCGGCGCCTACCGTGGCGGACCCCGGCCGGACCTCGCGGCCCTTGACCGGACCCTCGACAGCCTCAACCGCCGCATTCAGCGCATGGAAACCATCGTCACCGACCGCCAGTACGATTGGGAACGCCGAATGGGCAGTTAGTGAAAACCGGCTCCTCGTGTTTCTCCCGCCGCTGGCTGCTCGCCATCGGCGGGTCTTTACTGCTCGGCGGTTGTGCGGACCACGACCACCAACTCATCATCAGCGTGCCCGAGCAGCGCATGGCTCTGCTCTACCGTGGCGTGCCGCAGGCGTATTACCCGGTGTCCACTTCGCGCTTCTGCCTGAGCGACCAGCCCGGCACGTACGGCACGCCCGAGGGCGAACTCGAAATCGCCGAGAAGATCGGCAGCGGGCTGCCGGCGGGGGCCGTCCTGAAAAATCGGCAGCCCACCGGCGAGGTGTTGCCCGTGGATGCACCCGGACGCGACCCGGTCGTGACGCGGATCCTCTGGCTGCGCGGCCTGGAAGCGCGCCACGCCCGGGCTTACGACCGCTACATCTACATCCACGGCACGCCGGAGGAACGCCACATCGGCGTGCCGGCGAGCTTCGGATGCGTGCGGATGCGCTCGCGCGACGTGATCGCGTTGTACGACACCATCGGCAAGGGCGCACACGTCTTCATCGAGGACCGGCCGCTGACGGAAGCCGCCGGTCCGCTGCTCGCACCAGGGGCAGGTCTGCCCGCGCCATCCTCCCCCACAAGGTAGGCAGAAATCATCCACAGATTACGCAGATTGGAGAAAGAAGGAGGCAGAGAACGTGTTTCTCCCTTCTCTTCTGAAATCTGTGTGAATCTGCGTAACCTGTGGATGATTTCTGCTTCAGGCGGCATCGACAGTCGTC
>CAXTQD010000463.1:0-3123 GCA_964246175.1 uncultured Chthoniobacterales bacterium | reverse complement strand
TCTCGGTCGAGACCCCGGGCGCGGAGACGTAGACCTTGATGGCTTGGGCGCGTGCACTCGTCGCGCTGCCGAGGGCGAACAGGGTCAGGCTGAGGGTGAGAAAGAGGGGCTGAGCTATTTTCATGTTTGGTCGGTTCGGTGGTCGTAAGAGGCTTGGCTTGCTCGGAGGTGCTTGGCGACGGGGTGTCGGCCCGCATTTGATCCGTGTTTTTCCCGTTCGGCGGCAGTCGTCTGGAGGCCTCTTCCCCCTTCACAGCATTCCACCTCTTGGTGGGCCGCTGGATGGAGCGGGGAAAGGCGGGCCTTGTCAGACCACCGATCTGTAGCAACACCTATGCCAGCCGAGGTGCTTTCCCTGGTCTGGAGGACGCACTTGGGGTGCTCCTCCCAGCACCATGTCAGACGAGGGCGGTTGCTCAGCGGGTAAGCACCGTCTTATCCAACCTCTGTTTTGTGAGACGGTTGCAGTATTTCCATGCGGCGATCCGAAAAATCACCGTCTTTTGACGTACCTACACGGCAGCCCGGCTGCGTCAGACTCAGCGCTTTTTAGCCGGTATGTCACCGCCTCGATGCAACACTAGGGAGGTGATCGTCCCTGCCTCATCCGGCACGAACTCGACCTCTGCGTTCGCTTCCGGTGCGAAGAAGTGTGGACGGCCACCTGCCGCGCCTTGATACATCAAGGAACGTAGAGGGCTGCTTGTGGCCTGGAGCATCAGTGAGTCGCCGTTAATTGCGATGGTGATGGCAAAATCAGCAGTGACCTCGTAGACGCCGACGAACTTGGCTAGTTCTTCCTTGGCGATGGGTACTGGCTTGCGCTCGCTCGCCAGGATGACCGGCTTGCCCATTGCTACGTTGAGCAGTTGTTCGCCCATGGCTTGCACGACCACGCCGTCCACGTTGCTGAGCACCACGACCACCAGTCCCTGCTTTGGCACGCAGGTCAGCTGCGTTTCGAAGCCTTCGATGCCGCCACCGTGTTTGATGACTTGCACGTTGTCTTTTGTGGTCACTTGCACCCCTAAACCGTAGTTGCCCTTCCCGGCGGTGGTCATGGCTTTGAACGACGCTTCGTTGAGCACCTTACCGCCGAACAATCCACGCTCCCACCGCAGCAGGTCTCCGGTTGTCGAGTAGATCGAACCCGCCGCCCAAGGCACCGTCAGCGACTCGGAACGGGCGTGCACCAAGCCGCCCTCGCCCGGTTGGTAGCCCTGCGCGCGTTTGGGCAGGATGAGTTCATCGGTGTCTAGGCCGGTGTTCACCATGCCCAGCGGTTGGAAGATGCGCTCCTTCAGCAAGTCCCCGTAGGTTCGGCCACTGGCCTTCTCAATGAGGGTGCCCAGCACCTCGTAGTTGGAGTTGCTGTAGGCATACTGGCTGCCGGGCTCGAAGGCCAGCGGCTTACCGCGGAATAACGCAATCTCCTCCTCGTGAGTGTGCGGGCTCATCTTCCAGGTCTCAAAAGCTTTGTCGTCCGTGAAACTTGGGATGCCGGAGGTGTGTCCCAGCAGGTTCGCCACGGTGATCTTCTCCCAGCTTTTCGGAGCGTCCGACAGGTATTTGCTGATAGAGTCTTCGATGTGCAGCTTGCCATCCTGTTGCAGCAGGAGGATCAACGCCGCAGTGAACTGCTTAGTCAGCGAACCTAGGCGAAAGTGCACGTCGGGCACGTTGGGGATGCTCCATTCCAGGTCCGCCGTGCCATAGCCTTTGTCCAACAGTAGGCGGTCCCCCTCGGCCACGAGCACCGTGCCCATAAATGCGTTGTCTGGCAGATAGGATTTCACCACGGTGTCCAGGCGTTCGATCTTCCGGGTGTTGTCCGCATCTTGGGCAGAGACGACGAGTGTTCCACACAGGGCAAAGCTGGCGAAGCAGGCGAGACGTGTTTTCATGGGCGAGAGGAGGCAGGGCGACCCCAGGATTGTAACTCTATCCTCCTGTGGACAATGAGGCCGGTTCCGTCAGCAAAAGCGTTGCCCAGACGATCTTTTATCTGTGCGCGAAGGGCAATTTTGCTTCAACTTCCGATCCCCTCCGCTGAGCCTGAGGCTTTTTCACGCTTTGGACGATGCTGATGTGCGGGCGATGCCGGTCTCTCGAAAGCTCTGAGATTGTGTGAAAACGCTGGCTCGGCGGTTCGTTCAGGCGGGCAGACCGGCCACAGTGGAGTTTTGCTCGCGGCGGGCGATCAAAGCGAACCGGCGGGCGTAAAACCAGGCTCCGGGATCGTGGGCGCGCCGGGTGGCCCTGGCGAGGGCGCGTAAGCGCCGCCGCAGGGCTTCTACCAGGGCCTTGACGCCCACGATGCTCACGGCTCGCAGCAGGTTGCAGGCAAGCGCGCTCAGGCTAAACTCCGCGCGCACCTGGCGCCGCCCCTTCATCAAGAAGTAGCCCTGGTTCATGGCGTGCTTGATCGTGCCGAAGGGATGCTCCACGGTGTTGCGCCGCAGCCTGGTCATCTGCGGGTTGGCCGCCAGCCGCGCAGCCATCGCGTCCAACACGGCCTCACCTTCCCAGCGGGCGATGCGCCGCCAGCGCTTGTCTGAGGTGCACTGCGCCTGGAGCGGGCAACGTCGGCAGGCAGTCGGATGGTAGAGTAGAGGACCAGCCGGTGGCCCCGCGTGGTGGACTCGCTATGGGGTGACAACGTCTCACCGTTGGGACAGCGGTACACGTCCTGGACCGCATCGTAGACGAACGCCTCCTTGGGAAAGCGGCCGTTGCTGGCGGCGGCTCCCCGGCCCAGCGGCTTGGGCACGAAGGCCGTGATCCCCGCCGCTTCGCAGGCCGCGATGTCCTCGCCCTTGCTAATATCCCCGGTCCGCCGTGGCCTGGATGGTCTCCACGCCGAGGGCTTCCTTGGCCGGGAGGGCCGTGGGAGCCAACTGCCCCGAGATCGCTGCCCAGGTTGGTGACTTCCTGCGCGCCGAGGAGCTGGTGCTTGGCATCCACCGCGACTTGGGCGTTGTAGCCGACACCGACCTTCGGGTAGGTGGCCATGGCGCGGCTGTCCGGCTCGGTGAGCGACACTTGGCTCCTCGCCGGTGCGTTCCATGCGTGCGGCGACCGCCGCGTACTCGCTCCGCCGCTTCTGCAAGGTGGCGATCTTCT
>CAXTQD010000462.1:0-3138 GCA_964246175.1 uncultured Chthoniobacterales bacterium | reverse complement strand
CTTTTCGGGTGGGAACCTCTCGCTCAACCTGGACCGATGGCAGGGGCCTCAATCAAGGTCAGCAGCGTTTTTTGAATCTCTGCTGCCTCCGGTTTCAATCACTTGGACGAACTGCGGAAATTCTTTGCGTGACGGCAACTTAAGTTTCTTCGAACGCACCTTTGCCCGTTTCAACGTGACCGCAGGATTTCCAAACAGTGCTCCAGCGTCTACAGCCTCTTGGAGAACGGCACGCATGACGCCTATGCTGTTGTTAACCACGCTCGGCGCGTACCGCTGACGGTAGCGGTTCAACCACTCCTTGCACGCTTGCTCGCCGACTTCGCGGATGTCTTGTTCAAGAACCCTTGGCCACGGCTTGGAGATAAAATCAAGCATCAGCCTGTAGTAATACTTGGACTTCGGCTTCAGGTCAGGATTCACGTCCAGCTTGTCGCGGTAGATCTGGACAGCATCCCCAAAGGTCATTTTGCCGTTGCCGAACCGCCGCCGGGACTCTTCAATTCTGCGGCTTTCTTTAAGGGCATCCGGCAGCCGCAACTGCGCCACGGAGAACACTGCGGTTTCAAGGCTCTGGCGAATCGACTTGCCGCCGACCTTGAGCCGTGCAAAATAGGTTCCTGACGGCTGGTAGCGAAACAGGTTTTGAACCCGCGTCGCCTCCCACTAGGACCGTGCTTCTTGCTGGCTCATTTCCGAACGAAGGGGGCAATGAGTCAATCAGAAGCGCGGAAACAGACCGTTCTGAGAGGTAGATGCCGGTATAGCTCAGTTGGTAGAGCAGCTGATTTGTAATCAGCAGGTCCGGGGTTCGAGCCCCCGTGCCGGCTTGCTGTCGTAAGTAACCGCTTCGTACGCGGCTTAGGATCTGACGCTTCGATGCGCGCAAGCCGACAGAAGCTCTTCACGGCTTGGCGCAACAACGCATCTACTGGGTAATATACAGAGCTTTGATCGTCGCGGACCCACGACGAGGAGTTATCGCAAACGGCTAAGGATGGTTCCTCGCGCCCTTGGATCACTTGAGGGACTTCCGTTCTACGGGAAGCATTGGTTTAGCCAAATCAGTTTGCCAACCGCCGCCCAAGGCCCGCACGAGGGCAACGGTGGCCGTGTAACGCGAGTCAAGCGTCTGGGCGGACCCCAACTGGATGGAGAGTAGTTCACGTTCGGCATCCACCACGTCGAAGTAGTTGACCGCGCCTTTACGGTAGCGATCCTGGGTGAGATCGAGCACGTGTTGGGCGCTGGTGGTCGCACGGCCCTGTGCCTCAGCCTGCACGGTGCGTCCGCGCAGATCGCTGAGCGCACTCTCGACATCGCGGTAAGCCCCAAGCACCACGTTGCGGTAGGAGGCCACCGCCTGGCGGTACACCGCACGGGTAGCGCGCAAGTTGGCCTCGTTGCGCCCGCCCTCGAAGATCGGGATGTTGATCGTGGGCATCACCCGCAGATCGCGGCTGTCGGCGTCGAAGAGATGATGGTAGTCGCTGCTCTCTAAACCCACGCTGCCCTGGATCGTGAAAGTCGGCAGTTCCTGCGCACGGGCCACGCCGATGGCCTCGCTGGCGGCGGCCACTTGGCGCTCGGCTTGCGCCACATCGGGCCGGTGCGTGAGCAGGTCAGCGGGCAAGCCAACGGGCACCGGCGGCGGCGTGTGCTCGCCCAAGGCCCGGACAGGCAAGCGGAACTCGCTGGCCGCTTCGCCGCACAACACAGCCAAGGTGTTCTCCAGGCCCGCACGTTGGCGCAGAGTGTCCGCCAAGCTGGCTTCGGCGTTGGCTTGCTCGGTGCGGGCGCGTTCCAGGTCGAGCGGGTCGCTGGTGCCCGCTTCGAGCCGTTCCTGAGTGATGCGCACCTGCTCGCGGCGGAAGTCGAGCGTGCGGCGCAGGATGTCGGCCTGCGCGTCGAGCGAGCGGAGTTGGAAGTAATCGTTAGCCACATCCGCGGCCAGGCTCAGGAGCACGCCGCGCGCGTCGGCCTCGGCGGCCTGCGCGGTGGCGAGTGCCCCGGCGTAGGCGTGGCGAATGCGGCCGAACACGTCCAGTTCGTAGGAGGCGACCAGCGGCGCGCGGAAGTCGTTGACCGTTTCCGTGCGCGGCTGGATGTCGAGTGCGCCGACCGCGGGGGCATTCGCGCCGCCGCCGGTGCCGGTCGTGCCAAGGCCGGGGATCGTGCCGAGCAGTTGGCCACGTTGGAAGGGCAGGTTGTTGGACGTGCGCTCACGCGAGGCAGTGAGGTTGGACTCCACCCGCGGCAGGAAATCGGCTCCGCTGACCCGGGCGCGCAGGCGTTCTTCCTCGATGCGGGCGACCGCTTGGAGAATGTTCTGGTTCGCGCGGAGGGCGCGGGCTTCGAGGTCGTCGAGCGTCGGATCGCCGAAGAGCGTCCACCAGTCTGCTCGTCCCAAGCCGGACATTCCGACGCCCCCGCGCCCCTGGCGGGTGTGTCCGGTCTTGTAAGCGTCCGGCGTCTGTACCGGTGGGGGCTGTCGCTTGGGACCTTGCTGCGCCTGGGCGGTGCCGACCACGCCGAGCACCGCGGCAAACGCCATCCGTACGCCCCGTGGGAACCATGTTGATCTTTTGTTCATACGGATTTTTGAATTGACTGATTAAAACAAATGTTTGAATATTCGTCAAATTTTTTGCCGACTCCATGCCGCGCACCAAGGACAACCCCCAAAGCCGCGAGGTGCGCCAGCGCCTCTTGCAAGCGGCAGGCGAGGTGTTCGCCGAGCACGGTTTCCGCGTGGCCACCGTGCGACAGATCACCGAACGGGCGGGCGTCAACCTGGCGGCCATCAACTACCACTTCCGCGACAAAGGAGAGCTGTATGCCTGCGCCCTGCACGCCGCGCACGCCCAGGCCTGCGTGGTCCCGCTGCCGCCGCCGCACGGGCCGGCCGCGGTGCGGTTGCGCGCGTTCGTTGTTTCCATGCTCACGTACCTGCTCGATCCCGCCCGACCCGCGTGGCAGAGCCTGCTCATGGCGCGCGAACTGGCCGAGCCCACCCCGGCGCTCGACAGCGTCATCGACGAGAACATCCGCCCGCGCTGCGACGGACTGCGCGACATCCTGCGCGACGCAGCCCGGCCGGCGACGCTGCCCGCCGAGACGCTGGCGCTTTTCGTCAAC
>CAXTQD010000461.1:0-3139 GCA_964246175.1 uncultured Chthoniobacterales bacterium | reverse complement strand
ATATTCCCCGGCTCTTCACGCCGTTCGAGCGCCTCGGCGCGGAGAACACGGACGTGGAAGGCAGCGGCATCGGCCTGGCGCTGGCCAGGCGGTTGGTGGAGGCAATGAGTGGTACGATGGGTGTCCAGAGTACGGTGGGCGTCGGCTCGACTTTCTGGGTCGATCTGCCCGTGGCCGCCGCACCGTTGGACACGGGACCCCTGCCGTCCTTGCTCGACGAGTTGATCCACGCCCGGCTCTTCGAGGACGAGGAACCCGAACCCTCGTCCGCTTCGAAGCCTGCTGCCCCGGCGCAAAGGTCGCCCCAGCGCCTCGTCCTGCACATCGAGGACAACGAGCCCAACCAGCGGTTGATCGAGATGCTCCTCTCCCAACGCCCGTCTCTGCGGCTGCTGACCGCTTCGCGCGGCGGCGAGGGCCTGGAACTCGCGCAGAAGTACCACCCCGACCTGATCCTGCTCGACGTGCATCTGCCCGACACCTCGGGCGAGGACGTGCTCCAAGACCTGCGCGCCGACGAGGGCACGCGGGACGTGCCGGTGGTGATCGTCAGCGCCGACGCGGCGTCGATCAAGCACCACCAGCTCCACGCCATCGGGGCGGACAACTACCTGCTCAAGCCTTTCAACGTGCGGCAGTTCTTGGAGATCTTGGATAAGCACCTCATCCGCGACGCGGCGTAGGCTCACCTCGCCGCCGGCCGGGGTTTCCTGCGGCGTTCTTCGAGGAACGACCCGATCAGGAAACAGCCCACCGCCACGCAGATGCACGCGTCGGCGACGTTGAACGTGGCGAACGGATTCGCCCCCGGGAAGTGCAGGTCGAACGACAAAAAGTCGATCACGTACCCGCGTGTGAGCCGGTCGGTGACGTTGCCCAAGATGCCCGGCAAGAGCAGGCACACGCCTGCCGCCGTCCAGCGTTCCGCGAATGCCCCCCGCCGCCAGAACACTGCCAGCACCACCAGCGCCAGCAGCGCCAGCGCCAGGAAGAACACGCCCGCGCCCTGAAACATCCCGAACGCCGCCCCGCGGTTGTGGCTGTGCACGATCTCGAAGAATCCCGGCACCACGGTGGCGTGATCCCGGCCGAGTTCGAGACGTCGGTCCACCAGCCACTTTGTCCCCTGGTCGAGCGCGTACAGCGGCACAAACGTCCCCAGCAGAGTCCAAGGCGAGGGCTGCAAGGCCCTCGGACGAATAATCGCGGCGGGAGGATCGGAGGGGCTCATGCAGTCCGGCAGGCAAACGCACGCCTGCGTTCCTCGCAAGGGCAAAAAGCAGGCGGCGGAGCCGCCGTCGCGGGTTGCGGTGTGCCCTGTGGGCACGTTGCCGGAAGGCGGAGGAAGCCTCTCTGCCAACGTCGCCGCAGGCGACACCGCAGCCTCCTCAAAAAACCTTCCTTGTCCCAAAGGCGCTTTTTTGCTGCAATGGCCTGCCGATGAAGAAAATCGCTCTTCCCCTTCTCTTCCTCGCCTTGGCCGGGATCAGCGCTCCCGCTGCTTTTGCCGCGCCGAAGCCGGCCCCGGCACCCGCTGCCAGCCCGGACCTGACGCCGGTGGACGCGACCGGCTGGACCACCCCGCGCCCGCCCTACCCGGAGGCAGCCCGCAAGGACAAGCTCGCCGGCAGCGTGCGCGTGCGCGTTAACACCGACCGCCGCGGCAAGGTCACCAAGGCCAAGGTCATCCAGTCCAGCGGCCACAAGGAACTCGATGACGCCACCGTGCAGTTCGCGCTGGTGAACTGGACCGGTCCGCGCTTCAGCCAGGCCGAGTACGTGCAGAACTACACCTACGGGCGGTAACGGCCATTCTAGAGGGGCGGTCGCGGCGATTGCGGGTTGACTCCCCGCGGGAGCCGCGTGCATCCTCCCCGCATGGCTGATCCTACGCCGCCGTCCGACGTTCCCGCCCCCTCTTCACCGAACCCGGGGAGCCTCAGGCCCGACGCGCCCGAGGGCAAGCGCATCCGCTCCCTGCCCGACCGGCAGGTGAGCAGTTCGGCCAACAACGTCCGCTCGCTGCCCGACCGGCCCGGCGGCCCGAAGCCGACCGCCACGGTCCGCTCGCTGCCGACCGCCGAAAAGCAGACGTCTAGCACGTACGTCACCGGCAGCTTGGGCAAGGAGCGAAGCTGGAAGCGCGGAATCGTCATCCTCTCGGTGCTTTTCTTGCTGGCGATGTTCCGGGAGTTTGGCTACGCCTTCGCCTATCTGTTCGCAGGTAAGCCCGGCTGGCCTCCGGTGAGCTATCTCTGGCTGAGCAGCGGGCCGGTGCTGCCCGTGGATCTGATCCGGCTCGTGCTGGTGTGCACGTTCTTCGTTGGGTTGTGGGTCGGCCAAGGTTGGTTGCGCTACTTGTTCGGAGCTGTCAGTTTACTCTCCAGCGTGTGGCTGTTTGCGGGCCTGATCGCTTCGTACCATGCCGCCGGGAAATCCCTGGCGACAGGGCAGACGGACGTGCCAATCCTCACGCCCTTGGAGGTCAAACTGACAGTCGCCGCAGCGGTCACTTATCTGGTGATCGCGGCGTACGTCTTCTTCTCGACGGACCTGGAGGAATTCACGGCGCACCGTCGTGCCAGTGGCGGTATCGGCTCCTTGCTGCTCGCCACGGTGCTCACCTTCGGTGCCCTGGCCGCAATCGTCGGCGCGCCGCAGCCGCTCTACAACAACTTGCTGCAACAGCAGCGAAACAGCGCGGTGGCCTTCGGCGAGGACACGCTGCGCAAGATGTCCGCCACCTGGGACCCCACCAGCATCGACGACCGCATCGACCCCGGCTTTGCCACGGGCTTCACGCCGGCCGCCCGCCAGGCCACCTTCGCTGGCTTCAAGGACCTCGGCCGCCTGTTGGACGCCCACACTGCCCCGGCAGTGGCCATCCTGCCCGTCGTGCTCGACCCGCTGCACAAGGTCCCACCTGCTGCGCCGGACGCCCCCATCGCCGTCGATGTCAACCCGGATGGATCGATCTCACAGTACCGCGCGCACTACGATACGACAGGCGCGACCTTCGAGCACGGCAGCGTGCGGTTTATCCTGGACCTGGTGCGCAATCCTTCCGGCCCGTGGCGCATCGCCAAGCTGGACGCCAAGGACGTAAACATCCAGCGTCCCAAGCGCGCCATGCCTCCGC
>CAXTQD010000460.1:737-3172 GCA_964246175.1 uncultured Chthoniobacterales bacterium | reverse complement strand
AGAGCGGGATGACCTGTGTTTCGAGGATGTGGAAGAGGCTTTCCACGTCCACCTCGTTCTGGAGTTCCACGCTGCCGTCGAGGATCTCCGCGCCGATGGGCCAGCCGTTCTTGCCGTTGTAGCCCTCGCACCACCAGCCGTCGAGCACGGAGAGGTTCAACCCGCCGCTGGGCGGCAGCTTCATGCCGGAGGTGCCGCTGGCTTCCAAAGGCCGGAGCGGGTTGTTGAGCCACAGGTCGACGCCCTGGTAGAGCCGTCGGCCCACGCCCGCGTCGTAGTCCTCGATGAACACGACTCGGTTCGTCAGCAGCGGGTCGCGCGTGTGTTTGTAGACTTCCTGGATGATGCGCTTGCCGCCGTCGTCCTTCGGGTGCGCCTTGCCCGCGAAGACAAACTGCACCGGCCGCTCCGTGTCGCCCAACAGCTTGAGCAATCGCTCGATCTGCCCGAAGAGCAGCGCCCCGCGCTTGTACGTCGCGAAACGCCGCGCAAAACCCACCGTCAGGATGTCCGGGTTCAGCAGTTGGTTGACCTCGCGCAACGCCGAAGGTGACTCGCCCAGCCGTTCGCGCTGCCGACGCACCCGCTCTCGGGCGAAATCCACCAGCCGCGCTTTCAGCTTCTGGTGCGTCTCCCAGAGCACGTCGTCTGGGATGCGGTTGACCCGCAGCCAGTAGTCCACGTCTGTGAGGTGTTCCTCCCAGTCCGCGCCGAGGTATTTCTTGTAAAGATCGATGAATTCTGGGGCGGCCCAGGTCTTCGTGTGGATGCCGTTAGTGATGCTGGTGATCGGCACCTCGTGCTCCGGCACACCGGCCCACACGTCCTTCCACAGGCCCTTGGACACTTCGCCGTGCAGCTTGGACACCCCGTTGGCATGACGGCTGGTGCGTAGCGCCAGGATCGTCATGGAGAAATCGTCCGTCTGGTTAATCGTCGTCTGCCCGAGCGCGAAGAACTCGTCGAACCCCAGCCCAACCTGCGCCGGGTAGTCGCCGAAGTACGCGCCCATCAACTGCCGTGAGAAGGCGTCATTGCCCGCCGGCACCGGCGTGTGTGTCGTGAACACCCCCGCCGCCGCCACGATCTGCAAGGCCGAGCGGAAATCCAGATTGTGCGCCCGCACGAAGTGCCGGATGCGCTCCAGCCCGAGGAACGCCGCGTGCCCCTCGTTCATGTGGAACACCGCCGGCTTCAAGCCCAACGCCGCGAGCGCCCGCGGCCCGCCCATGCCGAGCACGATCTCCTGGCGGATGCGCATCTCCAGGTCGCCGCCGTAAAGCTGCGCGGTGATCGCGCGGTCCTCCGCGTTGTTCTCGGTGATATCTGTATCCAGGAGGTACAGGCTGATGCGCCCGACGGCCAGCCGCCATACCTTCGCGTAGACGGTGCGCCCTGGCAGTTCTACCCCGACCTTGAGCGGCTCCTCGCTGCCCTCCGCCGTCACGTCCTGCACGGGCAGGTGGAAGAAGTCTTGGTTGAGCTGGACGGCGTCCTGCCAGCCTTCCTTGTTGATCTGCTGCTTGAAGTACCCGTGCCGGTATAGGAGCCCGACCGCGCAGAAGTTCAGGTCGAGGTCGCTGGCGCTCTTGCAGTGGTCGCCCGCGAGGATGCCGAGGCCGCCCGAGTAGTTGGGCACGCTCTCGTGGAAGCCGAACTCCGCCGAAAAGTACGCCGTGAGGTCCGTACCCTTGCCGCCGGGGGTACCCGCCGCGCCGGGTTTCTGGCGGCCGTAGGTATCCTGGCGGTCGAGGTACGCCTGCAAGAGCCCGCGCACGGCGGTCAACTCACGCAAAAATGTGTCGTCTTTGGCCAACTCTTCCAGCCGCCCTTGCCGGCAGAGTTGGAGCATGCGCAAGGGATTGTGGTTGGTGCGCTCCCACAGCGCCGGGTCCATCTGCCAGAACAGCCGCCGGGCGGCCGGCTCCCAGCTCCACCACAGGTTGTAGACGATCTCGCGCAGCGGTTCGAGGACGGCCGGGAGCTTCGGGACAACGTGGAAAGGATGGATCGCGGCTTGCATGGCTTGGTGAATCAAGAGCCTGCGAATCTAGCGGGGGTCGGTCTCCTGACAAGCCCCGACCGGCAACCGCCTTGCGGGAGAAGCTCGCGCCGGACCTGTCACGCGCCCCAGGGACAGCGTCGACACGGTCTCACAAGGCCATGGTGCCGCCGCCCACCGAGATGGCGACCTTCGTCAGCAACTTCCAATCGCCCGCCGGCGCGGCGGGCTTGCGGCACGGGGAGTTTGCGCCGATGCTCGCCCCGCGCATGACCGCCCGCCTTCTTTGCCTCCTGCTGGTGTTCGCCGCGTTGCCGGTGCGTGCCAGGGCTCAGGCGGAGGTGGCCCCGTACAACGCGCTCGTCTTGCAGCAGATCCGCGCGATGCCCGCGCTCGGGGGCTATTCGGCCAGCCACGCGGCATCGGTCAAGCT
>CAXTQD010000460.1:0-727 GCA_964246175.1 uncultured Chthoniobacterales bacterium | reverse complement strand
TGCCGACGCCGCCCTCGCGCCTACGTTCCCTCGGCAGCGTCACCCTGGACGCGCTCACCGGTCTGAGCATCCTGCCCGCCCAGGCCCAGCCGAGCTATTGCTCGGGGGCGACGTACCTCGTCTTCCTCAAGACGATCAACGCGCTCGTCGCTCGCGGCGAGGTGCCCAACGACGACCGCGCCCTCGCCCCGCTGCTCATCGCCGGTCAGCGCGATGGCGAGGGGGTGTGGGGCCGGTGGAACGCCAACGGGCCGGGCACCGCGCGGCTCTTCTACCAGTTGGGACTCGGCCCGAACTTCACGGACTTCCCCCGCGCGCAGGCGGGCGACTTTATGAAAATCTTCTGGAACAATAACGTAGGCCGGCGCGAGCACGGGCACTCGGTGGTGTTCCTGGACGAGGAAGTGGTTAACGGCGTGCCGAGCGTGCGGTTCTGGTCGAGCAACCTGGGTGTCGGCTACAGCGAGAAGGTCGTGCCGAAGGCGAAGATCAGTGCGGCGATCTTCTCCCGGTTAACGAACCCCCGCGTTGTCGTGCGGGCGGGAACGCTGACGCCGAAGATCGATCCTTATCTCGCCAGCCTGTTGACGGTGGATTCGAGTCTCGCGGAGGCGCGGACCAACTGCGGGATGCCGTAGATGACGGCGGCCGAGGCGGCGCTGCGGGAGCGGATCGGCGCGGCGGGCGGATCGGTATCGTTCGAGGAGTTCATGCGGTGGGCACTCTA
>CAXTQD010000459.1:0-3182 GCA_964246175.1 uncultured Chthoniobacterales bacterium | reverse complement strand
GGCGCGATGAGCAGGGTCGTCACCAGCGAACTCGCCAGCAGGAACACGCTCATGATGATCGCCGCCGTCACGAGCAGCCGGCGCGTGGCGTGGACCTTGCCCTGGGGCTGGTGCGGATCGTCGGCCTCCGCGCCGCGCACGAGCGGCATCATGGCGACGCCGGTTTCAAAGCCGGACAAACCCAGCGCCAGCTTCGGGAAGAGCAGCAGCGAGACGCCGACCATGGCCAGCGGGCTGCCGTGCTGGGCAAAGAGCGCCCCCTTCCAGTCGGCGAAGACGTGCGGGTGCGCCGCGACGTGCGCGAGGCCCACGCCCACGACGACGGCGTTGAGCACGAGGTACACGCCGACGAGCGCCACGGCGATGCCGATGGCTTCTTTGAACCCTTTGAGGAACACCCCGCCCAGCAGCGCCACGAGGACCAGCGTCGCGCCGACGGCGTGGCCGGCCAGGAAGCCGTGCGTGTACGGGTTCTCGACGAGGTGCGCCGTCGCGTCAGCGGCCGAGAGCGTGATGGTGATGATGAAGTCCGTCGCCGCGAACCCGAGCAGCACGAGCACGAAGAGCTTGCCCTTCCACCACGACAGCAGCCGCTCGAACATGGCGACCGAGCCTTCGCCGTGCGGGCTCTCGGCGGCAACGCGGTTGTAAACGGGCAGCGCGCCGAAGAGCGTCAGCAGCACGAGGACCAAGGTGGCGATGGGCGAGAGCGCCCCGGCGGCGAGCGCGGCGATGCCGGGCTGGTAACCCAGCGTCGAGAAGTAATCGACGCCCGTCAGGCACATCACCTGCCACCACGAGTGCGCGTGCGGGTGGGTGGGACCGGCGGCGGAGGGTCCGTGGTGTTGGCCGGCGGTGGCCTGGCGGTCGCTGAGCAACCAGCCTTCGAGGGAACGCAGGAGAGAAGATGCTTGCTCGGCCATCGGGTGGAAGCTTTTCTCCTACTCATCGCGCCGCTGAGCCCGGGTGAATGGCAGTCAGGCCAGCTTTTTTCCGTCGGCAGGGGCAGACTCCAGAATCCGCCGCCACTCGGCGAACAACTCGTCCTCCAACTCGGGCGAGTCCCGGGTGGCGACGCTGACCACGTAGGCGAAGACCGCCAAGGCTAGAAAAGCCGCCAGGCCGAGCAGGAGCCAGCCCCACGGCTGCCAGGATCGCTGCGCGCCGTCGAGGTGCTGGTTGGCGTAGGCGGGCGCGAGCAAGCTCAGGAGCGTGGCGACGGCCATCGCGTTGAAGATGCTGCGGTGCGCGACGAGGTCGGCGGCGGGAATGTGGTGCGGGTCCCGGCGACGTTTGACGAACCAGTCCTGTTCCCATTCCGACCACTGCTTGGCGCGCAGGTAGGTGGACAGGTTGCGGATGACGCGCCGCAGTTGCCGGCTCTGGTAGAACAGGGCGGCCAGGATGATCGAGTAGGCGGACGAAACACAGGCGGCGACGACCACCTCGTCGAAGCGTGGCTCGGTGATGCTCGGGAACAGGTACTTGGAGATCGTGCCAAAGAGTGCCACCGCTCCCGCCGTGAGCAGGAAACGCTGGTTGCCACATTGGTTGATCTCGTTGTGGAGCTTGAAGCGGTCGGGTTCGTGCAACAGGAGCGGGTCCATAGAAGGCACTAATCTGAACGCGCGCCGCCCTTCGTGCAGCCAGGAATCAGGGTTGGTTGAGGGTGACGGATTGCACCGCCACCTTGGCACCAGCGAACCGGACCGTCAGCAGAAGATCGAACTCCGTGTCGTCGCGCAGATTGCCCTGCGACCGGACGACGAGCGTATGGCGATCAAGCCACCGCAGCGGGGTTTCGATCCCACCTCTGAAATCCGCACCTGCGCCCAGAACCTTCTGCGCCTCCGACCAGTAGGAGGGCATTTCGATGCGGGTGAGACCTGCTTTGGTGAGTTGGTAGACGAGGGTGTCGGTGGTGTGGCGCGTGCCCCGAAGGTTTAGTGCGACGTATTCTCCGGTGGGACTCCAGGCCGCTCTCGTGCGAGGATCGACCTCCGTGACGACGCGGAACGCCTCGAAGGTGTCCGAGGCGACTGTCTTGTGCGAGCGGAGATGGCGGATCGTCACGCGCATCGCGTCCGGGATGTCCGGTGTTGCCGGCGCAGACGTGAGCACCAGCTCGCGGTCGAGCTTGGTGGACGCTCCGCCTGGGATTTGGATGGCGGCCGGAGCCGCGTGCAGACGTGCCCCGAAGACCAAGGTTGCCAGGAGAAGAAACGCGCGCATGGAGCCTGACGCATGCCAACTCGCCGATCGCAGTGCAGGTTCGTGGCACGCTTGACTAGGTGGTTGGGGTGGAGCGTGGATGCTAACGGACAAAGACGCGTACGAACACAAAGGTAACCCATAGCCCAAGGCGACCAAGAACGAGCGCAGTGTAATGCGGGGACAGTGTCTCGGATCGGTCGCCCAACTCTGACTCTCGGAACCAAGCGTAACCCCAGCAAGCTAAAGGTCAGGAACGAGAGGGGTAGAGCACAGAAAACGAAGATGTCGTGTCCAGTGGCGGATCGCAGCATCACGCACAGGAGGGATGAGCATACCGAGGGCGCTGAAAAGCCGGAGCGTGGTTTTGGTGCTCATGGTGCAAAGCCCCTTCGCAAAGCCAAGTTCAGCGACAGGCAGGGCGAAAACAAGCGTGGTGCGCGGAGGCAACTTGACCGCTCTGCCTGTTCGCTGGAGCACATGGTTAGACCGTGGCCGGGCGGGCTGACCATCGTCTTCGCAACAACCAGTGCACGAGCCAAGCAGGGACTGCACCAACCAACACAATGTTCAGAATGAGGCCAGCATTCTCGCCAAAGAGCGGGACAAAGGGGAACCAGAGAAAATAAACCTCCACCTTTTCTGCGGTCGACAAGGCAGGAGGCGGGGTTGAGTCGGGCAGGTCGATGTTAGCGAGAGCGTGCTCAGCGGCAGGAAACACGAAGAAAAAGAAAAAGAGGGCACTGGCTGCAAGAAAGACGACGTAAATGAAGATCACCAAGAACGAACGCATAACCATGGGCGCCGAAGAGGTCTAACGCCTCCAAGCTCAGCGACAGAGGCTGGCTACGCAAGACGTGGAATACAGAAAAAGCTCCCCCGCCAGCCTCTGTTCGCTGGAACGCGTGGTTAGGCCTCGCGCATTCACAAAGTAACCGCAACGCTGCTAGTTGGCCAGGCGCGCCAGGTGG
>CAXTQD010000458.1:0-3189 GCA_964246175.1 uncultured Chthoniobacterales bacterium | reverse complement strand
TCTGCCCAGCTTGCCAAACACCTCGGGCAACTTCAAGTAGTGCTAACAGGCCCTAGTCCTCCCAGCGCGCTACCACCTCGGGGTTGTCCGCCCCCTTCGCCCGTGCGCCCTCCTCGGCGCGGCGGCGTGCTTGCTCGAAGTTCCTCGCCCCGACGTAGGCGTAGACGTGCTGACTGCCTTCCACTCGGTAGCGCACAACGACGCCTGCCCCGGGCCGGCGGGTGGAGACCACGATGCTGATCTCATCTGGAAAGTACGACTGTTCGCGACAGCGCGCCGCGGCCTCGCGTTGCAGCTCGGCCTCCGGCCGCGGTCCGTACGCGTAGCCGAAGCCGCCGTGGTGGTCGGTCGCCACCGCGCTGCCCGCCCGAGCATGAGCGGCAAGGAGGCCGAGGGCGGCGAGGAGCAGGCGGGGCGTTTTCATGGCAACAATGATTCCGCACGGGTCCGACACGGCGGACGCTAGGTTTATTGAACCCGGCCGATCCGTTTCGGTTGCTGCCCACGCCCGGCGGCGTTCGCGGGTGAACCGGGAGATCGCCGTCGCCTCCTCTTGCAGCAGGCGGTGGGTCAAGCGCGACTCCCACACGAGCAGCGTCGCCCCTGTTACCAGTCCGCCGACGCCGCACACCCCCGCCACCACGGCCACGAGGAGGACGACGTGGTGCGTGGACCCGGTGTAGCCGAGCACGCTCAGGCTCGCACCGGCCAGGGAGGTCAGCGTGCCCAAGGCAAAGCTCCCCATGGCGAAATAAAACGCCGTCAGCGCACGGATGATGATCAACACGCGCCGCTCCGCTAGATCGAGTTGGCGCACGAGCAGGCGCACGTCCTCCGAGAACCACGGCTGTCCGCCGCCAGCACCGGCCGGCGCAGAACCATCGGGATCCTGCGCGGCGATGGCCCCGGCCAGGAGGCGGGCGCGGTCGATGGCGCGGGCGAAGCGGTTGCCGGTCGAGAGCGTCAGGACCGAAGAGGCGTTGGTGAGGATGGCCGGCGCGGCGATGAACGTCAGCACGGCGAAGGGGCTGGAGTTCAGGGCGTCGGCGAGCATGGCTACCTTGCGCCAATCAACGGCAGCTTGAACGCCGCGCAACCGAAACCTGTCTGTAAGGGAAAAGACTACTTGCCTGACTTTTCCCTACTCGCATGGGACAGAGGCATGCGCTATAGAACTGCCTGCCACCTATGCCCACGCTCGTCCAGCGTCCGCCCACGGCCGACCCGGCCCGCCTCCGTCGGCGGCGCGGGCCGAAGTTCTGGCAGGGCGCGCTCGCCGTTGTGGCGGCGTTCTTTCTGCTCGCCGGGTTGATCGTCCTGCTGGCCTGGGCGCTGCCGTACTGGCCGCGCCCGCCGGTGCGCCATGGCTCGGTCGCGCCCATCTCGTTGACGCTCCAGCCCTCCGAAGAGCCCACCCCTACCCCTGGCCTGCACAAGACCGAGGATGTTGCCAAGCAACAGCCCGAATACATCCGCACCCCCGACGACCGCGCTTCCGCCACCCCGCCGCCGGACCCGAAGTTCATCTCGCACCAAGACACCCTCGCTGCCTCCGAGAAACCGCCCGAGGACCCCTCCAAGCCGCTCCCTACGCAGGACGGTAAGGAAATCTCCGCCTTCGACTTCGACACGAACCCGTACATCCCCGGCAAGCAAGCGCACGACAACCTCCTGGCCGGTGCGCCCGCTCCCTCGCAGGCTGCGCCGACGCCCCCACCGGTCAACGCCACTCCGTCGCCCAGCCCCTCACCGACGCCCGAGTACACACCTGCGCCGGACGCCTTCCTCACGGCGCGTTCGCAGCCCAGCCCAGCCAACACGCCGCCCGAAGCCACCCCGCGAGTTAAGCCGGACTCGACCCCGC
The DNA here is from genome assembly GCA_964246175.1 of uncultured Chthoniobacterales bacterium. Taxonomy (GTDB): domain Bacteria; phylum Verrucomicrobiota; class Verrucomicrobiia; order Chthoniobacterales; family SZAS-18; genus CAHJWO01. Next base: position 1,325 of record CAXTQD010000458.1, on the reverse strand, counting down.
CGATCAAAGACCTGCTTGAGAAGCAGGCGAGGCGCGTGGCCATGGAGAACCCCGCGGTTTCCTCCACCGGCCTCCGCCAGCCGCCCGGCTACCAGCCGCAACAAATTCAAACGAAGATGTCCGGCGCCGTGGACAGCCGTACCGGCAAGGCGTCCGTCGCTGCGCTCGGCACCCCGCTGGGCCGCTACGAAAAAGCCGTTGGCGATGCCATCGGCGCGCGGTGGTACTTCCTCGTCGACGAGCGCATGAGCACGCTCGTGCGCACGAGCGAGGTGAAGGTCCACTTCGTCGTCACCCGCTCGGGCAAGATCACCAACACCTACGTCACCGGCAAGAACCCTAACACGGCGCTCGCCGACGTGTCGCTGGAGGCCGTCGTCAACGCCGAGGTGCCGCCCATTCCCTCCGACGTGGCCGCGCTCCTGCCCGAGGGGCAGTTGGAGGGAGATTTTTCGTTCAGCTTCTTTGAATAGGGACGGCCCTTTTCCGCTTTTTTTCGCGTGTTTACCCCGTTTGTCGCCAGCGCCTTCTCGGACGCCTTCGTCAACTTCTTTGAAAGCGGCGGGCCGTTCATGGTGCCACTGGCGGCGTGCGCGGTGACCGTGGTCGTTATCACGATCATTCGGGTCCGTGCCCTGCAACGCGAGCGCGTGCTGCCGCGCTTCCTGCGCGCCGCCATCGAGAAGCTGACCCCCGGCACCGACGTGGGTCACCTCTGGAATCTGGCGGACGAAAACCCCGCCGCCCTGGCGCGGATCACCCGTGCGGGCCTGCTGGAACTCGACCAGTCCCGTGAGGCCAGCGCCGACGCGATCCAGACCGCCGCGCGCCGCGAGATCGTGCGGCTGGAACGCGGCCTCTCCGCGCTGGAACTTATCGTCGGCATCTCGCCGCTGCTCGGGCTGCTCGGAGCCATCTCCGGATTGGTCCGGGTGTTCTCCGACCTCGGTGCCAACGGCGGCCTGGACGCCCCCGGGGCCGACACCGCCGGCGTGGCTCTGGGCATCGCGGAGGCGCTGGACACGACGATCTTCGGCCTAGCCATCGCCATCCCGACGCTGGTGATTTACACCTTCTTCACCCGGCGCGTGGAACGTCTCGCCGTCGAGATGGAAGGACTCCTCGCCAGCCTTCTGACGAAGTGCTTCCCGGAGAGCGGAGAGTGACCTAAATGCCAGTTTCCCGCCGGGGGCAAGCTGGAGATGGCTAATCTCCCAGGACTTACGCACCGTGAGGGTGTTCAACTTGGCGTTGGATGAAGGTGGTCAGGGCCTGATCGGCGAAGTGGCGTTTGAACTGATACCAAGTGTTGATCTGCCCACTGC
>CAXTQD010000457.1:0-3214 GCA_964246175.1 uncultured Chthoniobacterales bacterium | reverse complement strand
CCGCTTCGAGCGCACGATTTCGCGGGCGGAGTTCAACATCAGGTGGTCAGCAAATGCGGCAGGAAAATGTCTTCCACCCTGAAGAGGTGATCCGTGATCCCCTGCTCGTGGTGGTAGCGCAGCGCGGCGTCAAGAGCCTTGCGATTCGCTGCCATGCCGTACGGCCACCAATCTTCACCGAGGAGACCCAGGTCTTCATCGACCAAGCGGCTGAACCACGGAAACATGGTTCCCATGCTGTTGAGGATCAGTCCGTGTTTGTATTTCTCTTCGGCGGCCTTCTTTGCCTTGCAGAAGCCCGTGTAGACGGACCGCGCGAGCTCGGGGTGCTCCGCCAAGAGGTCGCGACGGATGACCACGGTGTGCATGATCGGGAAGATGCCCGTTCGCTTGAAGTAGTCGCGTTCGACCTCCTCGTAATCCACGAAAAGCCGGCTCACGTTCGGCGAGTGCTCCAACATGCACTTGGGTACATCGGCTGAAATCAGCGCGTCGATCTCGCCTGTCTCCAGCATGGCGCCGAGTTCCTGGCCCTTCGCAATGTCCGTCACTTCCACGTTCGCGGGGTGCGGGTGCGGAACGAAATCAAGCGATGTGAGCGGCCAGTCGAGGCCGCCGATCCTCCAGCGGCAGCTTGCCGGGTCAAAGCCAAACTCGTCCATGAGCACCCCCTTGAGCATGATGCCCGCGTCATGGCCGTAGAACGCCAGCTCGCCAATCGTCTTCCCGTTCAGGTCGGCGGGCTTCTCTATCCCGCTTCCCTTGTGGATGAAGATGGCCGAGTGCCGGAACGCGCGGTTGGGAAACACGGGGATGGCGACAAACGGCGACTGCTCATTCTTGAACGTACGCAGAAAATACGTGAGCCCGAGTTCGGAGACATCAAAGCGGCGGTCGGCGATCATGCCGCGAAAGACCTCTGTCACGATCGGTGCGCTATGGCAGGCCGCGTCCACGCCTTCGATCTTCACCGTCGCATCCACCAGGGCACGGGTGCGGTCATAGTCCCAAAAGGCGAGGTTGAGTTTCAGGTCCTCCATCTTTCCAATCGTGGTCACCGTTGGCAAGGGACTAGCCGAGCACCGCAGTTTTCAAGACTTCCTCGCACCACTGTCGGAAGCTGGTCGGAGTCGTATTCCGAGTGTTGCGCGGTTCGGCGTTGTCCAAGCCAAGGTCCTTGGCAACCAGCATGTCCACGACTCCCTGCGCAAAAACCTCGTTCGCCCCGTGCTGGATCAATTGAGCTTTGTAGGCGTCCCCCGGCACCTGCTGGAAGCGGACCGTTTTTCCGAGCACATCCGACATGATCGCCGCCATTTCGTTGAAGGAAAGGTCCTCCGGCCCGAGCACAGCACTGCCGCCCTGCCCCGCCCAGGTTCTATCAAGCAGGAACTTTGCGCCCATCGCAGCGATGTCCTTGGTGGCGACTTGGGGTGTCTTGATGTCCGGTTGGCTGGACGAAAAGAACCTTCCTTGCTCCTTGATGGTCTGTATGTTGTTGAGCATGTTCTCCATCAGGGCAGGACACCACAAAGCGCGGTAATCAACTCCGCTTTTTTCGACCTCCTCATCCTTGGCCAGAGACGCTGTGACCGGGCCCGCCTTCTCGGAAAGTTTTGTGCCGCGGCCCAGCACGGAGACACCCACGGCCCGCTTTACGCCTTGGCTCTTGATCGCCTTCAGTGCAGGACGGGTAAATCGCAGATAGTAGACCTCGTCGTTGTTGTCTGCGAACGAGGGAGGCACAACCAGGAACACGCTTTCTGCACCTTTGAGAGCTTGTTCCAACACCGCTTCGTCATCCAGCGAGCCGGTGACAATCTCAACCTGTCTCCGAATCTCTGGAGCGAGCTTGGAGGGGTCACGCACGACGACTCGCACGGCCTCATCCGCCGCAAGAAGGTGAACAATCACCTGCGATCCGATTTTTCCAGTTGGTGTTGTTATAACAATCATGTGTCCTTTCAAAGAGCTTTGTAAATTGAATCGCAGTGCGTCGCGCTTCTACCAAGCGATTTCCCCGCCTGCTTCGAGGAATTTAGCGGTTACGGGCAAGTCGAGAAGGGCGATGCGGACGATCTCGGCAGCACCTTCTTCTACGGTCTGGGGACCGCTGTGCCCGTTTAGGTCGGTGGCTGTGTACCCCGGGTTGACTGAGTTTACGGCGATGCTTCCGTCGCGGAACTCGTAAGCGAGTTGCACGGTAAACATATTGAGCGCGGCCTTCGAGGCACAGTAGGCAAGCACCTTCACCGGGGCAAACTTCCAGTTCGGGTCGGTCTGCAGGCTGACGGAGCCGAGTTCGCTGGTGACATTGATGATCTGGGACTTGCCAGCACGTTTGAGCAGCGGCAGCATGGCCTGCGTGACCGCGACGGTGCCCACATAGTTCGTCCGCATGACGGTCACTAGGGCTTCGGGATCGACCTTGCTCGGAGGGCCATCGCTCTTGCTGGTGATCCCAGCGTTGTTGACGAGAAGGTCGAGCTTGCCGAACTGGTTGCGAATGACTTCCGCTGCGGTGACGGCGGTCTTCGGTGCATCGAGGTCGATTTGAACAAAATGCACATCGAGGCCTTCCTCCTGAAGCGTTGCAACCGCCTGCCTGCCTAACTCTTCGTTGCGCGCGGCGGCGAGCACCGTCCAGCCAGCCTTGGCGATCTGGCGGGCGACCTCGAAGCCGATCCCTTTATTGGCTCCGGTAATTAGCGCTACTTTGTTTGCTTCTTGCATGATTTTCTCCTCGGATTGGTTGCTGTGAGAGGCGGAACTAAACCAGGGCGGCATCAAGACCGGTCAATGCCGCACTGGCTTGCCACAGTCCCTTGGCGCGAGCAGGGTCGTAAGACTCTTTCGAGGAGCGGATTTCGCGCGTGCCCTCGAAGTATTTGCCGTTGGTGCTTTCGAGAGCCGGATCGATCACCAGTTGCGCGAGGGCGGCCCCTGATTCCGCCGGGGTGTGGATGTTGGCAAACAGCAGCCGGCGCAGCAGCGGGATCATGCGCGGCAACACCTGGTTCCACACGAAGCGCAACGGAGCCGCAGCCTCCCGTGCCAGACCGGTGCCAGGCATCATGCCGGGGTCAAAGGCGTTGACCGTCACGCCCGCGGGCAACCGGCTGGCCAGTTCTTGGCTAAAGTAGATGTTCGCCAGCTTGGAAGTGGTGTAGCTGCGCTGGCCGTTCTTCGTCGGGGAATCCTGCGCGGCCAGCGC
>CAXTQD010000456.1:0-3245 GCA_964246175.1 uncultured Chthoniobacterales bacterium | reverse complement strand
CGTAAAAACTACCCTCCTCGTGAGGTCCAAGGATCATCAGTTGGAGTTGGAACTGATTTTGCACGGACGCTACCAGGGTCCGCCGCAAGCCGTTGACCTTGCGCAAACCATCCAGCGTCGGCACGTCGAGCACCTCCACCCCGCCCGCTTGCAGTAAGGTCGCGTCGTCACTCGCGCTGTACGAAGAGTTGCTGTAAGAGATGTTCAGGTGCGGCATCTCGCCGGCCGCCAGCTTGCGGTCGAACTCTTCGACTCCCGGCTGCACGCCATCTAGTGACTGCTGCAAGTCGTCCACGTTCGCGCTGACCTCGCGTTCGAGCACGCCGAGGATCTGATCCCGCCGCGTCGCGTCGCGGCGGTCGGCATCGAAGCGGTTGAGTACGAACGCCGCGTACACTCGAAGAACACCACCACCAGGTCCTTGAAGCGCTGGCGAATTTCTTTCCAATCGTACCCTGCCCGCCCCGGGCCGGCGGCGGGGCGCGCCACGGCTTGACCTTGTGGCTGATCATCCGCCTCATTGCTCATGCCTTGATCCTTTCGCAGATCGCCGCGCCCATCCCCTGCGTGCCGACCTTTTGGCCTGCGCCCGCGAAGATGTCCGCCGTGCGGAAGCCATCGTCCACCGCCCCACGCACGGCGTCTTCCACCGCACGTGCCGCTGCCTCCTCCCTGAAGGAGTGCCGCAGCATCAGAGCCGCCGAGAGGATTTGCGCCACGGGGTTGGCGACGCCCTGCCCCGCGATGTCCGGGGCGCTGCCGCCGCTCGGTTCGTAGAGGCCGAAGCGTTTTCCTTCCCCGCTGACCGCGCCCAGGCTCGCGCTCGGGAGCATGCCCAACGAGCCGGTGAGCATCGCCAGTTCGTCGCTGAGGATGTCGCCGAAGAGGTTCTCGGCCAGAAGCACGTCAAAGTCGCGCGGTCGACGGATGAGCTGCATGGCGGCGTTGTCCACGTACAGGTGCGAGAGCGTCACGTCGGGGTAGTCGCGGGCGAGTTCGTTGAGCGTGCGCCGCCAGAGCACGCCGTTTTCTAGCACGTTGGCCTTGTCCACGGACACGAGCCGTCCGCGCCGCCTCCGCGCCGCCTCGAACGCCACCTGTGCCACCCGCTCGATCTCGCTGCGGCGATAGACCATCGTGTCCGTCGCCACGGGGTCGGCGGCTTCCAGGTCCGTGTACTTGGGCTGGCCGAAGTACAGGCCGCCGGTCAGTTCGCGCACGCACAGGATGTCGAAGCCGCCTTCCACGAGGTCCGGCCGCAGCGGCGAGGCGTGGGTCAACGCCGGGTAGCACACCGACGGCCGCAGGTTGGCGAACAGCCCGAAGTGCTTCCTCAACGGCAGCAGTGCCGCGCGTTCGGGCTGCTGCGCGGGCGGGAGTCCTTCCCACGCCGGACCGCCGACGCTGCCGAAAAGGATCGCGTCGGCGCGCTCGCAGAGTTCCAGCGTCGCGGGCGGCAGCGCCGTGCCGTCGTGATCAATCGCCGCCCCGCCGACGCGCGCGCCGGTCAGATGCAGTCGGAACGAGAACTTCTCCTGCACCGCGTGGAGGACGTGCATCGCCTCCGTCATCACCTCCGGCCCGATGCCGTCACCCGCGAGAACCGCTACCTGGTATTCCTTCATGCGTCCGAGCGTAGCACGCCGCCTGCGTCCGACAAAACACGGAAGCCCGAGGCTCCGCGCCAACTTGACGAGAACCCCGGGCTTGTTGTGAATCTGATGTTAGCTCTAGAACTTCACTGGTCGCGCGTGGCGGCGCTATCCTTGAAGCTCACACGCTCGTTGCAGTTGCCCGGAGCGGGGTAGGTGCCGGTGATCTGCGTGTCGATGGGCTTCTTGATGTGCAGAGCGCCCTTGGCGTTGTTGCGCCAGCCGTTCGGGTCGGCGTACTCGGTGCGCGGGTTGATGTTCTTCAGGCCGGTGACCTGATCTTCCAGACCAGTGCCAAATTGCTGGCTGACGATGGTTGGCGTGACGAAGATCAAGAGGTTACGCTTGGTACGCGAGTTCAGGTGCTCCTGGAAGAGGTAACCCAGGATCGGGATGTCACCGAGGATTGGCACCTTGGTGATCGCCTTGTTCGTCTGGTCCTGTAACAGGCCGCCGATGGCGAGCGTGCAGCCACTTTTGATGAGCACGTTGGCGTCCAGCGTGCGCGTGTCGATGATCGGGGAAGAGACGGCCGCACCCGCGAAGTTGAATACTTGGTCGCCCACGCGGTTGCTGATCTCGGGCTTCACCGAGAGCGTGATGAAGTTGTCCTTGTTGATGCTCGGCTTCACCACGAGCGTGTTGCCGTAGAGCTTGTCCTGGAAGCCGCCGAAGACCGCCGTGGCTGTCTGCTCGTTGAAGTTGAGCTGCGGCACAGGCTGGTTGCGCACGATCTTAATGGTTGCCTCCAGGTTGTCGGCGGTGACGATGCGTGGGTTGGCGAGGAACTCGGCGTCGGTATCCTCGTTCAGGAAGCGCAGGGTGGCGGAGAAAGACGGGATGTCGAGGATGGCGAACTGGTTACCGAGGGCACTCCCAACCGAACCGAGGATGTTTGGATTGCTGGGATTGCCACGCAGGAAGTCATTGGGCGTCAGGACGCCGTTAGTCGTCGTGACGGTAGGCAAGGAGTTCTGCGTGATGGTGGAGGTCGGCAGACCGGTGATCGGGTTCGTCGATTGCACCGGAGAGAACGTTGCCAGGCCGCTGCCACCGTACTGGAAGGTCTTCGGCGAGCCGGAACTGCCGAACACGCCCGCCCAGTTGATGCCGTAGCTCTGGACTGGGTTGGAGTTTACTTCCACCAGGCGCGCCTCGATCATCACTTGGCGCGTCGGCTTGTCCACCTGGGCCAGGAACTTGCGGACCGTGCTGAGGTTGGACTTGGCCTCCTGGTAGAAGACCGTGTTGGTGCGCTCGTCCACCTGCGGCGGCGCAGCCTTGCTCTTGAGCTGGCTGGTGAGCAGCGCCACGACCTGCGAGGCCCGCGCGTAGCTGAACGTGTAGAAGTCGCCCTGTGTCGGCTCGGCCGCCTTTTCGGCCACCGTCTTGACGTAGTAGACGTTGTTTTGCTGGCTGAAGTCGTAGCCCTGCGCCTGGCAGATGACCTCGATGGCCTGGAGGGCCGTCACGTCTTCGAGGCGCATGTTGATCGTGCCCACGATCTGCGGAGAGACGATCAGGGAAATCTTCGCCTGGCGGGCGAGCAGGCGCAGCACCTGGCCCACGTCGTCACCCTGGAACTCGCGGGGG
>CAXTQD010000455.1:0-3296 GCA_964246175.1 uncultured Chthoniobacterales bacterium | reverse complement strand
GATAACGGCACGAGCCCGTTCTGTCCAGAAGGGGCGCGCCTTTACACCAATCCTCGTGCGCTCATCCGTGCGTAGGCGCAGAGCGTGTGCGCATCGTTGATCTCGCCCTCGGCCACCATCCGCCGGAACTCCTCCCACCCGAACGCCCGGCAGTCGGTGATCCCCTCGCCCTCGTCGTACGCCGTGCCTTTCTTTGAAGGCACCACCCCCTTGGCGAGATACATGTGGCAATGCTCGTCCGTGAAGCCCGGCGAGGTGAAGGATACACCCAGGTTGACGGTCTCGCCGTCAGCGGCCAGTTCGTAGCCGGTCTCCTCCTGCAACTCGCGCACGGCCGTCGCGCGCAAGGTCGCCTCGTCGCCGGAATCCTCCTCGTCCACCTGCCCGGCCGGGAACTCCCACTGGTGCAGCCGCGCGGGGATGCGTTCCTGGCGCACGAGGAGCACCTCGCCCGATGCGGTCACGGGCATGATCATCACGGCGGCCTTGCGGTGTACGACGGTCCACTTGGCGGGCTTGTCCTGGCGCGTGGGGGTGAAGACTTCGTCGAGCGTCACCTCGACGTACGGGTCCTTGTACTTGGAGTCTTCGCGCACGGTGCGCCAGCCTTCCTTGTCGGCGGTGAGAGGGGATTTTTTCACGGGAAGAGCTTGTGCAAACGGAATTGGGTGTGACCCGGCGGAAAGCCGGTGAGTTCGGCCAGCGCAGTATAGCCGTTGCGCTCGTAGAAGTCCTTGGCCTGAAAATCGAAGGTGTTCAGCAGCGAGCCGACACAGCCCCGGCCGACCGCCATTTCTTCTGCGGCGAGGAGCAACCGCCGGCCGAGCCCCTGGCCTCGCCGTTCGGCGTCCACCCATAGCCCGTCGATCATCAGCCACCGCCACATCGTCGCGCCGTAGAGTCCGCCGACCACCTCGCCACGCTCGTCACGCAACGCGAGGCAGACCGTCACCCAGTCGCGTGGCCCCACGTCGGCGGGATCGTTCTGCGCGATGCCCCGGCGGACCCTGGCGGGCACCTGCGCCTCGTCGGCCGCCAGATCAAGCTGGTAGCTCATCCTTCAAGACCTCCTGCCAGTGCGCGAGCCGCGCGCGGACGTTGTCGAACGACGGCGCGCCCGGCGCGCGGCGGCTCGCCAACGAACGCCGCACGTCCAGCACGGCGTACACGTCCTCGCCGAACGCCTCACTCGCCGCCCGGTAGTCCTCCAGCGGAAGCTGTGCGAAACCCGTTTTCCGCTCCAGGGTCAGCGCCACCAGCTTGCCCACGACCTCATGCGCCTGCCGAAAAGGTACCCCCTTTAGTACAAGATAATCCGCTAGGTCCGTGGCGAGCAAGAGCGGGTCAGCCGTTGCGCGAGCCATGTCCCCCTCCTCCACGCGTGCCTCCCCCAGCATCCCGGCGAAGACCGTCAGTGCCGCCTTGAGCGTGTCCACGGAGTCGAAGACGGCCTCCTTGTCCTCTTGGAGGTCACGGTTATAAGTCATCGGCAACCCTTTAAGAATTGTCAATAAACGGAAGAGGTTGCCGTAAAGCCGCCCGGCCTTGCCGCGGGTAAGCTCGGCCACGTCGGGGTTCTTCTTCTGCGGCATCAGGCTGGAGCCGGTCGTGAACGCATCTGAGAGAGTGACAAAGTGGAATTCGCTCGTGGCCCACAGGATCACGTCCTCGCTCAGCCGCGAAAGGTGCATTCCCACCAGCGCCGCCGCCGCCAGGAACTCGCACGCGAAGTCCCGGTCGCTGACGGCGTCCATGCTGTTCTCACTGACGGCCGCGAAGCCCAGCGTCTCCGCCACAAGCCGCCGGTCGAGCACGACGGTCGAACCCGCGATGGCTCCGCTGCCCAGCGGCAACACGTCCATGCGACGGGCGGCGTCGGCGAGCCGGCCGGCGTCACGGTCGAACATCTCCACGTAGGCGAGCAGATGGTGGGCGAAGAGGACAGGCTGAGCGCGCTGGAGGTGCGTGTAGCCGGGCATCACCGTCTCGGGATGGCGCGCGCCGAGTTCGACCAACGCACGTTGCAGCCCGTGCAGGGCGCGGCGGACCGCGGCGATCTCCGCGCGCAGGTACAGGCGCAGGTCGAGTGCGACCTGATCGTTGCGCGAACGGGCGGTGTGCAGCTTGGCCCCGGCCGGGCCGATCCGCGCCGTCAACGCCGCCTCAATGTTCATGTGGATATCTTCCAGCTCGGGCTTGAACACAAACTCCCCGCGCGCGATCTCCGCACCGATTTCGCGCAATCCAGCCTCGATGCGGGCGCGCTCGTCCTCGGTGAGCAACCCCGCCGCAGCCAGCGCTCCGGCGTGGGCGACGGAACCCTCGATGTCATGCGCGTACAGCCGCCAGTCGAAGGAGACCGACTCCCCGTAAGCGCGCACGAGCGCGTCGGTTTCTTGTTGGAAGCGTCCGGTCCACATTACCCCGCAACCTAGAAAGGCACCGGGCAAAAGGCAACGGCTTTACCCAACCAACGCGGCCACAGGAAGCCGGTCCGCGTCATCCACACACGGTAGGCAGGGCTGTGTGCACTCAAGAGCCGTTCCTCCAGGCGCGCCCGCCAGACCAGCAGCGCCATGCCGCCGCCCCCCACGAACGCCATCCGCGCTGTCCACGACACCATGAACATCCCGAGCATCACGCCCAGGTAGCCCAGGTAGATCGGGTGCCGCACCCAGCGGTATGGCCCGGCGGGCACCACCTCGCGCACCGACACGACGATGCCCATCGACCGCCCCAGCCAGCACAGCGTGTAGATCGACGCCGTCAACCCGGCGCTCGACAAGACCGGCTTCCAATCCTCGGGGATGAGTGGCGTGACCATCCATGCAGGCAGGGGCACATGCGGGTCGAAGGCCAGCGAGGAAAACGTCGCCGCAAACGGTACGACCACCTCGGCCGCCGTGCGCGGTCCGTGCCGGGGCCGGCGGCTGAAGAGCAGGAGCACGCCGCCCGTAGCGAAGGAAATCGTCAGCAAGATGTAGCGCGCGAAGTCGTCGAAGGTCACGCCGTTGCGGAAGTTCCCGTCGTGGGCCAGCCGCGCCCCCGGCACGGTCGCTCGCACGTGGGCGATCAACCCAATCAGGCGCAGGATGGACAGGTGCTCCCAAGCCAGGAAAAGAAACAGGGCGGAGCAAAGGTATCGCTCGACAAAAAAGACAAAGGCAACGATGGGGCGGAAGGGAACAGACTCGACATGCGGGCAGGTAAATTCCCCATCCGGAGTTAGCAGCCGAACTGCCATCTACGCGCCTGTCGCACACATTCGAGTAATCCCCCATGATCAGGTACGACAC
>CAXTQD010000454.1:0-3312 GCA_964246175.1 uncultured Chthoniobacterales bacterium | reverse complement strand
CCCGGTCTTAAGCACTCTCCGCATCTAAAAAGAAGCAGGGACGGAGTTCCCCCCGGAGCCGCCCCTGCGCGTGTCTAGCCCCGACGCGAACGCGCCGGCTAGGAACGCTGTTTTTGGATAAAAGTTAGATGCTCAGACGGTGTGCATTCCCTGTGCGGCGAGCGACGGCTTGGCGGGTTCGTGGGCCGGGGGCACCGGAGTTTCCCAACGCCGACGCAGCATCGGGTACGCCACCGCCATAAACGCCACGGCCACATTGGTGACGATCACCGGCAGAGCGCCGGAGAACACCCCGTAGCCTACCCAGAGCAATGCCCCCACGGCCTGCGCGCGACGCAACGCCGTCTGGGTTCGGCAAAGGTAGGACGAGGCAAACGCCACGGCGGCCACCCAGCCAAAGCATTCCTGGATCAAATGGTGATTCATTGGTTGGTGATGAGGTAAAAAGGGGTTGTCGCACTCAGGCCGCGAGGATTTCTAGGCGCGGCACGCGGCCTTCTGCGGTTTGCTGCGGGTCGGGTTCGTGGAAGGTCAGCCAGTCGGTGCGGATCTTGTCCCACGCCTGGAGCGCCAAGCCGTAAGAGGAGAACACTTCCCTGATCTGCGCGGGGTCCCAGCCGACCACGTCTTCGAGGATGGGCACGAGCACACTGAGCGCGTTGTCGCTGAGGACCGAGCGTTTGGCGATGCGGCCGACGCTCTTGGTCTCGGACACGGCAATCGTCAGGCCGTCGAGGCTGTTGACGTGCTGCATGACGTGCATGTCCGACGAGCCGTCGCCGACGTACACCGTGTAGTCCGGGCGGATGTGCAGGCGCGCCTCGATCTCCTGCAAGAGCGCAACCTTGCCGTAGCCAGCGGGCACGCGGCGCACCGAGCAGATTTCCCCGGTGTGACCGTCGAAGTCGAGTTCCGTGCCGAAGACGTTCTCGGGCGGCACAATGCCTTCAAGAGCGCTCTGCACCACCACGCGCGGCGAGGCCGAGATCACGTTGAAAGTGAACTGGTAATTCTCCACCCCCTCGCGCAGGAAGTCGGCCAACTGCGCGACGTTCTGCTTGAGCCGCACGCGTTTGCCGGTTTCGACGAGGTGCTCGCGCCGCACGCCGCGGAACTGCGGGTCGTGACGTAGCAGGTATGTCAACTCGGCTCCCTGCTGCACAAGATTGACGCGAGCAAGGCCAGCGACCTTCTCGTGGAAGCCCGACAGGCCCAGCATCTCGCTCAGGACCACTCCGGAATCGTTGAAACTCAACGTCTGGTCAAAGTCGCTGGCGAACAGATAATGCTTGGTGGCATCAATGGGTGCGTTCATGTTATGGTTTCTTTCGGGGCAGCCACGTTTTGGGTATGACAGCCCTCGTTTAATGTATGACAGCTTGTAACACATTCGAGATGATTGCAAGCAAAAGCTGATATATTTTCATAGGACAACTTTTGCAAGCTGTCTTTTTTGCCATGCCCTTGTCTCCCCCTACGTCCCGCAAATACCGCCTCATCCTCGAAGAACTCCGAGAAGAAATCCTGCGTGGCGACTACCGCACGGGCGACAAGCTGCCGAGCGAGGCCGATTTGATCAAACGCTTCGGCGCGTCGCGCATCACCGTGGGCCGCGCCGTCAACGAATTGCGCAACCTCGGTTTGGTCGAGCGCCGGGCAGGTTCGGGGACGTACGTGCGCCCCGCCGCCCCTGCCGCGGACCAGAATGGCGCGGCGGCACCCGCGGGGGCGCCGGCCGGTCTGCTGTCTCTCGGGTTGCTGATTCCGGACCTCGGCACGACGGACATTTTCGAGCCGATCTGCCAGGGGATGGCCGAAGCGCCGCAGGGCGACCAGTTCGCGCTGCTGTGGGGGCAGGCGGCGTCCGGTTCGCCCACCGAGCGCGCGGAGCGTGCCTGGCTCGTGTGTCGACGGTTCATCGAGCGGAAGGCGGACGGGGTGTTCTTCGCGCCGTTCGAGCAGGCGCGGCTGAACGCCGAGGCCAACGCCCGGATGCTGGCGGCCTTGGATGAGGCGCGGATTCCCATCGTGCTGTTGGACCGCGACACCCTGCGTTTTCCCCGGCGTACGGCGCACGACCTCGTCGGCCTCGACAACCGCCGGGCGGGCTACCGGGCGACCGAACACCTCCTGCGGCTGGGCCGGCGTCGGATCGCATTTGTCGGGCCGGCGGACACGGCTGCGACAATCGAGGCGCGGATCGCAGGCTACCGAGAGGCGATCTTCGCGGAGGAAGACCCGGTCGCGCCGTCCGTGCAACGGTTCGAAGCGACGGACTTGACGGCGTTGCGGCAAATGCTCGAAGGCGCGAACCCGGACGCACTCGTCTGCGCGAACGACCGCACGGCCGGCCAACTCATGCACGGCTTGCAGGCGCTGGGCCGGCGGGTGCCACAGGATGTGGCGCTCGTGGGGATCGACGACGTGGACTACGCGAGCCTCTTGCCCGTACCGTTGACGACGGTGCGGCAGCCCACCCACGAAATCGGCGCCGCGGCGGTCGCGGCGATGCTGGAACGGGTGCGTCGGCCAAGTTTGCCGCCACGCGACATTCTGCTCGATGGTACGCTCGTAGTACGCGCGTCGTGCGGGGCGAAGCTGGGAGGTTTGACAGCCCCTGGCTTACCGGAGACGGGATCGTTCGACGGGCGGTGACGCTGCTCGGAACCGACCCGATGGGCAGCCGCTATCCGCTGGAGCGTGTGGCTAGGCTGCGGCAGCGGACTGGTTGTCTGGGTTGCCGATCACCCGGGTGACCTGTGCCTGATTCCAAACTACGCGCAAAACTCTCGGATTCTATGGTGACAAATGTATAGTGGAGTAAGCGTTCGTCCGATAGATGGAAGAGCAGCTTGATGAACGAACGCCTTCACGCTGAGCGACGGAAGCTAGCGAAGAAGGGCAAGATCACGGAACTGCCCCCACTGCCAGCCTCTGTTCGCTGGAGCGCGTGGTTAGGCGGCCATGGGATGAGGCGACCCGGACGAACTCTGCTACGAGGCTCGCGCACGACAACGAGGAAGACTGAAGCTCGCCAAGACGAAGGCAAAGCTGCTGCGTGTCGGCCGGGGAGAGAAGCTCTCCAGCATCGGAACGCACCCGCCCGAACAGCGGCGTGCCACGCGAGGCAATGGAACGGACAAGCACAAAACCCGCTTTGCCGCCGGGTCCGGCGAGACTGACTGCAAGCGAGCCGCCATCTGCGGCGGCTGCACAGTCGGCTACTTCTGTGAACTCACGGTAGATCATGCGATGCCGCCTAACTATACTTCGTTAGGTGGAGCTTGCGTGGTTTCCGCTGCGAAGGCAAGT
>CAXTQD010000453.1:0-3377 GCA_964246175.1 uncultured Chthoniobacterales bacterium | reverse complement strand
GCACTTTGCCCTCGTCGCCATCGGCGGCCCAGACGACGCGCAGGAAGTCGGCGGCGTGTAGTCCGCGTTCGCGCAGGAACCCCCGGTCGCCGGCACAGCCGTACATCAGGTCGGGCGGCATTTCGCCGCGCAGCTTGGCCTCGGCTTTCTTGATCATGCGGGCCAGCCACGGGGTGCCATCCAGCTTCGCGTCCTTGGCGGGAAGTTCATCCATGTTGACAAGGTGCGTGGACCACTGGCCCTTCTGCACGGTCAGGAAGTAGTCGCGCCGCACGGCGTTGACCAGTAGGACGGTCTCCCAGTCGGGGTCGCCGTCGTAGCGGGCGTGGTCGTCCACGAAGTCGAAGAGTTCGTGCGCCGTCAGCCCGATCGTCGCCAGAAACGCCCGGTCACGCTCGCTGGAGTGCTGCTCGGGGCGGAGTTCGCCCGAGCGGTAGCGTTCCAGGCTCTGGACGAAAATCTGTTTGAGTTCGTGGTGCCAGCGGTATTGGCTGGCGGTGGGAGCGTGCGCCATAGGTGTGTCCACGGTAACGCGTCCCTCCAGTTCTCGCCACCCGATGAGCGTTGATTCCTCTTCCCACCATCCCTCCGAGGCCATCCACGGCCCGCACCGCAGCCAGAACATCACCTGGCACGAGGGCGAGGTCACCGCCGCCGACCGCGCCCGCCGCGACGGCCACCGCGGCGCGGTCGTGTGGCTGACGGGACTCAGCGGCGCGGGCAAGTCCACCCTTGCGCGCGCCCTGGAACGCGAGCTTTTCGCCCGGGGCGTGCAGGTGTACGTCCTCGACGGCGACAACGTCCGCCACGGCCTCAACGCCAACCTCGGCTTTTCGCCCGACGACCGCATGGAGAACATCCGTCGCGTCGGTGAGGTCGCCCGCTTGATGGCCGACGCGGGCCTCGTGACGCTTTCAGCCTTCATCTCGCCTTACCGCGCTGACCGGCAACGCGCCCGCGAGATCGCACGGGAGGGCGGATGTGAATTCGTAGAGGTGTACGTCAGCGCGCCGCTGGAGGTCTGCGAGCGGCGCGATCCCAAAAACCTCTACAAGAAGGCGCGCGCCGGCCAGATCAAGGAGTTCACCGGGATCGACGCGCCGTACGAGGAACCGGAAGCTCCGGACGTGGTCGTGCAAACGGATGTGCAGACCGCCAAGGAGTCGGTGGCATTGATCCTGGACCATTTGTTGCCTCGTTTGAGAACCGGGTAGAACGGCGCTTTGTGTCCGAAGATGGATGTACGTAAATCGCACGTTCACAATGGGATGTAACGCTTGTGAAATTTTTCACAAATAGAACTTGCCAGGGGCGGCATCCGGCCTTTTTATCTGGTGCGATTCTGTTCGGCCGTTCCCTCCCTACGCGTTGCGATAGAATCAGGACCTCCCCCGGTCGCTAATTGCTGCCTGCCTTACACCGCTGTCGTTATGTTTTCCTTTCTGGCCCAGATCCCCCTGAACGCCGAGCGACTTGGTCAGCCGGAATCCCGGAGCTTCTTCAGCCACGTTTTCACCAACTCGCTCATCGTGGCGACCATCGTGGCGATCATCGTGCTCGTCTTCGCCCGGCGGGCGACGGCCAAGATGGAACTCGTCCCCACGCGGACCAGTCAGAACATCTTCGAGTCCATGATCGAGGCGCTTTACGACATGCTCGAAGGGATCGTCGGCCCCCACATGGTGGCGCGGGCGTTCCCGCTGTTGGCGACGCTCTTCCTGTTCATCCTCGCTTCTAACTGGTTCGGCCTGTTGCCCGGCGTTGGAACCATCGGCTTCGGTTCGGGCCGCGGGCCGTTGCTCTCGCTGAGCGAACTCAACGCGCCACTGCTGCGCCCGGCCAACGCCGACCTGAACCTTACCCTGGGAATGGCGCTGGTGTTCATGGTGTATTGGGCCATCTGGAGCTACCAGGAACTGGGCGTGGGCGGGTTCATCAGCCACACCTTCGGACCGAAGGGAGATATCCAGGGCATCCTCAAGTACCCGCTCATCGCCATCTTCGCGTTTGTCGGTGTGATCGAAGTGATTTCGATTGCGTTTCGGCCCGTGTCTTTGTCGCTGCGACTCTTCGGCAACATCTACGCTGGCGAAAATCTCATGCACACGATGTCCGATCTCGGCGAGACGATGGGGTTCCCGGTGGCGGTGTCGTTTTTGATGAAGATCCTCGTGCCGATCCCGTTCTACTTCTTGGAATTGCTCGTCGGGGTTGTGCAGGCGCTGGTGTTCACCCTCTTATGTGCGGTCTACGTCAAGCTGACCACCTCGCACGACGACGCTCACCCTGCGCACAAAGACGCGGACCACGCCACGTCGCACGCCGAACCCGCCCCGGCTCACTGACCCGAATCTTTTCTGCCGGGACCATCCAAAGAGAGTGGGCGGCGGAAACACACCACAAACCACACCGAAAGACCATAGAACTATGATGCTCGACACCGTTAACATGCTCGCGCAGGCCGCGACGACCGCCACCGAAACCGCCGTCAACGTCAAGTACCTCGGGCCGACGTTCGCCCTCGGTGCCGCCGGCCTCGGCAGCGCCATCGGCGTGGGCATGGTCGGCGCGAAGGCCGCCGAAGCCGTCGGCCGCAATCCCGGCGCGTTCGGCAACATCCTGACCATCAGCATCATCGGGATGGCGCTCGCGGAAGCTATCGCCATTTACGCGCTGATCGCGTTCTTCCTCTACAAGTAAGGAAGCGTACGTTCGTCCCCGGCTGGGCACCTCCCCGGTGGCCGGGGGCGACACTCGGTGCGGCTCAAATCATTTGCACCCCAAAACCGGAAATCTTTTAAAACCGACATGTCCATCTTCCTGCTCGCCGAAGGCGAAAGCATCCCGCAAATCTTTGGTCTGAACTGGCCCGCCTTCATCGCGCAGGTGCTGGCGTTCAGCATCGTGCTCTTCGTTTTGAAGACCTACGCCTTCGGCCCGATCATCAACGTGCTCGAAGAGCGCCGGAAGCGGATCGCTGACGGACAAGCTAACGCCGAGAAGATCAAGCAGCAGCTCGCCGAATCGGAGGTGCGCTACCGCGAGATGCTCGACCAGGCGAACGCTCAGGCCCAGAAGCTCATCGCGGAGGCGCGCCAGAGCAGTGACGCCCTCGCCGAGCGCCGCGCACAGGACGCCACCAACGAGGCCGAGCGCATCGTTGCCCGCGCCCGCGAGGCCACCACGCTCGAACACGACCGCGTCCTGAGTGAGGTCAAGCGCGAACTCGGCCGCCTCGTCATCGAGACGACTGCCAAGGTCACCGGCAAGGTGCTCACCCCCGAAGACCAGCAGCGTCTCGGCGATGAGACCGTCCGCCAACTCGCTTAAACCTGAAGTTTTCCGCCGCTCGCCGAACATTTCCTATTGCCCAATGC
>CAXTQD010000452.1:0-3379 GCA_964246175.1 uncultured Chthoniobacterales bacterium | reverse complement strand
CGCCAGCACCAGCGCACCCGCCGCCAGTCGCCGGGTGGGGCGTTCGCGGCGCGGCGCGGAGCGGGTTCCGGGCGGTCCGTGGACGCGGCGTGGACGCCCGGAGCGAGCCTGACGATGAATCTTGCTACCGGCGTGTCCGTGGATAACGCGCCCGCGCCGTGGTGTTTAGACGACGATCCGGACGCGGCTGGGGGGTTGTTCGGCGCACGTTTTGCCGACGGGAAATTGCCCCTGAAAGTCGATTGCCAATTTTGAACAACCGCACGAACATGCAGTCAAACGCAGCCCTACCCATGAAAATCCGTCTCACCCTCTCCAGCCTCTTGACCGCCGCGGCGTTCTGTACCGCCGCGCCCGCCGCGCACGCGCAGAAGATCGCCACTGTGGACATGAACAAGGTCTTCAGCGGCTACTACAAGACCAAGGACGCCGAGAATAAGATCAACGACGCGCGCGAGTCCGCCAAGAAGGACCTCGACGAGCGCATGGAGAGCCACAAGGGGATGCTGGACGAGATCAACCAGCTCAACAAAGACATCGATAACCCGGCGTTGAGTCAGCAGGCCAAGAGTGACCGCCAGAAGAAGCGTGAAGACAAGATCGGCCAGGTACGCCAGCTCGAACAGGAAATCCAGGAGTTCAAGACCTCGCGCGAGCGCCAGCTCCAGGAACAGGCCGTGCGGATGCGCAACCAGATCGTGGAAGAGATCATGAAGGTCGTGAACGACAAGGTGAAGGACGACAAGTTCGACATGGTCTTCGACAAGAGCGGCCAGAGCATGAACGGCGTGCAGATCGTGTTGTACTCGCAGGACAAGATGGACTTCAGCGACGAGGTCATCACGGCGCTCAACAAAACCCGCCCGGCTGCCACGCCCGCTCCGGCGGCTGCGGCGACGCCGGCTCCGTCGGCGCCCAAGAAGCCCTGATTCTTCTCTTCAAGGGTATCTTCTCAATCCAGGCGGGTGGGCTCGACAGCGAGCCGCCCGCCTGTTTTCTTTGCGGACATGACTCCCCTCGCTGACCTCCTGCCGCTGCTCGGCGGCGATCTACTGGCCGGTGCGCCTGACGTGCCCATTGATGGCGTCAACTCGCTGGCCGAGGCGGGTGAGGGGGAGATCTCGTTCTTCGGCAATCCCAAGTACCTCGCCGTCCTGCGGCGTTCGCGGGCGGCGGCGGTGCTCGTGCCGCGCGGCTATCCACCGGAGGCGTTCGGCTGGCGGCCGGAAGGCGGTACGCCGGCGCTGGTCGCCGTGGACAACCCGTCGCTGGCGTTCGCCCGGTTGGTCGAACGCTTCACGCCCCCGCCGGTCGCCGAAGAGCCGGGCGTCCACCCGACGGCGGTGCTTGGGCGCGACGTGCGTTTGGGCGCGGAGGTGCGGGTCGGACCCTACGCGGTGCTCGGTGACGAGGTGGAACTCGGCGATGGCGTGTCGATTGGCGCGGGCGCGTTCGTCGGCGCGGGCAGCGTCGTGGGGACAGGCAGCCGGATCGATCCCAACGTCACGATCCGTGAACACACCCGGATCGGCCAGCGGGTGATCATCCACGGCGGTGCGGTGATCGGCGCAGACGGCTTCGGTTTCGAGTTGAAGGAGGGCCGGCACGTCAAGATTCCGCAGACCGGCATCGTGCAGATTGACGACGACGTGGAGATCGGCGCGAACGTGACCATCGACCGCGCGCGTTTCGGGCGCACGCACATCGGCGAGGGCACGAAGATCGACAACCTCGTCCACGTCGGCCACAACGTCGTCGTCGGCCCGCACTGCCTGTTGGTGGCGCAGGTCGGCATCTCGGGCAGCACGCGCCTAGGCAAGTATGTAACGCTGGCCGGTCAGGTGGGGCTGGTTGGCCACATCGAGGTCGGCGACGAGGTGGTCGTGGGGGCGCAGGGCGGCGTCAGCAAGAGCGTGCCGGCCAAGGCGGTGATGTGGGGATGCCCGGCCGAACCGCTGGACAAGTTCAAGGAGCTTCACGCCTACCGTGGTCGCTTGCCGAAGCTGGTGGAGCGCGTCAAGAAGCTGGAAGCCGAACTAGCGGAACTACGCGCGCTGCTGCCGTCGTCGTGATGAGCGCCGCCGCGTCCGCTCGCAGGTGATTTGTCAGTCACCAATCCATCTCCGCCGGCAACGGCGCTTCGAGGGTACACGGGCCGGTGCCGTCGCCGGGGTCGAACGTCAGCCGGTGCGCGTGCAGCGCGTGGCGGTCGAGCCACAACGCGCGGGCGAGTTCCGGGGTCCAGCCCGTTTCAATAAAGTGCAGGTAGCAGCCCTCGTCGGGACCGTAAATTTTGTCCCCGACAACCGGGTGGCCTAGGTGTGCTAGGTGGACGCGGATTTGGTGGGTGCGTCCGGTCTCAGGCAAGGCGCGCAGAAGGCTCCAGCGTTCGCCGTCCTCCGCGCGCACGCCACGCCGCACGATCTCGAAACGCGTCCGCGCCGCGGCCCCGTCGGGGTGAACCGCCTGCTTGAGCCAGATTGCGGACGGACGCCGCGTCCCCTGACGCAGGAGCGGTGCGTCGAGCGTCGTGCGTTCCCACGTTGGCCAGCCGCGCACGAGGGCGAGGTACTCCTTGCCGACTTGCCCGTGGGTCAGGGCGAGCGAGAGCCGCCGCGCCATCGTGGCCGTCTTGGCGACGAGGGTGAGCCCGCTGGTCTCGCGGTCGAGTCGGTGCACGAGCGACACCTGCCCGCCGCAGGCGAGTTCGTAGGCGAGCAGGCGACGCAGGTGGTCGAGCAGGGTCACGGGGCCGCCGGGCTTTGTCGGATGGACGAGCAGACCCGCAGGCTTGTCGACGGCCAACCAGTCCGAGCCCTCGGCGACGAGGCCGATGGTCGTCATCGTTCGGCGCGCACCCGCGCGAGCAGGTCGGCGAACGCGGCGGGCGGCAGCCGCAGGTCGTCGCTGTTGCTGTGGTGATGGTCACGCGAACTTGTCCCGGCTGGTTCGGCCAACACGGCGTGGTGGCGCACGCCGCCCGCCTCGGCGATCCCGCGGTAGAGCGCTTGGGGATGCTGCGCGTTGAGAATTTCAATGAGCAGCGCGCCCGGGCGCATGAAGACAGCGTGCGCCAGCGCCGCCCCGTGGACAGCCACCACGACGGGCGCCGCCGCGAACGCCGCCGCCTGCGCTGCCACGTTCATCCCGGCAGGTTCCAGGCTCTCGAAGCCGAGTTCGTGGAGTGCCCGCGCTAACGTCGGTTCGTCGGCCAGACGGCGTTTGCGTGCGCTCCCCCGCCCCACGAACAAGCACGTCTTCCCTCCTCCGGCCGGGGCTGGCCAGAGCGCGCGCAGATAGTCGCGCTTCCACGGCAGCCAACCCTCCCCGTCTAGGAGCGGCGGCGTGCAAACCTCGTCGGCGGTGAACAGGTCGTCCT
>CAXTQD010000451.1:0-3407 GCA_964246175.1 uncultured Chthoniobacterales bacterium | reverse complement strand
CGCACCAGCGTGTCGAACTTCGTCTGGTGAAAGAGCCGGTTTTGCAGGAGCGCGATGCGCGTGAGGGTCTTCTGGTAGGATTCGTGGCGCAGTTCGCCGAAATCGTGGCTCTGGTAATCCTGGAACAGGGAGTCGCTCACCCGGAGAGACGGGTAATGCACCCGCAGGGCGCGCTCCAACTCGACGCGACGCTCGCGCAAATCCTTGAGTTCCTTGAGGGTTTCCCGCGTGCTGCGGGAGTCCTTGAGGAAGTCCGAACGCGCTTGCTTGCACTCGAAGATCGCCGTCGAACCGAGCGTATGGCAGACCATGAGCCGGTGGGTCATGGCGGGCAGCGCGGGGTCGTGTGCGCGGACCTTGATGCGGCCCTTGCTGGGCATGTACGCGGCGAGGTCGGCGCGGTAGCGGCAGTTGGGCAAGCTGACCTCGAAAGCGCACGAGTGGTAGCCCTGCTTTTGCGCCCAAAACAGCGCCAGACGCTTGAGCAGCAGGTGCGCGGCCGTTTCACCCCGGCGGGGCGGAGGGGCCAGCGGCGCGGGAAGTTTGTCGGGAGTTTCCTCGCCGATCTCCTCGCACTCGGCCGTGAGCGCCTCTTCGGCGGCGGCCTCGACGCGATCTGATTCGGCCTCGGTCCTGGGTTCGGGAACGGTGGCCGTGCGGGCTTTGCGCTTGCGGTCGGTCTTCACTCGCGCAGCCATGTCGCCACCTCCCGCGCCCAGTACGTGATGATCAGGTCCGCGCCCGCGCGCTTGAAGCCGAGCATGGTTTCCATGACGGCGGCGCGCTCGTCGATCCAACCGCGTTCCGCGGCGGCCTTCACCATCGCGTACTCGCCGCTGACGTTGTAAACGGCCGTCGGCAGGCCGAACTCCTCCTTCACCCGCCACAAGATGTCCAGGTACGGCAAGCCCGGCTTGACGATGAGCAGGTCGGCGGCTTCCTCCACGTCGGCGGCGGCTTCGCGCAGGGCCTCGCGGCCGTTGGCCGGGTCCATCTGGTAGGTGCGCCGGTCGCCGAACTGCGGCGCGCCCTCCGCCGCGTCGCGGAACGGACCGTAGAAGGCGCTCGCGAACTTGGAGGCGTAGCTCATGATCGGCGTGTTCTGGAAGCCACGTTCGTCCAGCGCCGCGCGGATGGCCCCGACGCGGCCGTCCATCATGTCGCTGGGCGCGACGATGTCGGCACCCGCCGCCGCGAGCGACACGGCCGCCCGCGCCAGGAGCGCCACCGACGCGTCGTTGTGGACGTGGAAGTGGCCGTTCTCACCGTGCTCGGTGACACCGCAGTGCCCATGGCTGGTGTACTCGCACAAGCACACGTCGGCGATGATGAGCAGGTTCCGGTCGGCCGCCTTCATCGCGCGGATCGCCCGCTGGACGACGCCGTCGTCCGCAAACGCGCCGCTGCCTTGTTCGTCCTTGTGCGCGGGGATGCCGAAAAGCAGCACGGCGCGTACCCCGGCGTCGCGGGCGGCGAGGGCCTCGGCGACGGCCTCGGCGATCGGGAGTTGGAAGACGCCCGGCATGCTGGCGACGGGCTGGCGGGAGTCGATCTTCGCGCTGACGAACAGCGGCAGGATCAGGTCCGAGGCATGGAGGCTGGTCTCGCGCACGATCTCGCGCAGGGCGGCGGAGGCGCGCAGCCGGCGTGGGCGGCGGGAGAGTTTCAGGTCGGCGGCGGGCGTCATCGGGTGGGACGCCAAGCATACGCTTTCGGGACGGCGGGCCGCAAGAGGGCGTTGGCCGCCCGCGCGCCGCGCGGCTGGATGGAGCCCCGCTGGTTGCAGGGCAAGCGCACCGCCGGCCCTGCCATCTGCGAAGTGCTACCCTAGATGACCAGGCCCCCGGAGACCTCGATGCGCTGGGCATTGACCCAGCGGTTGTCCTCGCTCAGCAGCGCGGAGATCATCGGGCCGATGTCCTCCGGCAACCCCGGGCGGCCGAGCGCCGTCGCGTCCGAGACGGCCTTGTTGACCTGCGGGTTGTCGCGCACCATGCCGCCGCTGAAGTCGGTCTGCACCGCCCCGGGTGCCACGGTGTTGGCGGTGATGCGGCGCGCCCCGAGTTCCTTGGCCAGGTAACGGGTGAGCACTTCGACGGCTCCCTTCATGGAGGCGTAGGCGCTGCTGCCCGGGAAGCTCACGCGCGTCAGCCCGGAGGACACGTTGACGATGCGACCGCCGTCGTTTATCAGCGGCAGGAGCTTCTGCGTGAGGAAGAAAACGCCCTTGAAGTGGACGCGGTAGAGGCCGTCCAGGTCCTCCTCGGTCACCTCAGCGATGGGCGCGTGGTGGGAGGTGCCCGCGTTGTTGACGAGGTAGTCGAAGCGTTCGGCTCCCATCTCCAACAGCGTCCCCCGCGTTTCCCGCACGAAGGCGTCGAAAGTACCGACCTTGCCCGTGTCTAAAAGCAGGGCGACCGCTTCGCAGCCGGCGTCGCGGGACGCCGCCACGACGTTGTCCGCCTCGGCGCGGTTGGAGTGGTAGGTGAAGACCGAGCGCACGCCGCGTCCTGCGAGGCTGAGCACGGTGTTGCGGCCCAAGCCGCGGCTGCCGCCGGTGACGACAGCGATCTTGGTGGACGAAGGGGTCGTAGACATGGGTCAAACTACCGCCTCAGCCCGTCCGCCGGAATGTCCGAACGCTCTGACTTCTTGCCTATTCCTGCTCGGCCGCCTACCTTGGAACGGTGGGAAGCGATGACATTCATTGATGGAAGAAACTTTGGCGGCAGCCGTCCTGCGCTACACCGAATCCCGGATCGGCCAGAGCCCGTTCCTGACGGCGATCCCGGGCCTGACCATCCTGCGCGCGGACCGTCCGCAGCCGCCCTCGCACCGCATCTTCCGGCCTGCGCTGTGCATCGTGGTGCAGGGGGCCAAGCAGACGACGTTCGGCCACCGGCGTTTCGACTACCGGGCGGGACAGGCCCTCGTGGTCAGCCTTGAAATGCCTTCCTACGGTCGCGTCGTGGAGGCCAGCCCGGATAAGCCCTACCTGAGCGTCGTCGTCGAGCTGGACCTCGCCGTGATGCGCGAGGTGTTGGCGGGCCTGGGCGACCTGACCCATGTGGGCGGGGAAATCGGTGGGGGCGTGTTCGTCGCCGACTTCGACGGACCCATGGCTGATGGCGTGCGGCGGGCGGTGCGGTTGTTGGGGACGCCCCGGGCGATCCCAACCCTCTATCCGTCAATCATGCGCGAGTGGTGCTACTGGCTGCTGACCGGGCCGCGGGGCGGGGACATCGCCCGGATGGTGCTGGCCAACGGCCACGACCGGCGCGTGGTCACCGCCATCCAGACCCTGCGCGAACGCTTCACGGAGCCCGTCCGCATCGAGGAACTGGCCCGGGTCGCGCGGATGAGCCCTTCGGCGTTCCACCGCCAGTTCAAGGCGCTGACTGCCATGA
>CAXTQD010000450.1:0-3435 GCA_964246175.1 uncultured Chthoniobacterales bacterium | reverse complement strand
CCGAGCGTCGGAGTCACACCGACGCCGGCCGGCCCTAGGACGTTCGTTCTCCGTGTTTCCCGACCAACCTTGCCGAGATGATCGCTAACCTCCGTGGCGGCTTGTTCCGCGTGCTGCGCATCACGCTGGTCGTGATGCTCCTGATGGGTGCCGCCGTGTGGCTGCGCGGGCTGATGACCTCACTCGACAGCGAACAGGCGGTCATCAACGCCGAGATCGTCCAGATCCGCACCCCCATCGCCGGGCAGCTTCGCATGGGCAATGTCCGCCCCGGGACTCTGCTGAAGAAGGGCGACCCGCTGTTCACGGTGGAGAATCTCCACTTCGGCGACCGGGAAAGCGTCTCGCAGCACAACGTCTTGCTCAGCCAAGCGGACACGTTGCAAGGCGAGGTGCTCGGCGCGAAGAACACCGTCAGCCAGGAGGAAATCACCCTGGAAAAAGACCGGCGTCTCTACGACATGGGCGCCATCGCGCACATCGTGCTGCTCGAATCGCAGAAGCGCCTGGACAACGCCCGGGACATCGTCAAATCCAAGGAAGACCAACTCGTGCGCGTGCAAGCCCGGGTCAAGGAAATGGGCGAGCAGTCGGCTTTGCAAAAGGAGTCGGTCGTCACGATGCCGGTGGACGGTTTGGTCTGGGCGATTTCCGGCAAGCCCGGCGAACAGGTGGACGCCGACCACCTCGTCCTGGAGGTCATCAACCCCGACCACATCTGGGTGGACGCCTTCTTTTCCGAACGCCGCGTGAGCGAACTGCACCCCGGGCTGCCGGCGACGGTTTCCTCGCTCGACAGCACGGTGCAGTGGCGTGGCTCGCTCGAATCTGTCCGTGCGGGCGTGGGCCGCCTGGCCTACGACACCACCGTGGCCGTGCCGCCCCCCGAGATGGTCAAGCGCCAGCTCGCCGTGCGCGTGGACGTGGCGTGGAAGCAGCCCTTCGGGCCCGAGGCGTTCTACGGTGTCGGTCGGAGCGTGCAGGTCACCTTCTACAAGCCGCAGGCCCGCCGCACGCAGGCGGACGCCCTCCGGGAACGGGTCGAGCAACTTTTCGGCTCGACCAAGGGCAAGTTGGCCAAAGTCAGCACCGCGCCGTGAACCCCGCGCCCCGCCGCTTCCCGCTCCGGCTGGAAGTTTGTTTGCTCGTCGCCGTCGTCGGTCTCGCCGTCGCCGGTCTGGCGACCGTTGGCGACCTCCCGGCGTGGTGGGCGGCGGTCGTCCGTGGTTGGATGGGCGTCGCCAGCCAGTTCCGGGTGGTCAACACTTCGACGCCGCTGTTCGCGGTGCTCTTGCCGTCGGTGGTGCTGGGCGCTTTGACCTACGCCCTGACCGCCCTGTATCCGCATCCCGCCCACTGGCTGCGCGCCGTGGTCATCCTGGGACTGAGCGGCCTCTACACGGTGTACATGGCCTTCCGGCTCTTTGCGACGTTCAACTTTTCGGATTGGACCAGCATCGTCTTCAGCGTCCTGTTTTTCCTGGCCGAGTTTATCATCTACGTGAAGGCGCTCTCGGCCAACTTGCAGATGTTCTGGCCCAAGAACCGTAGCCCGGACGCCACGCGGCTCTCCGAGTCGGTGGTCTCCGGCCGTTACCTGCCCACGGTGGACATCTTCGTGCCGACCTACAGCGAACCCGTCGACATCCTGCGGCGCACGGTGCTGGGCTGCCAGAGCCTGCGCTACCCGCGCAAGCAGATTTACCTGCTCGACGACCAGCGGCGGCCCGCCATGCGCGCGCTCGCCCGGGAACTGGGCTGCCACTACCGCGACCGCCCCGACAACAAGCACGCCAAGGCTGGCAACATGAACGCCGCCCTGCCCTCGACCACCGGCGAACTCATCGCCGTCTTCGACGCCGACTTCATCCCCACGCAGGACTTCCTCGAACGCACCGTCGGCTTCTTCCTGGACGAACGGGTCGGCCTCGTGCAGACGCCGCAGAACTTCTACAGCGTGGACGCCGTGAGCCGCAACCTCGGGCTGCCGGACGTGATCACCGAGGAACAACAGGTCTTCATGCGCGCCGCGCAGCCCGGCCGCGACAGCATGGGGGCGATCATCTGCCACGGCACGAGCTTCATCCTGCGCCGCCGCGCGTTGGAGGAGATCGGCAACTTTCCCGGCGAAACCCTGAGCGAGGACTGGGCGACTTCCATCAAGTTGCAGGCCGCGGGCTACAAAACCTATTACCTCAACGAACTGCTCTCTGCCGGGGTCGCCGCCGAGTTCACGAGTGAGTTCGTCACGCAGCGTCTGCGCTGGGCGCGCGGGACCATCCAGTCGTTCTTCGCCCCGACGAACCCGTTGACCGTGCCCGGCCTGCGCTGGGTGCAGCGCGTGGTCCACCTCTGCGGCCCGATTCACTACCTGCCGATGGTCAGCCGGTTCTTCTGCCTGCTGCTGCCTCTGCTGTTCTTTTTCTTCGGCGTCGTGCCCCTGAACACGTCGGGCCAGCTTTTGCTCACGTTTTTCCTGCCGTACTGGGTTTGCCAGGCGCTGGCGCTCTCCTGGCTGGCGGGCGGCCACCGCTCGGCCTTCTGGTCGGAAGTGTACGACACGATGCTCTGCGTGCCGATGACGCTGACGATCCTGAGCACCCTGCACAAGCCCTTCGGCAAGCCCTTCAAGGTGTCCGCCAAGGGCGAGACGAAGAGCGGGCTGACGTTCAACCCCGTGGTCGGCGTGCCGCTGCTGGTGCTGATGGCGCTCTACGTGCCCGCCATCGTTTACGCGGTGATCAACGCGCGCTGGGCGGCGGACCCGAGCATCTTCGCGCTGGCCATCGGCTGGTCGATCTATTCGATGGGGCTGCTCTGGCTGAGCTTCCTGGCGTCCCTGGACGTGCCGCAGCTTTCGACTTCCCTGCGCTTCAAGCACGAACTGCCCGCCACGATCCGCCGCCGCGGGGTGAGTTGGCCGGTGACGGTCGCGGCGATCTCCGACGCCGACCTCGTGCTCGCCGCCGACCCGGCGGAATTGCTGGAAAACGCCACCGGGCAGTACGCGCCGCTGGCGGGCCTGACGATCAGCGTCCCGGCGTGCGGTCTGCGCGAGGTGCCGGTGAGCGCGCTGGGGCGCGAGGAAGACGGCGGGTTCGCGCTCAAGCTGGAGCGCCTGCCGGTGGACCAGCACCGCGCGCTGATCGCGTTCCTCTACTGCCGCCCGAACCAGTGGGACGAACGCGGCGTCCCGGAGTCACTGACGTTCTGGCACTTCCTGCAAGCCCCCTTCCGGATGTTCCCGCTCGCGGAAACCCGTTGAGGCATGAATCGCACCGCTGGGCTGCTCGCGCTGCTCCTCTTGCCCGCGCTCCGCCCGGTGGCGCACGCCGCGCCCGTTGCGCTCGTCCATGACGGCGACGCTTACGAACTCCGCCGCGACGGGCAGCCGTACTTCATCCGCGGGGCGGGCGGCGACGAAAAACTCTGGGG
>CAXTQD010000449.1:0-3446 GCA_964246175.1 uncultured Chthoniobacterales bacterium | reverse complement strand
CGTGCCCGAAGGGCAGGATCACCGCGCGCGCGGTGATCCTGCCCTTCGGGCACGCGGACCAGACCCCCGGCGAGCGTGTCGCCGAGGAGGAAGAGGAGAAGGGCGCGCACCTCGCCGGCCACAAGGCGTCGTTCTCCGGGCAGCTCATGTCGCACAACATCCGCATCAGCATCCTCTCCATGGGTCTTGGGCTGACGTGGGGCGCGGGCGTGGTCGTGCTCATCTTCTACAACGGCGTGATCCTGGGCGCGATCTGCCTGGACTACCTGCGCGCGGGCCAGGGATTGTTTCTCGCTGGCTGGCTGTTGCCGCACGGGTCCATCGAGATCCCCGCCTTCGTGCTGGCCGGTCAGGCGGGGCTCGTGCTCGGCGGGGCGATGATCGGCTGGGGCCAGCGCGTGCCTTTGCGTGCGCGGTTGGCGGGCATCCGCGACGACCTGGTGACGCTCATCGGCGGCGTGGCCGTCATGCTCGTGTGGGCCGGGATCGTGGAGGCGTTCTTCTCGCAGTACCACGAGCCCGTCGTGCCGTACTGGCTCAAGATCGTCTTCGGCCTGGCGGAACTCGTCTGCCTGAGCCTCTTTTTGACGGTCGCGGGCCGTGGTGGTCGCCCGTCGGCACGGTGAAGTCGGAACGCGTCCTGCTTCCGATGCGGTTTCTTTCGCGCGCGTGAACGACACTCCGACCATCGACGATTCCCTGCCCCTGCCGCCCGCGCCGGGCAAGCGCGAGGGCGTCGTCACCGAGGGTGAAACGTTCGGCCACTACCAAGTGCTCCGGCGCGAGGACGGCCGCCTGTGGGAACTCGGCCGCGGGGCGATGGGCGTCACCTACAAGGCGTTCGACACGAACCTGCGCTGCCACGTCGCGCTCAAGGTCATCAGCGCCGATTACCTCCACAGCGCGATGGCCGGGCAGCGCTTCGTGCGCGAGGCCCGCGTGGCCGCACGGCTACGCCACCCGAACATCGCCAACGTCTACCATCTCGGCGTGGACCCGCAGGGGTTCTTCTACTCGATGGAGTTCATCGACGGCGAGACCCTGGAAGACCTCGTCGCGCGCGCGGGGCCGCTGCCGGTGGAGACGGTCCTGCACGTCGGCCTCCAGGTGGCCCGGGCGCTGGCGGCGGCGTCGCGCCAGGGGCTCATCCACCGCGACATCAAGCCGGCCAACGTCATGGTGCTGCGCGAGAGCGAGGGAGGCGACGAGCCCCTGGCGGTCAAGGTGATCGACTTCGGGCTGGCGCGTTCGTACGCGGCGGAGGACACCGCGCCGCAACTGACCGCGACGGGCTTCGTGGGCACGCCGCTGTTTTCGAGTCCCGAGCAGTTGGAGGAACAGGACCTCGACGTGCGCTCGGACATTTATAGCTTGGGCGTGACGCTGTGGATTTTGCTGGTAGGCCGGCCGCCCTTTGAGGGGAAAATGACGCAGGTCATCACCCAACACCTGCACGCGCCGCCGCCGTGGTGGCAGCTCCCGCCATGCCCCGAGCCGGTGCGGATGCTGTTGGAAAAGATGTTGCAGAAGAACCGGCTCCAACGTTACCAAAATGCGGGCGAACTGCGCACGGCCATGGAGAACTGCCTGCGCGCGGTGTCGAACCGGGAGGATTTGCTCTTGCCGCTGACGGAGGGGACCGACCCGGGCAAAACGGCGCATCCGGCGACTCCCGCCGCCCTGCCGGTCGCCACGCCGCCGAAGGCTGCGGTCGCCGACACGGTGACGGGGCACCTCGGGGCCGCGGCGCGGTCGTTCGCGCGGGCGGCTGGGAGGCGGCGAAATCTCGCCGGGGTGGCGACGGCGCTGGTGGTGCTGCTGGTGCTGCTGGTGATCGGCGTGGTCTTCCGGCGCGATGACGACAAACCTCCGGCCGCCCCGCCAAAAACCGTGGCGCCGGTCACCGTCAACGTTCCCGCGGCGGTGTCTCCTACGGCGGTCGCCGTGGCGGAACCGACGCCGACGCCCGAGCCGGTGGCCTCCACGCCGGAGCCGACCCCAGCGCCGCCGGCGGTTGTCGCCCTACCACCGTCGTTCGTGGTAGAGGCCGAGCCGCTGGAACCACGATCCGGCTTGGATGGACTCGACGCCAGCCCGGCAGTGGAGTCGCCCACGCCCACGCCTTCGCCTGTGGCAGCGGTGGCGAACGATGCCCACGAAGACGCTGTGGTCGATGCCAGCCCCGCGGCGCAGGCAACGAAGAACATGCCCAGCAGGAGCAGCACGCGGACACACCACAATGCTCACAGGACTCCGACGCCTGCACCGAACTTTTTCCAGAAGCTCTTTGGCATCAAACCAAAGCCGACGCCGAAAAAATCGCGGTGATTTTCCTGCCGCGCAACGCGGCCCATCTGGAGCTTCACCCCTCGTCCTTCGCCAACGAATCCTGCGCCCGCAACAGATCGTGCAGCGTCAGGAGTCCGACGACCATCCCTCCCGGTGCGTCGAGCACCAGCACCATTCCTTGCGGCGACTCGATGAGCGTCATCTGCGCTTCGCCGATGGTTTGTTCGCGCAGGCACGTCGGGGCGGGGTGGACCTTCGCCGGGTAGCCTGACTCCAGCGCCGCCGCTGCTTCCGTGCGCACCAAGAGCCCGGGCGGGTTGTCCTCGCCCGACCCGGCGACCGGGAAGCGTTCGTAGTGCGGGTTAGCGTCGAGCAGGGTCGGCAGACGGTCAGGCGCGAGGTCTTCCGGGGTGAGGATCACCGGTTGAAAATTGGCAATGGCCGACACCGGGTACTGCCGCCAACTCCGCAGGTCGCGCGGCGGCATGAAGGTGCGCATCGTGTGCCCGTCGGCCAGGAGCACCTGTTCGTAGAAGTTGTGGTGCAGGATGGAGCGGCTGATCGCCTGGCTGACCAGCGCGCCGACCAGCAACGCGGGCACGAGCGCGAACTCGTGCGTCATTTCGAAGACGATCAGGATGCTCGTCAGCGGCGCGCCGACCACCGCGCCTAGGCACGCGCTCATTGCCACGACGGTCAGCAGCACGTGGTCGTTGTTGCTCAGGTGCAAGCCGAGCCCGCTGCTGCACAGGCCCGAGAGCGCCGCCCCGCACATCGCGCCCAGGAACAGGTTCGGCGCGAAGATGCCGCCGCATCCGCCCGTGCCGTAGCCGACGACCGTGCTGACCCATTTGCCCACGAGCAGGAGCGCCGCCAGCCGCCAAGTCAACAGGTTGTAGAGCCCGCTGTTGAGGTCCGCGTAGCCCAGGCTGAAGATACCCAGGTGGCCGGTGAACAGGAAGATCGCCGCGCCGACCGCCCACGTCACCACTCCGCCGAGCGTCGGCCGCAGCCACGCCGGCACCCGCCCGAGCGTCGTCGGACGCTCGCGGAAGGATTGCCGCAGCCCCAGCGTTCCCCACTGGAAGGCCACGCCCACCAGGGCCGCCAGCGCGCCGCCAGCGCGTCGTCGAGCCAGCTGTCCGGCGTTTCGGGAA
>CAXTQD010000448.1:2010-3455 GCA_964246175.1 uncultured Chthoniobacterales bacterium | reverse complement strand
AGTGATTGAGGCCCCTGCAACTGGTCCGGTTTGAGTGAGAGGTTCCCAACCGAAAGGATAGGAACCGACCATGAAACAGAAGAGACACACGACCGAGGAGATCATCCGCATCCTGCGCGAAGCCGACGGCGGCAAGGACCCAGAAGCCGTTTGCCGTAAGCACAACGTTTCGGCCGCGAGCTTCTATCGCTGGAAGAAGAAGTTTGGAGGCATGGAGCTCAAGGATGCCCGCAAGTACCGGCAGCTCGAAAAAGAAAACGCCGAGCTCAAGCAGATGCTCGCCGACAGCCTGCTCAAAATCCGGGTGCTGGAGGAGGTGAACGCAAAAAAATGGTGAGCCCTGCGCAGAAGCGGCGAGCAGTTCAAGGCATCGTCAAAGCCGGACTTTGCTCGGAGCGCAGGGCTTGTCGGTACCTGGGGCTACATCGTTCTAGCTACCGCCATCCACCACGGCAGCCCTCTGACTGGTTGTTGCGTTTACACGCGCAGATCGAGAGGCTCTCGCACCAGTACCCACGCTTGGGCTACCGCAAGCTCGTGCGTCTGCTACGCCGAGAGGGCTGGCAGGTTGGACGAAAGCTCGTGCAGCGCATCCGGCGAGAGTGCGGCTTGCGCGTCAAACGGTGGACGAAGCGACCCCGACGACGAGGCCGCTCGACCGGCACCATCCCCACCAAAGCGCAGGGCGTCAACCACGTCTGGACTTGGGACTTCATCAGTGATCGCACCGACAGCGGCGGCAAGCTGCGCATCCTCTCGGTGCTCGACGAGTACAGCCGTGAGTGCCTGGCCCTGCACGTCGCCCGGCAACTCACGGCGACTGACCTCATCGCGGTCATGGAGCGGCTGGTAACCCAGCGAGGGGTGCCTGATCACGTCCGCAGCGACAATGGCAGCGAGTTCGTCGCCCGCACTCTGCAAGCCTGGTTGGCTGATCGCCAGGTGAAGACCCTCTACATCGAGCCAGGCAGTCCCTGGCAAAACGGACATGTGGAGAGCTTCCACGGCTCCTTGCGTGACGAGTGCCTGGACCGCGAACTGATGCTCAGCCTCGCCGAGGCCCGCGTCGTCATCGAAGACTACCGACGGTACTACAACGAGGAGCGCCCCCACGGCGGCCTCGGCTACCGCACGCCCAAGCAGGCGTTCTACGAAGCCCAGGCTCCAGACACCAGAGTGGCAAACACCGCATCCGCCGCTTGCTTCACCAACAGAAACTGCTAACCATCCCACCAACCCGAACCTCTCACACGTTCTGGACCAAAGCCGGGGACTCGATCAGCAGAGATACACGAAGCGGCGAAAGGCCGCCTTGAAGGCAGGCGCGTTCTCGCGCCGGAAGTCGGCGATGGTCTTGAAGTCAGGCCGCAGTCCGCGCAGCAACCAGATCACCTCCAGGTTGCGGTGGCACTCGGCTTCCAGGCGGCGCGAGGAACGCACCCGGT
>CAXTQD010000448.1:1095-2000 GCA_964246175.1 uncultured Chthoniobacterales bacterium | reverse complement strand
GAAGCCCGCCCTCTGGAGGTCGAAGCCGTCCACGAACGCCTCGATGGCGCGCACCGGGTTGTGCTCACCAACGTAGTCCTCCACCGACGCGGGCAAGAGCAGGCTCTGCGCGCGGTCGCTGCCCTGGATGTGACGCATCACCGATCCTACCAACCCGCGTCAGCAAAGGGCAGCGTTTTCACACAACCTCATATGTTTTATGAGACTCCAAGCGAAACGGTGTTCAATGGCCGCAGCAGGTGCACAGCAAATAACGCTAGCCCTGCGGCTGCCGGTTCACTTGGTGATGATCTTGCCTGTGCCAAAATTGTAGAAGTAGCGTGGGCTGCTGGTGTAGTGGCCGGGATTGTTCGGGTCCAGGTAGTAGTAGAGCACCGCGTTCAAGCTAAAGTCGTACAGGTACGGGAACGGAAAGGCGGGCGACGTGTAGAAAAACGTGCCGCTCTGGAAGTCGTAAAGGTACACCCCGCCATTGCCATCGTTGGCGTCGAGGATGTACTCGTAGCCGAGATCGAAATGATAGAGGTAGTCTGGATCGCTCAGGAACGTGTAGTAGCCGAACAGATTGCCGCTGCGGAAGGCCAGGTAGTCCACGCCGTCGCACAACGGTGTTTGCCCGCTGAAGAACGCCGGGTGAGACTCGACGGTCAGCTTGAAGACCGAACCTTGATTGTCGAGTTCGCCGGGGTCCGAGCCGTAGAAGCTACCGTCGCTGCCCTGAATGAACCCGCTGCTGAAGTCGGGCTCCCCGCCGATGGTGGTGGGACTGGCGTACAGGGGAGTGAGCACGCCCTGCGGAGTAACCTGGAAGAGCAAGGACAGCATCGGCGAGTAGGAGCTGTCGGTGACTCCGTAGAAGTTGCCGTCGCTGCCCAGCACCAGATTGTTGATGGGCATGCTGCCGT
>CAXTQD010000448.1:0-1085 GCA_964246175.1 uncultured Chthoniobacterales bacterium | reverse complement strand
AGAAGGACAGTAGTATGGCAGCACAAACCACCGCGGTCTCGCTCGCGCAGGAGAGCCAGGGGGCGATAGAGTGGATCCAGCATGTCCAGCAGACCGGGCTACCAATGCCGGCGTGGCTGCCGTCGCTGCCGTTGGTAAAGCTGTAGAGGACGCTGAACTGCCCCGCGTTGGTGATCCGGAACACCGTTCCATAAGGTTTCCCGTACGAGTCGTCGCCGGCCTGAGTCGTGCCGTACAGGTTGCCATCGGGACCCAGGGTCAGACCGTTTGGGAAGGCCCCATCTGCGCCATCCGTGAAGGTGTAGAGCGTCGTGAACGTACCCGCCGGAGTAATCTGATAGATCGTTCCGACATTGTGGGCTCCACCTTGGGCCGCACCGTAGAAGTTGCCATCGCTGCCGCGCGTCAGGCTGGAACTGGCAGCACCAACGTTGGCACCAGGGAATAGATACAGAGTGGTATACTGCCCTGCTGGGGTCAGGCGGAAGATGCTGCCGTAGTCCAAGCCGCCATCTTTGGAGACGCCGTAGAAGTTGCCGCTGTCGTCCTGCACCAGCGGACCGACGATACCTGGAGAGAAGCCGCTGGCGGCGTAGAGCGTCGTCAGTTCGCCCGTCGGTGTGATGCGAAACACCGTGCCGCCGCCGTCGGTCCCGCCGCTGACGGTCACCCCATAGAAGTTATCGTCGAGGCCCTTGCTCAAGCCGCTAGGACGCTCCCCATCGTCGCCACCGGTGAAGGCATAGAGCGTCGTCAGTTCGCCCGCTGGGGTCATCCGAAAAACCGTGCCGTAACCTGTGAAGCTCGTTCCGGCGATGGAGCCCAAGCCGCCGTTCTTGGTTGTGCCGTAGAAGTTGCCGTCGCTTCCCTGCACCAACCCGCCCGGCAGGCTGCCGTCGGTCGCGGCAAAGCTGTAGAGGGGGGTGTACACGGCTGTGTCCTGTGCCCGGGCAGGCAGCAGCGCGGCCAGAGCCAGCCCGCCGCCGAGAACGGCGACAGCCAAACGCGAACGGCGTGAGCGGGAAGCCGCGTTATCCATGAGGATGATGCAAAGCAGAAGATGCCTGACCCATAATAGCAAGACA
>CAXTQD010000447.1:0-3479 GCA_964246175.1 uncultured Chthoniobacterales bacterium | reverse complement strand
CGCCTGACCGACCCCGAGGTCCTCGAAACCCGCTACCCCGTGCGCCTGCGCGAGTGGTCAGTGCGACGGGGCAGCGGCGGCGCGGGCGGACACCCCGGCGGCGATGGGATGGTGCGCGAGGTAGAGTTCCTGGCCGACCTGAACGTCTCCCTCCTCACCAACCGCCGCACGCTTCCACCTTACGGCGCAAACGGCGGCAAGCCCGGCGTACCCGGCCGCAACCGCCTGCGCCGCGCGGGCGAAGAGACGTTTATCGACCTCCTCTCCTCCGGCCGCTGGCAGTTCTACTCCGGCGACGTGCTACGCTTGGAAACCCCGGGCGGCGGCGGCTGGGGTGCAGACTGATCACACGGCAAGATTTCTGCTTGGCTGACGACCTTTTCAGAGACCGCTTCCCTTCTCGATCTTCTTGGAAACGATGCGCCCCAGGTCATCTTCCAACCAGACCGCGCTGTAATCTTTTGACAGCACCCCATGCACGGCATACGCCCTCGGCGATAGCTTCACAGGGACATCGCCCTCCACGTAGTACAGGCCACCGCCGAAAGCCAGGATGTCGGCCGCCACGTGGGTCACTCCTCGGAGGTGCAGCACACAGGTTGTCGCCGGGATCTCGCGTGTCTCCAACTGCGGGGTCATCGCAAACCCGCGTCCATAGTAATAGTCGCATACTCTAGCGGTTGCAGTGGTTAGAACACAGGATTTGAGACCTTGGATTCGCCGCATTAGCAATAGTCAGACGAATATCGCAGAGCGAAGCGAAATCCTTTGCCTGACCCAAGTTTCCCATACCGGCATGCCTGCAGAGTCACTTTTCCGCTGAACAATTTGGCTCGGCGACGGTTCTTAAGGGAACATGAAGTCCCAGCGTCCGCAGTCCCGCATCCTCTGGTATCAGACCCTCGGTTTTCTCGTGATCATCACGCTCTCGTGGCTGGACGAGCTCATCAGCCTGCCGCGCCTCCTGTTCGGCGGCGCGCCGACCGCGCCAGATTGGCACGAGGCCGCCCTCGAATCCGCCGTCGCGCTGGCGGTCTGGCTGTCGGTGTTCCTGATCACCCGCAAGCTCCTGACGCGCCTGTACTACGTGGAGCGTTTCATCCGCGTGTGCGCGTCGTGCCGCCGTATCGGCGACGGCGACGAGTGGATGCCGATGGAGGACTACTTTGCCAAGGGTTTCGACCAGCGTACCTCGCACCCGATTTGCCTAGACTGCGCCAAGACCCACCTGGACGCCTCGTTCCACGACGCGTAGGCACGTCCAATCGTGAATTTTCTGCCACACGCTCCGCGCTTTTCCAACGGCCCGGAACGTGACACCTTACGGGAAGGTATCCGTATGACCGACAACCCTATCCCCGCGGAATTTGATCGCCCCGAGTTCTTCATCAACCGGGAGTTGAGTTGGTTGGAATTCAACTACCGCGTCCTCGAAGAAGCCCTCGACCCTTCCCAGCCGCTCCTGGAGCGTGTGCGCTTCCTGTCGATCTTTGGCACGAACTTGGACGAATTCTTCGAAATCCGCATCTCCGGCCTCAAGCAGCAGATCGAAAGCAAGACACCCTATATCGGAGCGGACCACCTCGCGGCCGCCGAGATCATCGCCGCCGCCAGCCGGCGTGTGCGTGAATTGCTCGCCCTCCAGTACCGCTGTTGGAACGACGATCTCGTGCCTGCCCTGGCGAAGGAAAATGTCTTCATCCACCACGTCGCGGACCTGCCGCCCACAGCGCTGGCTTGGGCGGAGACCCTCTTCAACGAAGAACTCTTTCCCGTCCTGACCCCGCTGGCGGTCGATCCGAGCCACCCGTTTCCACAGTTGGCCAACAAGAGCCACAACCTGATCGTGCGGCTCAAGCGCCCAGGGGAAACGGAGGTTTCCACGGCCATTGTACAGATCCCGCGTGTGCTTGACCGGATGCTGCTCGTGCCGGAGAAGTCGGCGGGCGAACTCGGGCCGGGGTATCACTACTTCTTTTTGCAGGACTTGATGAAGCACAACCTCGGGCGGCTGTTCCCGGGGTTGGAGGTGATTGACGCGGACGCGTTCCGCATGACGCGCAACTCGGACCTCTACATCGACGAGGAAGAAGCCGAGAACCTTCTCCAGACCATCGAGGAGGAACTTCGGCGGCAGAGCCGCGGCAACGCCGTACGCCTGGAGGTGCAAGCCGACATGCCTGCAGAGGTGGCGCGGTTCCTCTTAGAGGTGTTCAAGCTGACGGAGGACGACTTGTACCGTCTCGACGGGCCGATCAACTTTCTGCACTTACAGCCGCTCTACACGAGCGATGCGTTCCCGCGGCTACGCGACCGGCCGTTCACGCCCGCCACGCCCAAGGCGCTGCCGGCGAGCGCGGATATCTTCGAGGTCATGCGGCGGCAGGACGTGCTCCTGCACCATCCGTACGAGAGTTTCCAGAGCGTGGTCGATCTCGTAGACCGGGCAGCCAACGATCCGCAGGTGCTCGCCATCAAGATGACGCTCTACCGCACGAGCGCGAAGTCCACCATCGTCCAGGCGCTCCTACGCGCGGCCGGCAGGGGTAAGCAGGTGACGGTGCTCGTGGAACTGAAGGCGCGCTTCGACGAATTGAACAACATCCGCTGGGCGCGCCAGATGGAGGAGGCGGGCGTCCACGTCGTGTACGGGCTGGTCGGACTGAAGACCCACTGCAAGATGATGATGATCGTCCGCCGCGACGACGACCGCATCCGGCTCTACTGCCATCTCGGCACGGGCAACTACAACTCCACGACGGCACGCTTCTACACAGACCTCAGCCTGCTGACGACCGCTCCGGCGCTGACTTCGGAGGTCGCCATCGTCTTCAACAACCTCACGGGCCTGAGCGAGTACGTCGGCGGCAAGAAACTCCTCGTTGCCCCCTTCGAGCTGCGGAAACGTTTCGTCGAACTAATCGCCGGCGAGCGCGACCGCGCGCGGGCGGGCGAGGAAGGCCGGATCATCGTGAAGTTGAACTCCCTCGTGGACGAGGAAATCATCGTCGCGCTCTACGAGGCGGCGGCGGCGGGCGTCAAGGTCGACCTCATCGTGCGCGGGATGTGCTGCCTACGGCCGGGGCTGCCGGGGGTGAGCGAGAACATCCGGGTGCTGAGCATCGTCGGCCGCTTCCTCGAACACAGCCGCATCTATCTTTTCGGCAACGGCGGCAAGCCGCTGGTCTATCTCGGCAGCGCGGACTGGATGCCACGCAACTTCGACCGGCGCGTGGAGGTCGTCTTCCCCGTGGAGGACGAGTCGACGAAAGCACGGGTGACCGACGAGATCCTGCCGGCGTTCCTGAGCGACAACGTCAAGGCCCGCGTGCTGCGCACCGACGGCACGTACGAGCGGCGTCACCCGCGCGAGGATGAGCCCTCGCAGCAGGCGCAGTTGACCTTCCGCCAACTCGCCCGCAAGGCCCAGAACGCCGCCGTGGCGACCGCCCCTGCGCCCCCACCCGCCGCTGTTACTG
>CAXTQD010000446.1:0-3483 GCA_964246175.1 uncultured Chthoniobacterales bacterium | reverse complement strand
ATGCTCAGCGGCGGCGGCACCATCGGCGGGGCTTTCGGTATCGGCACCGGCGGTGGCGCGAAGGCGGCAGGCTCTGCGGCGATGTCGGCTTCCAGATTGCGCAGGCGGGTTTCGAGCCGCGATAGGCGGCCGGTGAGCGCCAACTGTTCGTCACGGATTTTTTCCAGTTCCAGCCGTTGCGCGTCGTTCATGTTGCCGGTTTTTTGCCCCTCGCCAATGAACTTGTAGCGGGTACGTTGGCGTGAAAAATCAAAAATCCCGACGGCCCCATCGTTTTTTATGATCGTCACGACCGCCCAGCTCTACAAACTCGCCTACGGCAAGTACGCCGTCGGCGCGTACAACATCAACAACCTCGAACAGACCATGGGCCTGTTCCGCGGCTGCCTCGACAGCCAGGCGCCGTTCATCATCCAGCTTTCCAAGGGCGCGCGCAAATACACCGACAAGCGGATGCTCGAAGCGATCATCCGCACGGCCGACGAGATTTTTCCTGACGCCGTGTACGCCGTCCATCTCGATCACGGCGACGAGGAAACGTGCTACGACTGCATCGACAGCGGGTTCTACAGTTCGGTGATGATCGACGCTAGCCACGAGCCGTTCGAGGAAAACGTCGCCACGACCAAGCGCGTCGTGGAACGCGCCCACGCCAAGGGCATCAGCGTCGAGGCCGAGTTGGGGATGCTCGGCGGCGTGGAGGAAGATATCAAGGTGGACGAGGGCCACGCGAGCCTGACCAACCCGGAGGAAGCCGTCGAATTCGTCCACCAGACGGGTTGCGACGCCCTCGCAGCGGCTATCGGCACGAGCCACGGCGCGTACAAGTTCAAAGGGCAGCAGAGCCTGCACTTCGACGTGATCGAAGCCATCAAAGAGAAAATTCCCGGCACGCCCATCGTCATGCACGGCTCTTCTAGCGTGCCGCAGGATGAGGTGGCACGCATCAACAAGGCTGGCGGCGCCCTCGACCCGAGCGCCCGCGGTGTGGACGAGAACGAGTACTTACCCGCCGCCAAGCTCGGTGTGACGAAGATCAACATCGACACCGACGGCCGGCTCGTGTGGACACGGGTGCACCGTGAATACTTCCGCGACAAGGCAGGTGACTTCGACTTCCGCCCGCCGGGCAAGACGTTCATGGACGAGTACGCCAAGTTCATCGCCCACAAAAACACCAAGCTCGGTAGCGCCGGCCAACTACCCGCCATCCGGGCGGCGCTCGCACCGTAGAGAGAGAACGCGCCCCCATGAATCCGTTCGTCATCGCCAGCTTGGTCTTCGTCGGCATCCTCGTGTTTTCGAGCGTGCGCGTCGCGCAGGAGTACCAGCGCGCCGTGGTCTTCCGGCTGGGCCGGTACGCCGGCGACCGAGGACCGGGCCTTTACTTCCTGATCCCGTTCGGGATCGAGCGGCAGACCCTCATCGACATCCGCATCAAGACCGTGCCCATCGAATCCCAGGAGACGATCACGCGCGACAGCGTGACGGTGCGGCCCAACGCGGCCCTCTGGTACAGGGTGGTCGATCCTGCCCGGTCGGTGATCAGTGTGAACGACTTGGGGTTCACCGTGTACCAACTGGCGCTGACCACGCTGCGCAACATCATCGGCCAGCACGACCTAGACGAGGTGTTGCAGGCGCGCGACCGCATCAACGGGTTCCTGCACCAGAGCGTGGCCCCGGCGGCAACCCCGTGGGGCATCGAGGTCGAGCGATTGGAGATGAAGGACGTGGAACTGCCCGCCAACAGGCAGCAGGTCATGGCGATGCAGGCCGAGGCCATCCGTGAGAAACGCGCCCGCATCATCAAAGCCGAGGCTGAACTGGAAGCTTCCACCAAGCTCACCCAGGCGAGCGCGCAGATGATGGGCAACCCGGCGGCGCTTGAGCTGCGCCGGATGCAGATGGTCGCAGAGGTCGGCGCCGAAAACAACATGACCACGGTCGTGATGATCCCGTCGGATTTCGTGACGATGGCCAAGAGCCTCGCGGAGTACGTCCGCGAACATCAAGCCGCCGCCAAGGACATCCCGCCGACGCCAACCTCACCCCCGTCGGTAGAATGAGCGTGTGAGCTCCGCCCGCGTACGACAATCTCTTCTTTTCCCGTTCGTGTTCCCGCTTCTCCTTGCCTCGTTCGTCCTGGGCGTCCTGCCGCTTTCCGCTGCGCCGCGACCTTCGCCAGCGGCCGACGGATCGACCCCGGCCGCGCCCCCTGCTTGGCTGAGCCAGGTAAACACCGGCCCGGCGGGCTCCTTCCCGCCGCCGCGTTCGTTCACGGCGAACTACCTCGTCACATGGTCGGACGTGGAGGCGGCGCGGGTGGAAGCCAAGTGCGTGTCACCGGCGGGCGGGACGGAGATTCATACCGCCATCAAGGCCGCGACGACCGGCGGCGCGCGGTTGCTCTACAAGCTCGACGCCACCAGCACGTGCGTGGCCGACCGGCGCACGCTGCGGCCGATCCGTTTTGAGCAACGGCAGGATGCGTCGGGCAAGCACAATTATACCCGGGTCGATTTTACTTCGCAGGAGGCGGTTCGCACCAACATCGATCCTTCCGCCCCGCCGCCCGACCCATCAAAGAGTAAGGCGCGGGTATTCCCCTATCCGGGCATGTACGACATGCACAGCGCGTTGCTGTACCTGCGCAGCCTGCCGCTGGCGGACGGGGACCAAAAGACTCTTTCCGTCGTGGCCGCCAACACGCCATACCTTGTCACCGTCACGGTGCAGGCTCACGAGCGGGTGAAGACACGGGCAGGCGAGTATCCGGCCATCGTGTGTTCGCTGGAGTTGGAGAAGATCAACAAGCTCGGTGCGCTTGAAGAGCACAAAGGGTTCAAAAGCGCGCGGGCGTGGATTTCGGACGACAAGGACCGACTGTTATTGAAGATCGAGACGCAGGTGTTCGTGGGTTCGGTGAACCTGGAACTGGATAAGGTGACGTTCTGAAGCAGGCCACGCAGTGGTCGGTTTGGACCGGCTGCGTTGCAGCCTGCTCAGAAATCAATGCACGATCCGGCCATCGTACACGCGCCCGCGGTCATCGTAAGGATTGTCGCCCCGTTGCGGCGGACCGTTCCTGCGGTCGGGCAACAAACGCAACTCGGCGAGCGTCGCGGTGTCCAGACGACCACTGCGGCGCAGACGGCGCACTTCCTGGAAGTTCGACACCGCCTCGGCCAACCCGTGGCTGGGCCGGCCGTCGAGTTCCCCGTCGTAGAACCCGAAGCGCGTGAGAACCTGCTGCGCACGCCGCACCGTGTCGGCCTGCACCGGCGGCGGGGCAAACTCGTATGGCGTGCCGCCGAAGTAGTTCGTCAGCGCCACCGAAGGCGCGAACCGCTGCTGCGGCCGACCATCGGGCGCCTGTGGGTCGTCGCCGCGGTCTGGGGCGAAGCGGTCATCGGGTGCTGGCGGATCCCGGCGCAGGTTCGGCGCGGTTGGCGGCGGCGGGGGCGGCGTGCTGATCGGTGG
>CAXTQD010000445.1:0-3530 GCA_964246175.1 uncultured Chthoniobacterales bacterium | reverse complement strand
TCAGGTGCGTGCGGAGTTTAGCCTGAGTGCACTCGCCTACAACCTGCTGCGAGCCGTGAACATCGTCGGAGTCAAGGCGTTAGTAGAGGCTCTGCGGCGGCGCTTCCGCGCCTCCGGCAAGGTCACCCGACGCACTTACGACCTCGGAGGCGGGTTTTACGCTCGCGTATTCGTTCCGGTCGCACGCCACTGGAAAAACTTCGGCGCGGCTGGTCTGCCCGCCTGAACGAACCGCCGAGCGGGCGTTTTCACACAACCTCCATCGTTTTGACATGGACGGTCCAACACTCTGCTTCACGTCTGGCGAGGGAAAGCCGAGGTTTGCCCCTAGCGGAGGCATCGTACGGCACGCAAAACCTTTTCTGATCCGGGCGGCAGACCGGTGGCCTCATTGGGCGGCATACTTTTGCACGAAGTCAGGGTAACGCCCCCCGACAATGGCACCGGGCGCAAAGGCTTGGTCCAGGGCAGCCAGTTCGTGGGTGGTAAACTCGACGTCGAGGCTCCCGACGTTTTCGGCCAGGCGCGTCGGTCGGCTCAGGCCGATCAGCGGCAGAACGTCGTCGCCTCGGGTGAGCAGCCAGGCGACCGCAAGCTGGGCCGGCGTTCTCTCCTTGCGGGCAGCCATCTCTTTCAGAAAGGCGACGGTGGCGACGTTGCGTTGCAGAGCTTCTCCTTGCAAGCGCGGCGGAGTGAGGCGGGTCGCGCCGCCCGCCGGCTCGCCGGTCACCGCCCCGCTCAGCAGGCCGTCAGCCAGCACCCGGTAAGCGACGATCCCCACGCCCAGCTCCCGCGCGGCGGGCAGGATCTCTGCCTCGATGAACCGGCAGGCCAGCGAGTACTCGATCTCCAGGGCCGTCACGGGATGAACCGCGTGCGCACGGCGCAAGAGGTCCGCTCCTACCTCCGAGACGCCCAGATAACGCACCTTGCCCTCTTGGATCAGCTCGGCCACGGCACCGATGGTCTCCTCGTAGGGCACGGCCGGATCGGCGCGGCACGGCTGGTAGAGGTCGATCACGTCCACGCCGAGACGCTGGAGCGAGTAGGAAGCAAAGTTCTTGACCGAGTTCGGGCGTCCCTCCAGGCCGAGGAAGGCCCCCGAGGGCGACATCATCATGCCGAACTTCACGCTCAGAAAAGCGTCGTCCCGCCGTCCCTTGAGCGCGCGGCCGATCAGGGCCTCACTGTAGCCCATGCCGTAGAAGTTGGCGGTGTCCAGGTAGCTGATCCCGGCGTCCAGCGCAGCGCGGATCGTCGCCAGGCCTTCCGCCTCGTTGCGGGATTTCGGCTGCGACATGCCGCTGCAACCCAGACCCAGCGCTGCAACCTGTGGTCCGTTGGTGCCAAGATGATGTGTTTTCATGGGTATCTCAGAAGTCTGCGGTCCTTGTTCTCGTACAGTTCAATGGATGGAAGCGCGTTGTCGGTTTATTCGGATTCCTCTCCCCCGCGTCTGACCACTTCGCGTCAGGGAAGCACGCTGGACTCTGCCAACATCAATCAGCTTGTCAGCAACCTGCAAGTCGCGTGAACATTTGCATTAGGTGCCTGCTGTCCTCCGGGAGGTGGACCTGCCGCATGCGCCGCACGGATGCTTGAGGAAATCCCTCCCGTGCTTGTTGCCCGCTTCTGCCTGGTCGCCCCAACCCGGAGTCATGGACCTCCGGCAGAGCCGGAGGCTTGCAGAGGTGAGCCGCTCAAAGCGGCTGGTTTCTTGTTAGTTAGTTTGGGTTGGTCAGCGTTCTTGGTTTGGCACGGTGGCAGTTCAAGCTGGTCGAGTCGCTGGTCCTCGGCCTCTTGCTCCTGGATGTAGCGGCGGATGCGCTCGGTGTCCCGGCCCACCGTGTCCACGAGAAAACCTCGTGCCCAAGGTTCCCTGAGGACCGAACCTCACGAAGCGGCACTCGTCGGCTCGAACCAGGTCACATCGACAAAGCGGTCCAAATCTCGATCAAACGAAGCAACGGGAATCTGCTTATCTACTGCCAGCGCGGCCAAAAGCGCATCAGCAAAATCCACCTGGCTCTGTTGCCGGTAGCGGTCCAGAGCGTCGTGGATCACGGCGGGCCGCTCGCACTGGATGGCCGGTGCCCGCCGCACGATGGCTTGGAGGGCATCGGCAATGTCCTGGCGGCTCTGCTTGTAAACGGATTGGAGCACGTACACCGCCTCGGCTACGATGCTTTCCTCCAAGAGCAGGCGTACCTCGCCACGCTTGGCAGCCTGGAAGAGCGCCTTGGCGGCCGGTCCCATCGTGGGATGATCCTGCCTCAAAAACCGGATGAGGATGTTGGTATCGAGTAGGTACGTGTCCACGGGAGCGGGTGCTTTCAACGACGCTGCGAGCGTTTGTCCCGGTGGGTGGCGCTTTTGGTCCGCGCCTTCTGTGCCGCCTGCTTTTCTTCGGCGATGCCGACGAAAGGCACCTCCGATTTCAGGCAACCGGCTAAGTCGTCCAGTTCCGGGCTGGGCTGGACGGTGAGATGCTGCTTGCCGTCCTCGCCGGGTGTCAGCTCCCAAACCAGCATTTTTCCGACTTGCAAGCCAAGTGCTGTGCGGATCGGCTCTGGCACGGTGGTTTGCCCTTTGGTGGTCACGGTGGATGTATGCACGGACATTAGAATAGCTCCTTACTTGTTTCTACCTCCCACGTTTCACCGTGTCAATCCTTTCCCTTTTTCTTTTATAGTTGATAAAAACTCTTATCTGCCTCAAAGCGGCGGGATGGGGGAGACAGACAAAAAAGCGGGTTGACGACCGTGGGAGGCCGTGAGTTGGCCCACCCGAGCTTTTACCGGCTCAACGACGTGCCGCCGGAACTGGAATGGTTCGCCAGCATTTCCAATCCGAACACCCGGCGGGCGTACCGCAACGACGTGTCCGGGTTCATGGTGTTCTTCGGGATGAAGAACCTTCGCAGTTTCGGGAAGTCACCCGCGCGCATCTGCTCGCCTGGCGCAAACATT
This sequence comes from uncultured Chthoniobacterales bacterium, assembly GCA_964246175.1. Classification (GTDB taxonomy): domain Bacteria; phylum Verrucomicrobiota; class Verrucomicrobiia; order Chthoniobacterales; family SZAS-18; genus CAHJWO01. The sequence goes on along the minus strand of CAXTQD010000445.1, from coordinate 561 downwards.
TGGAAAGCGGTGGTAGCGGACCCGCCACGATCCGGCGCAAGCTCTCGGCGTTGGCTTCGCTGTTCGATCATCTGTGCGAGGTCAACGCGGTGACCCACAATCCGGTGCGCGGGGTGAAGAGGCCGCGGTCGGAGACCGGCGAAGGCAAGACGCCTGCGATTGCCGACGGCAGGCCCGCCAGCTCCTCAATGCGCCACCACCCAACACGCTCAAAGGCAAGCGGGACCGGGCGATCCTGGCGGTGCTGTTCTTCCACGGGCTGCGCCGGGAAGAATTGTGCAAGCTGCGTGTGAAAGATGTGGAGCAGCGCCATGGAGTCATGCACCTGCGCGTCCACGGCAAGGGCGGCAAGTTGCGCTTCGTGCCGGCGCACCCGGCGGCGCTGGGCAGGATCTCCGAGTACCTGACGGACGCTGGACACGGCGAGGATGCCGCCGGGCCGTTGTTCCGTCCGATTAAGAATCCTCGCGGTGGCGGGCGGCTCGACCGGGCGCTTTCGCCCGGCAAGGTCGATGAATGCGTGGTGCGCTACTATTCCAAGCGGCTGGGAATCAGCGCGGG
>CAXTQD010000444.1:0-3538 GCA_964246175.1 uncultured Chthoniobacterales bacterium | reverse complement strand
ATCATGCGCGCGTTCACCACCATCGCGGGCGCGCAGAACTCGTCGCGCGCGGTGGTCGCGCCGGGTAGCGCGGAGGCGCTGTTCGCGACCGCGATCGGCTTGTTCGCCGCGATCCCGGCGGTGATCGCCTACAACCGCTTCGGCCATGGCGTGAACCGGATCGAGGCGCGGCTCGCCCGCTTCGCCGACGGGTTCCACGCGACCTTGAGCCGCCAGCTCGACGGCGAGGCGTAGCGCGTGGCGATGCTCCCCGCCCGCCGCGCGCGCGGGCGGGCGGGTGGGGTTCGTCGGGGCGGGGGGAGGCGACCCGTTCGGCTCGGCGGCGCGGGAGTTCCACTATGCGGAGGGTATCGACTGCCGGATGGTGGCGAAGCCCGGCGTGCCCACCGGCTAGGCGGGCATCCTTGTGGACAACCACGGCCAAAACGAGATCATCATCGACCCTGCCGCCAACGACCTCCTATCGCTCGCCGAGGTGGACGCCTGCGCGGAGGTCCTACACGATTGCCGCGTGATCGTCACGCAACTCGAAGCCAACCTCGCTACACAGACCCACGCGTTGCGGACTGCCCGTGCGGCCGGTGCGACGACGATCCTCAACCCCGCGCCGATGCGGCCGGACTTCGACCCGGCGACCTTGGCCGACGTGGATATCCTCATCCCCAACGAAACGGAGTTCTGCACGTTGTCCGGTTTGCTCGGGGTCGCGGAGTTGGATGAGCGGGCACTCGCGGCGCTCCCGGACGACGAACTGCAAGGGCTGTGCCGGCGGTTCGAGGTGGCGACGGTCATCGTGACGCTCGGGGCGCGCGGCTGCCTGGTGTCGCGTGCGGAGGGTCACGCGCTGGTCCCCGGCATCCGGGGGATGAAGGTCGTGGACACGACGGGCGCGGGGGACGCGTTCGTCGGGGCGTTCGCCACCGCGCTGGCCGAACTCGGCCCGCAGGAGATCGAGCGGGCAGCGCGCTTCGCCAATGCGGGCGCGGCGTTATCCGTCACCAAGCATGGCACCGCCCCGGCGATGCCGCGGCGCGCGGAGATCGACGCGCTCTTGCGAGACGCACCAGCCGCGTAAGTCAACGGTTGAACTTGGCCGCGTGCTCGCTGATCGACAGCGTGTAGGTTTTCGTCTCGCCTTTCAGTTGCAGCTTGTTGGGTGCAATCCACGAGCCGAACGTCAGGAAGTCTTCCGCCGGGGCAGGTCCTTCGGTGCGGTCGAAATGTCCGTCCCTTAACCGGAAACTTCCAGGATGACACCTAGCCGGAACTCGACCAGCACCACCAGCGTCTGGCTGTCCGGTGCCCATTTGGCGGTCAAACCATGATTGCCTACGCGCTCATCGTCCATGGTGGCGACAAGTTTTTGCGTTTCCTTGTCGGCGATCTCGAAAGGCGGTTCGTCGAACGGTGCATAGATCGCCGTGTATTTAAGGTCGGGCGATACCAATTCAAACGCCTGGGGTTGCGCCTGCGCCAAGCTGGACAGCATCACCAAGAATACGGAGCAAAGCGCAATGATTTTCATCAACCGAGAAGGTGTCGTCATGGCACTAGCTTACGCTCCCACCGGGTGCCAGATCGTCTTGTACTCGGTGAAGTCGGCGATTTCTTCTACGCCTTGCGCCGATGTGGCAAACCAGTCCACCACCCCCGTCGCGCGCGTCTTCAGCCGCTTGACCGAGTCGGCCGCGCCCAGCGCGAGCGTCTTGCGTTCGGCGTCTGTGACGCCCGCCGCGTCCACCGCCCGGAGTGCCTGGTGCGTGGCGAAGGTCCCCAGCAGGTCGGCGCGTTTTCCTGTGAGCAGGTTGACCACGCCACCGGGCAGGTCGCTGACCGCGAGCATTTCGCCCAACAGGATCGCCGCCAGGGGGGCCGCTTCCGACGCGAACGCCACGACCGTGTTGCCGCTGACGATGATCGGCGCAATTTGGCTGATCAATCCTAACAGGGGCGGAGCGCCGTTTTCTGCGAGTACGCCGACGACGCCGACCGGCTCGGGCAAGGTGAAGTTGAAGTACGGACCTGACACGGGGTTGGTGTTGCCGAGCACCTGCGCGAACTTGTCCGCCCAGCCGGCGTAGTACACCAGCCGGTCTACGATGGCGGCGACCTCGCGCTTGGGATCGGAGGCGGATTGTTTCGAGAGGTTCATGGCAATCTCGAACGCGCGCGATTCGAGCATCTCGGCGAGGCGGTAGAGGATCTGCCCGCGGTTGTAGGCGGTGCGCTTGGCCCAGCCGGGGCCGGCGGTGGAGGCGGCCTCGATGGCGTTGCGCAGGTCTTTGCGCGTGCACAGCGGCACGTTGCCGAGCAGGCGCTGGCGATCGTCCGGATCGTAGACGGGCAACACACGCCCGCTCTCGGAGCGGATGAACGCTCCGCCGACAAAGACCTTCGGCGTTTTGGTGATGGGAAGTCGCGCAGAGGTGTCCATAAAATCAGCCCAGCTTCACGTACGCCGCTAAACCCTGTCGACCGCCCTCGCGTCCGAAGCCGCTTTCCTTGAACCCACCGAAGGGCGAGGACGGGTCGAACTGGTTAAAGGTGTTCGCCCACACGACACCTGCCTTGAGCGCGGCACTCATTTGCAGGATGCGCGACCCCTTGTCCGTCCACACGCCCGCAGAGAGTCCGTAGGCCGTGTTGTTCGCCTTCTCAACGGCCTCTTCGATCGTGCGGAACGTCAGCACACTGAGCACCGGTCCAAAGATCTCCTCCCGCGCGACCCGGTGGCTCGGCGTCACCCCGGTGAAGATCGACGGCGCGAACCAGTACCCTTTCGCGGGTAACCGGCAGCCCGGCGGCTGGTACAACTCCGCGCCTTCCGCTTCGCCCGCCGCCACCATCTCGCGGATGCGCTGGAGCTGCCCGCGCGAGTTGATCGCGCCCACGTCCGTGTTCTTGTCGAGGGGGTTGCCCACGCGCAGGCTCGCCAGGCGCGTCTTGAGCTTCCCCACGAAAAGCTCGGCGATGCTCTCCTGCACGAGCAGCCGGCTGCCCGCGCAGCAGACGTGCCCCTGGTTGAAATAAATGCCGTTGACCACGCCCTCGACCGCCTGGTCCAGCGGCGCGTCGTCAAACACGATGTTGGCCGCCTTGCCGCCGAGTTCGAGCGTCAGGCGTTTGCCGCGGCCGGCCACCTCGCGCATGATCGCCTTGCCTACCTCCGTCGAACCCGTGAACGCCACCTTCGCCGCCAGCGGATGCCGCACGACCTCCGCACCGACCTCCCCCGGCCCGCACACGAGGTTCACCACGCCCGGCGGCAGTTCCGCGTCGCGCAGCAACTCGGCGAACTTCAGCGCCGTCACGCTCGTCGTCTCCGCGGGCTTGAGCACCGCGCAGTTGCCGCACGCCAGCGCCGGGGCCAACTTCCACGCCAGCATCAGCAGCGGGAAGTTCCACGGGATCACCTGCCCTACCACACCGATGGGTTGGGGACGGCGCGGCCCCGGGAACGCGTACGCCAGTTTGTCCGCCCAGCCCGCGTGGTAGAAAAAGTGCGCTGCCGCCACGGGCACGTCGAAGTCGCGCGACT
>CAXTQD010000443.1:3333-3569 GCA_964246175.1 uncultured Chthoniobacterales bacterium | reverse complement strand
GGTTCGGCGTGCCCGCGCCTTTGGAGGCGATGCGGCGCGGATTAGACCAGTAGTGGCGCGACGAGGCCTACCCAAACGCCACGCGCCCTAATTATCCTCGCCGTTCGGCACGATGATGCGCCGGGGTCCATTGGCAGGGGGCGTCGCCACACCGCGAGGCGGGTTTTGCGGGGTCGCAACGGGACGAGACGCGATCGGGTTGGACCGGCGCAGCACCGGGGTACTTACGCTAGGTG
>CAXTQD010000443.1:0-3246 GCA_964246175.1 uncultured Chthoniobacterales bacterium | reverse complement strand
CCAATGGACCCCGGCGCATCATCGTGCCGAACGGCGAGGATAATTAGGGCGCGTTCGAGAACCCGGGCGGCAACGTGGGTGTTTGCACGCCGGAAAGCGGACGCGGCGCGGACACCGCCGGCTGCGCCGGAGCCGTCGCTCCCGAAGCATCGAAGCGGATGGGCGGGGCGGTTTCTACTCCCTTGCTCACCATCGCCGTAGTTTGGTCGAGGTGGTCGTTCCACTGCACGCTGTGGAGCAGAAGCTGGCTTTCCTCATCCGCCCGGCCAGTGGCAAGCAGGTAGTGCTTGTTGCTCGCCTTATCTACCAACCCGACGTAGTACACCCCACCCCGATCCATCAGCGAGGTCAGAAACATCTGGTCCCACCAGTGCGGCCCGGCCACCGGCGACGGAGTGGCCACGGGCGCGGCGGCCGTCGGCGCGGTGAAGGGCGAGCGCGATGCCATCGCGTCATAGCGCGTCGGCGGCGGCCCCTTCGGCACAACGCCATCGTCCGCCCGCAACAGCAACGTCGCGGACGCGGTCAGCACCAACCCGAAAGAAAGCACGCGAAACGGTCTCACCACTCGGCAGCCTAGTTCATTTCGCGGCCGGCGCATACCACTTTGAGACGAGGAAATGGCACTTCAACAACTGCGCGTCCGTCGGGCTGGTGCGCAGCGAGGCCAAGTCAAAGACGAGGAAGTTCTCCGGCTTCTGGACCTCCGCGAGGAAGCGCACCATTTCACCCCAGTTCCCCTGCGTGTCCCCTTCCACGCTCACCGTCTGCGGCGCGTCGTCGGGTACGGCGGCCCCGGGTGGCGGGGCAGTGAGCCGGATTTGCAAGGAGTTGACGACCACCTGCCGCGCGCGGGCGATGCCCTGAAGTTGTTCGTAGAGCGCGGTCGCGGCACGGTCGCGGTTGTTCAGGACGGGTTGCGTGGATTTGAGCCAATCGTTGCGTTGCGTCCAGGTACCGTGTTGATCCGCCAAGGCGCGCAGCAAGATGAGGTTGCGGTGATCCTCGGCGTAGTGGCTCATCAGCGTCGAGTAGGAGTTGAGCAGGAAGCGGATGGCGACCAGATTGGCGACGAAAAACACCGCCCCGGCAACGATCAGCGTCAAGAGGCGCTCGCGCTGGGTCAGCCGGTGGAACCACGCGAGGGGAAGGTTGGGCAGGCGCACGGGGAGCAGAGAAACCGGTTATCTATCCGGCAGCGTGCCGGTAATATGGAAGCGCGCCTTGCCGTTGGGCAGCGAAGCGGGCGGCTCGACGGCGAACTTGTACGCGCGCAACCCGGGACGCGCCTGGAGCTTTTCGGTGAAATCCACCGCCGCCGACACGTTCGGAGCCTCGCCGGTAACCGTCAGCGTGCGCGGCGTCAGGTCGAAGCCCGTCCACAGCACGCTGCTGTCAGCCGGGAGGCATTCGTAGACCTCACGCATGATCTCGGTCAAATAGTGCGATGGGTCGATGGCCGGCGCGAGCGCGCGCCAGTGGGTAGCGGCGTTCTGCGAGTATTCCGCCGGAGCACGGAGGCGGGCGAGTTGCGCGCGTTGGATGCGCGCGCGCACCCAGAGCGCCCCCGCCCCGACGAACAGCAACCCCAACGCCGCCAAGTAAACCCCCACTCCAAGCAGCAGCCGGCGGCGCAGCCGTGCGGAGCGTTCACCACGCAGCCGCTCCGTCCGCCAGCCGGCCAGCGATAAGTCGCCCGCGAAGCTCCTATCCGCGGATCGCGTGAGGGCGGTGCGTTCGGGATCAAAGAGATCCACGGGCACGCTCAGGGTCGTCCGCAGCACGTCGGCCCATTCCTCCGCACGCCGGTCGAGATGCAGGACGTTGAAGCCCGTCGGCACGCCGTCGATCTCCGCCCCGAGCAGGACGGCGGGCAGTTCGGCGGCGAGTTCGCTGGCCGTCTGACCGTTGACGGCCTGCGCGAAGCCCAGCTTGCCGTCCTCGCAAATTCCGAGTACGGCACGGCCTTCTTCCTTGTATAAAAAGGCGACCGTCTCCTCACGCGCCGCGTTCGCCGCCAGTGCCCGCGCGTAGAAGCTCACCCGCAGCGGCCACGCGCCGAGGTCGGTCAGCGGCCGGCAAAGCGTGGCGAGACGGTCGCTGTTGACGGTGTCCACGGCCACGGCGGCCTCGGTATCCGTGCGTGCGATCTCCGTCAACGCCAAGGTAACGGACTCCACCGGGTAGGGCAGAATCTTCTCCAACTGGATACGCGCCATGTCTTCCAGTTCGCCGGGTTCAGCAGGCGGCAGGGCAAGACGCTGGACCAGTCCCAGGGAAAGCGGCAGCGCGAGCACGAAGGGCTCGGCGTCGGCCAGGTTGGCGGCGGCGAGTTCCAAAGAAGCGAAGGTCTGGCGCGTCGGCGGTGCGTCGGCGACCGCCACGGTGGACGGGCGCACAAGTTCCCACTCGCCGGCGGCGGGGCCGGGGGCGAGGAGCGCGACCGACGCGGCGGGCGCGTGGCCGGCTTGGCCGGACGCGGCGCGGGAACGGCGGGGTTGGTCTAGAACTCTTTCCACTGGAGAATCTGCGGCTGCACGCTCGTTTTTCGGGCGACGACCTCGATGGTACGCGACGTGTCCAGCGCCTGCCCGCGGCTGATGATGCGCACGGTCGGGTCGTTGACGGCGAGGAGGCTCTGCAACTGCGCGAGGGTGTTCTGGTTGAGCCCAAGGAGCGCCGCGGCGTCAGCCACGGTGTTGAGGGGGTAATCGTCCGGTGTGCCGTCGAGTTTGTCCGGCCCTTGGCGGCGTTGGATGAATGCCCGTGCGCGGTCGATGCCGACGCCGGGCAGCGCACCGATGAGGTCGGCGTCGGCCCACTTCAGGTCGATAGGTCCCTGGCTGTAGAGGGTGAACCAGTTTTCCCAGCCCTCCTGGCGCGTGAGCGGTTCATTGCCGACGACGCGGTGGACTTCCGAGAGGTCGCCAAAGGGTTTGCCGGGCACGGGCGCGCCGTCGATGGCGGTCTGGCTGCCGTTGAGATGGTGGACGTTGCCGGGGGAAGTGAAGTCGAGCAGACAGTCCACGAACACGTCGCACTCCTCGGCCTTGAGGCCTTTGATGCGCAGAAATTCCTTGAGGAGGTCGATCTTGGCGAGGTCCTCGCTGGCGAGCACCCAGTTAAGCTGGAGCTTGCCGCCCTCGCCGACGATGCGCGCCTCGTACGCGTGGCCGCGGTCGTTCTGGTGGCGCAACGCCGGGGTGAGCACGGTGGACTGCGGATGCAGCGCGAACTGCAACCCGG
>CAXTQD010000442.1:0-3570 GCA_964246175.1 uncultured Chthoniobacterales bacterium | reverse complement strand
GTCGAGCACGTTGCCATCCGGGCTGCAATGCACGAGCCGGCCGTCGCGGAAGGTCCAGGTACGCGACGCTTCGTCGTAGGTGGCGGTGGCAGCGTAGTATTTTGTGATGCCCTGCGGGGTGGTCTGCTCGACGCGGACGCCTTCGAGCGGCTGGGACAGGTTCGAGGGCATCTTCTCGATGAACCACACGCGGTTATCCGAGCGGTTGGGGAAGAGGTAGCCGGTGGTGAAGTTGAGCTGTTGGAGTTTGCGGCCGGCCTCAAGTTCGGCCATGGCGCGCTCGCGGCGGGCGTCGGCCTTGGGGGCGGCGGAGAATTGCAGGTAGGTACTCAGGGCGACGGCAGCCACCCCGAGACAGAAAATCGGCAGGAGCACCCGGCCCAGGCTCACGCCGGCGCTGAGCATGCTCAGGATTTCGTTGGACTGCGACATGCGTCCCAGGCAGTACAGGAGCGCCAGCAGGAGCGCGATGGGCAGGATGAGCACCATGACGGAGGGAAGCTGCTCCAACTGAAAGGTGAGGACGTAGCCCAGCGACACGCCGGCGTTGATGAAGTCGTTGGCCTTCGAGCCGAGTTCAAAGACGAGCCAGATGGCGATGAACCCCAGGCAGCAGTAGACGAAGGGCAGCAGGAAGTTCTTCAGGATGTACTGGTCGAGCAGTCGCACGATTTCTTCACGATGGATGGAGGCCCGCCAAAAGGCAACCCGGCTTGCGGCGGCCGGCTTCTCTGCTTGTGTGGGTGATGCCCACCCACGTCCTGATCGTCGCCTCCAGCATGAACGGCAAGTCGCGCTCCCAGCGGCTCGCCCTTATCGCTTTACGCAAGCTGACCGACGCCGGCACGGCCGCCACCCTGCTCGACCTGCGCGAGAACCCCCTGCCCTTCGCCGGTTCTCCCGCGGGCTGGAGCGATCCCAACGTCGCCCGGCTCAAGGAACAAACCACTGCGGCCACGCACGTCCTCTTCGCCTGCCCGGTCTATAATTACGACGTGAACTCGGCCGCCAAGAACTACGTTGAACTCATGGGCGAGGACGCGCTCGGGCAAAAGACCGTCGGCTTCCTGCTCTCCGCGGGCGGGGGCGGCTCATACATGAGCATCATGGGGTTTGCCAATTCGCTGATGCTCGATTTCCGCTGCTGGATCGTGCCGCGCTTCCTGTACGTGCCGAAGGATTTCGAGGGCGACACGCTCCCGCCCGAACTCGACGAGCGCATGGATGGCCTCCTGCGCGATCTGCTCACGCGCGGGCTGCCGGCGGAGTAGCCGGCGGGCGGCTTGCTTTCCCGGCGGTGGCACCCTACGATGGGCGCACTTATGTGCGGCATCGTCGGCTACATCGGGAAATCTTCCGCCTCGCCCATCCTCCTCGACGGCCTGCGCCGGCTCGAATACCGCGGCTACGACTCCGCCGGGCTGGCGACCATCGACGGCGGCCAGATCGAGACCCGCAAGTGCAAGGGCCGCATCCAGGCCCTCGCCGACCTCCTCAAGGAAAACGGCGCCGCCGGCCACATCGGCATCTCCCATACCCGCTGGGCCACCCACGGCCAGCCCACCGACGCCAACGCCCACCCGCACTTCGACCAGTCCGACCGCCTGGCGCTCGTGCACAACGGCGTCATCGAGAATTACCAGGCCCTCCGCGCACCGCTGGTAGAGGCCGGGCATAAGTTCCGTTCGCAGACGGACACCGAAATTTTGGCTCATCTCATCGGCAAGCTCTACGACGAGGCCGGCGGGCCGCACTCCAAGGCACGGCTGCTCGAAGCCACCCGCGCGGCGCTCAAGCAGGTCATCGGCACGTACGGTATTGCGGTCATGCACCTCGACGTGCCCGATGTGCTCATCGGCGCGCGACGGGGTTCGCCGCTCTCGGTCGGCCTGGGCAAGGGCGAGAACTTCCTCGCCAGCGACCCGCAGGCGGTCATCGCGCATTCGCAGGAAGCCATCTTCCTGAAGGACTACGACGTGGCCGTGGTCGAGCGCGACGCCTTCCAGATCAGCACGCTCGAAGGCGGCATCGCGGGCAGCTACGAGGTGACAAAGGTCGATTTCACGAGCGACGATGTGAAGCTCGGGGACTACCCCCACTACATGCTCAAGGAAATCTTCGAGCAGCCCCACGCCGTGCGCGACGCCCTGCGCGGGCGGCTGTCGGTCGAGGACGCGAGCGCGCGCCTGGGTGGGCTTAACATGACCCCGCAGGAACTGCGCGAGGTGGATCGGGTCATCATCACGGCCTGCGGCACGGCGTACCACTCCGGGTTGGTCGGCGAGTACCTGATCGAATCGTTGGCACACCTGCCCTGCGAAGTGGAGTACGCGAGCGAGTTCCGGTATCGCAACATGCCGATGGACAAGGACACGCTGGTCTTCGCCGTCAGCCAAAGCGGCGAGACCATCGACACCTTGGCCGCAGTGCGCGAGAGCCTGCGCAAAGGCCACCGCACCCTTGGCATCTGCAACAACGTGGCGAGCACCATCGCGCGCGAGTGCGGCGCGGGCGTCTACATGCACGCTGGTCCCGAGATCGGCGTGGCGGCGACGAAGTCCTTCACCTCGCAGTTGACGGTTTTTACCCTCATCGCGCTGCTGCTGGGACGCATCCGGCACTTGTCAAGCAGCGACGGGCTGAAAATCCTCAAGGAACTCCAGAATATCCCCAACCAGATCGAGCGTGTGCTTGAACAGAGCGACCACATCAAGGAAATCGCCGCGAAGTACGCCGGGGCGAAGGGCATGCTCTTCATGGGCCGGCAGTACAACTACCCGGTGGCGCTCGAAGGCGCACTCAAGATGAAGGAAATTACCTACATCCAGTGCGAGGGTCACCCGAGCGCCGAACTCAAGCACGGGTTCATCGCGTTGGTGGAGCCCGACATGCCGAGCGTCTTCATCGCACCCGACGACGCGATGTACGACAGCAACATCAACAGCATCGAGCAGGTCAAGGCGCGGCAGGGTCCGGTGATCGCCATCGGCACGGAAGGCCGGCGTGACTTGGCGAAGATCGCGGACGACGTGATCTACATTCCGCCGTGCGCCGACTACCTGTCACCGTTGCTGACCGTGGTGCCGCTGCAACTATTGTCCTACCACATGGCCGTCCATCTCGGCCGCGACGTAGACAAGCCACGCAACCTCGCCAAGAGCGTAACAGTGGAGTGACAGCTCCACGAAGAAGAGAGCGGAAGAGGTGGAATTCAAACCCGCGGCAATCAGTTCACGGGACACTTTCCGCTTATAGAAGAGGTTTGGGGGAGCAGTGCCGGGCAAGCTCATCCATGCACCACGCTGCTGTTTTCGCGGAATGTTTTGTCCTTACGCTGACGACTTCCTGCCAGCAATAATCTCAAGTCTCGATCCTATATGGATGAAGCCAGCTTGCGAAAGAGGTAGATAGACGAAATCCGTCTGGCTGCGGCATCCGTTTATCACGACCTGCCGTCCAGGATCGCCAGACGATGATCATTTCCCTTTTCCTCCGCTTCTTTTCGAGCATGTTCCCCCCATGGTCATCCTGCTCGGTGGTTCCGGCTACGTCGGCCTCGCCTACCAACGT
>CAXTQD010000441.1:0-3589 GCA_964246175.1 uncultured Chthoniobacterales bacterium | reverse complement strand
GCCGGTGGCCAGGGTGCTGAAGGAGTTCAGCACGGAGCCGGTCGTCGTCGAGGTGCCCGACGTGCCGACGGTGCCCGTGCCAACGGTGCCCGTGCTGCCGGCGCTCGTCGTCGTGCTCGTCGTCACGCCCGGGAGCTGGCCGGAGTTGAACTGGCTCAGGAGGCTTCCCTGGTTGGTGCGCAGGAGGTAGTTGAAGCCCAGCTCGCTGTTCTTGCTCAGCGACAGCTCGCCGATGACCGTGCGGATGACGACCTGCGGGGCACGCACGTCGAGTCGGTTGAGGATGGAGAACACCTTGTCGCGTGCCTCGCCGCTGCCGAGAACCAGGATCGTGTTGACGCGCGAGTCGGCGATGATCTTGGTGTTGCCGACGATGGCGATGGCCGGCTTCGTGTCCACGGCCTGCGTGTTCAGTTCGCTGTCGCCGATGCTCTGGGTGCCCGAACCCGACGTGCTGCCGAAGCCGCCGCTGCTGCTGCTGCCGTTGGCAGAGTTGTTGAGCCCGGAGTTGCCGAAGGAAGAACTGTTGTTGGTGCGGCTGGTGGTGCCGCCCGTGCTGGTGCCGCCGGCCGAGCCGGTCGAGGAGGTAGAGGAAGAGCCGTTGTCTGTGCCGGGCTCCTTGAGCGCGTCGACGAGGATGGGCAGCACGTCGTTGGCGTTGATGAACTTCAACGGCCGCGGCACCGGCGTGGCGAAGGGCGTGTCGGCGTCGTACTCCTGCAAAAGGTGTTCGACGATGGGCATGTTCAAGGGGCTCGTGACGACGTGGACGCGGTTGGTGCGCACGTCGGCCGTCAGGGTGATGCGGCCCTGGATGATGGAGTCGCCGCTCAGCGTGATCGGGCTGTTGCCGCCGCCTGCCGACGTGTTGACGACGGCCGGCGCGGGGTCGGTGATGATCTGGCCGTCCTCGACGCGGCGAATGGGGCGGCGGGGATTGGTGTTGACGGTCGTCGCAGCGCCGGGCTGGCCACCGGGCGATCCACTGGCCGAGGCGCTCTTGCTGTCGAAGACGCTGTTGAGGAACTCGACGGCCTTGGCGGCGTCGGCGCGTTCCAGGCGAATCCACTCCTCGGTCACCGGCGCGAGCGGCTGGTCGAGGGAATTGACCAGTTCGACCAACCGGCGCACGGTTGTGGCGTCGGCGGTGGCGATGAGCGCGCCGGCCTTTTCCAGAGCGGTGAAGTTCACTTGGTTGCCCTGCGGGATGTACTGCTGGAGCACGCCGGCCGTCTCGATGGGGTCGAGGTAGCGCAGGCGCATCAGGAAGGAGACGACCTGTTCGCCGCGCGGCACGTTGGCGAGGTCCGCGAAGATGGGGATGCCGACCTGGCGCGGGTTTTTGCCGGGGCCGAGGACCTTGACGATGTTGCCATCACCGGGGGTGACAGAGTAGCCGTTGAGGTTGAGGACGGTCTCGATGATGCGCACGGCCTCCGAACGCGGCACGGACTTCGAAATGTCGAAGGTGATAGGGTTGGTGGCGCTGACGGTGTTGTCGGTGAGGACGCGCTTGCCGGTGAGTTCGCCGTAGAAGTTGAGCACGTCGCCGATGGGGCTATTGCTGAAGAACAGGCGGACGTTTTCCTCGCTGTCGGCAGGATTGTTGGGCAGGCCCGGCACGCTGACGGGCGGCATGCTCGGCGGCGGGGGCGGGGGCGTGAAGTTCGGTATGGACGGCGGTTGCTGCTGGGCGCGCAGGCCGGAGGCAGTGGCGAGCAGCAGGCAGCCGAAAGGAAGCAGGGAGCGGGAAAAAGTCACGGGGAAGGAGCGCTGGGCGCGGATGGCGCACCCCGCTTAAAGCAGGTTTCTCGGCGGCCGTCAACGCGTGGGACCGCGCCAGGGTGGGGGAGGTTCAAACTTCCTGCCGGCACGTTGCGCCCGCGCGCGCTATCCGCTAAGGTGACAACCGTATGTTCCCCGCCGCCGTTGTTCCCAGTCTGCGCTCGCGCCGCGAGGGGGCATTTACGCTTATCGAGGTCGCCATCGCGGTGTTCCTGATCCTGCTGATCCTGGGCGTGGCGATCCCGAGTTTCACGGGACAACTGGCGAACAACCAACTTCAAGGCACCTTCGACCGCTTCGACGCCCTCGTCGCCGAGGCGCAGAAACGCAGCGTCGGCGAGCACCGCCCCTACACGCTCGTCTGGACGCACGAAGGAGCCGTGAACCTTTTTCCGGCCGACCTCCCGGCCGCCGACCGCAAAAAACGCGGTCCCGCCGCTGCCCTGCCTGCCGCCGGGTCGCCGGCTCTGCGGGAGGGCGAACATTACTCCCTCGTGCGGGATGCTTCCCTGAGCGACCATCCCGCCGAGGTCTGGACCTTCTGGCCCACCGGCAACTGCGAGCCCGTCAACGTCCGCTACGAGGGGCCACACGGCCATTGGGAGGCCGTCTACAACCCGCTCTCTGTCCGTGGCGCCCTCCGCACCTTTGTCGTTCGATGATGACCCCTTCTTTCCACCGACGAGCGGGTGGGTTCCTGCTCATCGAGATTCTTCTAGCCGTGGCGATCTTCGTCGTCGGCGTCATCGCTCTGGGCCGCTGCGTGACCAACTGCACGACCGCCCAGAACATCCGCAACCAAGAGGAACGCGCGCGGCTTGCCCTGCAAAATGCCACCCTCGAACTCCAGGCTAGCCCCGCCCTGCCCGAGGAAAGCCACAAGGAAAAGCTCAAGGGCATGTTCGAGGGGATGACCTTGATCGAACGCCGCCGCACGCTTTCGGTCGAAAACGAGGACCATGTCCTCTTGCCCGACCTCCACGAAGTCACCCTGCGCGTCGAGTGGCAGGACGGCAACCGGACGCCGCACGCGCGCGAGGTGTCGTTCGCGCTGCTGCGCGGACGGGGCTAGCGGGAAGGTAGGAGAAAGCGACATGCAAAAATCCACCGGCTGCCCGGCCGCCTTTACCCTCATTGAAATTTTGCTGGCCATGGCCATCATGGCGGTGATCTGTGGGACGATCTACCAATTCACGGGCACGACGGTGCGGGTGGCTGATGTGGCGACGCGCATCGACGCGCGCGAGGAGGCGCGCGGCGGCTTGCGGCGACTCTTGGAGGCGCAGTTCGACGCCCTGCCGACGAGCGAACCGCAGGCCCTCACCGGCGCGGCCAACGATGGCGAGCACGGCCGGCAGGATATCCTCCAACTGCTCTGCCCTGCGGGTGGGGCCTTGCTCACGCCCGACGCGCGGGGCCTCTACCAGGTTGCCTTCCAGACCCGCGAACTCCCGGCCGGCAGCGGCCACCATGCTCTCGTGCTCAACCGCGAACCGTGGTCGGCTAACCAGGACGAGGAAAACAACGGGACAAGTGGTGTCGGCACGCGCCCCGAGGGCTGGGTGCGGTTGCTCGACGGCGTGCGTTCGCTGGAGTTCGACTACTTTGACCCTCGCCTCAACACTTGGGTGGACAAATGGAACGACCCGACGATGGCACCCAGCTTGGTGCGGGTGCGCATGGCGCTGGAAAACGGCGGCGCACCATACGAGTTTGTCGAAAAAGTGCCCGGCGGCGGCGTGCCGCGTCTCCCAACCAACCTCGCCGCCGCAGCCCTGACGCTGCCCAATGGCATCCCGGGTGG
>CAXTQD010000440.1:0-3593 GCA_964246175.1 uncultured Chthoniobacterales bacterium | reverse complement strand
GCAGTCCGGCCGTCGGCGCGGCCACCGCCCCGGGCACGCGTGCGAAGACGGTCTGGTAACGCTCCGCGTCCGCTGCCTCCGCCTCGCGCCCGAGGTACGGCGGTAGCGGGATCGCGCCGTGTTGTTCGAGGTCGACCTCGCGCTCGAAGCGGACGGCGCGCTCGCCGTCGGCGGCGTCTAGAACCCGCTCGACGACGCCGCGCACGCCGCCGACTTCCACGAGGGCGCCGACACGCGCCTTGCGGCCGGGCTTGACCAGGCAAATCCAGAGCGTTGGCTCGGGGCGCTGGGTGACGAGGAGTTCGAGCGCCCCGCCGTGGGCCGTGCGGGCGAAGACGCGCGCGGGGACGACGCGGGCGTTGTTGAGCACGGCGAGGTCCCCCGGGCGCAGGTAGTCGGGGAAGTCCGTGAAGGCGCGGTGTTCGATGCGACGCGCCGCCCGGTGGAGGACCATCATGCGCGCCCCCGAGCGTTCGGCCGGCGGGTAGCGCGCGATCAAATCGTCAGGCAGGTCGTAATCGTAGTCGCTCGTCCGCAGCACGCGCCCAACTAACGCTGACGCGGCGATCGGTTCAACGTCCAAAAGGAAAGGGACGACCCGAAGGCCGTCCCCGTGTGACTTCTGCGTTGTTGGCTGGTCCGAGGAAGATCAGCGCTTCTTCCGGTCGCCGCCACCGCCGCCGCCGTGTCCGCCACCGCCGCGGTTACCACCCTGCGGAGCACGCGCCACTTGGCGTCCGCCACCACCCGGGGCACGGGCGACGCGCGGGCCACCGCCACCACCACCGCGATTCAGGCGTTGCTGGCCACTACCACGGCCGGGGCTGCCAGCGAAGGCGTCTCGATTGCGGCCACCGCCGCGGTTACCACCACCGGCGGTGCGGGCACTCCGGCGGTTATTGTCGCCCCTGGGCGCGCCGGCGTTGCGTTCAGCGTTGCGGTTGGCTCGCTCTCCGCGGGCCTGGTCGCGCTTGGCGACGTTCTGATCGCTGCCCGGGTGCGCGGCGCGGGCCTGGTCACGCGCGGTCCTCTGCTCGGCTGTCGCCTGGACATGATTTGCGCGGGCCGCGCGGAGTTCGTCCCGGTTGGCGCTCGCCACCACACCACCGCGGCCGTTGAAGCTGGCGCGGTTTTCCGGGCGATCGCGGAAGTTATTGTCCACGTACGTATTGTGGATGTTGTTCACGTTCACACGCGTGACGGCCGTGTTGTACCGGAACTCCCGACCTTCCCAGCGACCGCCGTAGTACCCATAGCCGCCGTAGCCGTAGCCGTAATTGATACCGCCGTAGAAGCCCACCGTCGGCCCCCAGTAACCGGTGTGGAAGGCATAGATCCCTCCGGCGTAGCCCCAGTAGCCGGGCGTCCACAGGAAACCCACGGTCGGCGGCGGCACCCACAAGCCGTCCACCCAATAGTAGTTGGCGGCACCGTAGTCGTACTCGTAGTAACCGGGCGTCCAGAGATAGCCTTCCACCGGGCAGGGCGGCTGTTCGTAGACCGGGATCGGCGGCGGGGCGATGGAGATCGCCACGGAGACCGCGCGTGCGGCCGTGACAGGCAAAACGCCGAGCGCAAGCGCGGCAAGCAGGGAGCGAAGTTTCATGGTTGCAGGGGTTTGTACTTTAGCGGGACAACGTTTCTGACGGACGACCCGGTTGGAAAATTCAACCTCCTAATGGGCCACGAGTTGCGCGGGTTATTCCAAACCGCGCCGCTTGAGCAGCGGATGCACATCCGGCGCGTGGCCGCTGAACTCCCTGTAGAGTTCGAGCGCGTCGGTTGCCCCGCCGCGTGAGAGTAGCGTCTGGCGGATGTGATCGCCGTTCTCCCGCGTGAGGCCGCCGTGTTCGAGCACCCACTTCTCGCCGTCGGCCGCCATCACCTCGCTCCAGAAGTACGAATAATACCCGGCCGAGTACCCCCCGCCGAAGCTGTGCGAGAAATACGGCGAGCGGTAACGCGGCGGCACGGGCGGGTAATCCACGCCAGCCTTCTTGAGCGCCAGCGCCTCGAACGCCAGCGCCTGTTCACCGGTCGGCACCTGATCAGGCAGCAACTGGTGCCAAGCCTGGTCGAGCAGGGAAGCCGACAGGTACTCGGTCGTCGCGTAGCCCTCGTTGAACTTCCGCGCGTTGAGCATCTTGTCCATTAATTCCTGCGGGATGACCTCACCTGTCTGGTAGTGCTTGGCGAAGTTCCTGACCACCGCCGGGTACACCGCCCACATTTCGTTGAACTGCGAGGGGAACTCCACGAAATCCCGCGGCACGCTCGTGCCGCTGAAGCGCGGGTAGCGTACATGGGAAAACATCCCGTGCAGCGCGTGGCCGAACTCGTGGAACGCCGTACGCACCTCGTCGCTCGTCAGGAGCGTTGGCTGGCCGGCGGGCGGCTTGGGGATGTTGAGATGATTGGCGACAACGGGCAGGTCACCGGTCAAGTCGGACTGGCGCACGTACTCGTTCATCCACGCGCCGCCGCGCTTGGACGGACGCGCGTAGTAGTCCATCAGAAACAGCGCGAGCGGCTTGCCGTCCTTGTCCGACACCTCGAAGGTCCGCACCTCCGGCTGGTAGACGGGCAGGTCGTGGCGCTCCTTGAAGGTGATCCCGTAGAGTTGCGTCGCCGCGTAGAACACGCCGTCCAGCAGAACGTGGTTCATCTCGAAGTACGGCTTGAGTTGGGATTCGTCGAAGTTGTACTTCGCCTTGCGGACCTTCTCCGAGTACAGATCCCAGTCGTACGAGGCGAGTTGAAAGCCGCCGCCTTCCTGGTCGATCACGGCTTGGATGTCCGCGCCTTCTTTCTTCGCGTTGGCGACGGCGGGGGCAGCGGAGTCGGCGAGGAGCTTGTTAACGGCTTCCACGCTGCCGATGGTCTGTTCGTCCAGTTGGTAAGCGGCGTGGGTACGGTAGCCGAGCAGGTTAGCGCGTTCGGCGCGCAGCCGGGCGATGCGGGAAATCACCTTGGTATCGTCGAACTCCCCACCGTGGCTGTTGCGCGCGAGCGACGCCTCCATGATGCGCTGTCGCAGATCGCGGTTCGTTAGGTTCGTCAGCGCGGGCTGGCCGGTGGTGTTGAGCAGACGGATGACGTACTTGCCCTCCTGATGTTCTGCCTTGGCGGCGTTCTCGGTCGCGGCGATCTCGCCGTCGGTCATGCCGGCAAGCTGCGCACGGTCGGTGACGATGATGCTGTCGGCGTTCTTCTCCTTGAGCACGTCCTGGTTGAAGGTCGTCTCCAGCGAGGCCAGCTCGGAGTTCATCACCTTGAGCTTGGCCTTGTCGGCGTCGGAAAGATTTGCGCCGGCGCGCACGAAATCTTTTTCGTAGCGTTCGAGCAGGCGTTTGGACTCGGGGTCGAGGCCGAGTTTGTCCTTCTGGTCGGAGAGCGTCTTGATGCGGGCGAAAAGTTTGGAGTTGAGGAAAACCGTGTCGTTGTGCGCGGCCTGCTTGGGAGCGACATCCGCCTCGACCTCTTGGATCTTGGGATTGGTGTTGGCCCCGGCGAGGTTGCCGAAGATCAGGTCCACGCGTTCGAGGGTGCGGCCGGCGCGCGAGAAGAATCCTCCCTCTTCCGGCGGCGCAACC
>CAXTQD010000439.1:0-3593 GCA_964246175.1 uncultured Chthoniobacterales bacterium | reverse complement strand
TTTTACCTTATAGAGCTTGGCGAGAAGTTGGACATAGGCGCATGGTCCGGACAAAGCGATTCCCCGGCTGCAATCTGGGCCGAGGTCGGACGAGGAAAGTTCATGGTCTGATGGCTGCATCATGATGGGAGGTTGGGGTTTGGATCTGCTTTATTTCCTGATGCCTGCTTCTCGGGGCAACGCTTGCAGGAAGGTTAGCAACGCCTGCAGCTTGGCGGACACGAATCGCC
Source organism: uncultured Chthoniobacterales bacterium (assembly GCA_964246175.1). GTDB lineage: Bacteria > Verrucomicrobiota > Verrucomicrobiia > Chthoniobacterales > SZAS-18 > CAHJWO01. Next base: position 3,363 of record CAXTQD010000439.1, on the reverse strand, counting down.
GGGAGGGATAATAGGCCCAAAGAGGAAAATATTCGTCTGGCCAGTCCGCGAACAGCTCGACCAGTTTGCCCTTTTTGAGAAGGGGTTCGATCCCCAGGTGCAGAAACTGGGCGACACCCAAGCCAGCCAAACAAGCCTCTCGGTAGGTGTGGGCATCGTTGACCTGCAAGCGCCCGGCGACTGGCAGCGCCGCGAGACGACGGTTGCCGCGCACAAAGTCCCATGTAAAAGGCAGACCGGTCGCCGAGTTGGTGAAAAGCAGGCACTCGTGCCGCTGTTTGATCAAATCCTTGGGCGTGCGCGGGTGACCGCGCTTCCGCAGATACTCCGGCGCGGCGCAGGTCACCACGCGCACTTCCAACAGCTTGCAAGCGGCGAGGTGGGAGGGTTCCTGCCGTCCGAAGCGGATGGCGGCATCAAAGCCGTCGGCGATCAGGTCTCCCAGCCGGTCGCGGGCGACGAGTTCGAGGGTCAGACCAGGATGAGCTTCGAGGAAGCTTCCGATCTTGACCGTCGACGCCAACCGGCCGAAGGCGGGCTCCACGTTCACGCGCAGGCGTCCATGCGCCCGGGAGAAAGAACGCGCCGTGTGCTCGACCGCCTCCTCGATCCGCTGCAACGCTGGCAGCATCTCCTCGCAAAATCGGCTGCCTTCCTCCGTGAGTCGGGTAATTTTGTTAGAACGCTCGAAAAGTCGTAGCTTGAGGCGTTCTTCCAGGCGTTGCACCGCACGGCTAACCGCCGGCTGACTCAAACCGAGGATTTTTCCGGCCCGTGCGAAGTTGCCCGCCTGCACGACCGCAGCCAACACGTTGAGGTTGGAGAGCAGACGGGTGTCAAAGGCCATAGAGCAAGGATCGCGGGTAATTTAACATGCAAAGAACGCATGTTGGCGATGAATTAAATGCATTTGCCTCGGGCCGAAAGGCCGAGGAAGTGCTGAGAAACGAGGCCGCCACCGCCACTGACTTCATGCAAAGCGAAAAAGACGATGGCGCTTCTACTCGCAACAACCAGATGCACGTTCGATGATCACCATGTATGTCACCTACGCTGGCAACGACGATGCGCCCTTTGACCGCGATTACTGGATCAACACGCACCTGCCGCTCGTGCGGGAATGCTGGGGGCCACACGGTCTGGTCAGCACGGCGGGCTTCTTCCCCTCCGGCGGCGGCCACGGCCTGATCGCGGTGTGCCCCTGCGTGTTCCGCGACGAGGCAACGATGCGGGCCGCTTTGGCATCCCCCGAGACTGGGCGGGTCATGGCTGACGTGAAAAAGTTCACCGCCATCGAGCCGCAACAGAGTGTCGCCAGACCACTCTGAGTCGGCCTCCGACATCTCCCTGAACGCGGATCTCCCGACGGCACGGAAAAGCTCATCCAGTCATGCACGACGATGGACCGCAAACCACGTCGGACGACGATCACGCCCCCGGCGACCTGCGGCGTTTGGCGAACGATGGCGGTCTGAGCCGGCGTGAGTTCGTCGCAGGTGCCGGAACGGTCGGTCTCGGCTTGATCGCCTCGGAATGGCTCGATCCTCTTTCGCGTGCCGGTGACACCAGGACCATGCCAGACAGCCGCGACACGTTCTCCGCCGATCCCCTGATGCCGCTGTCGCTGAGCATCAACGGCAAGCAGCAAACTTTGCAGATTGATCCCCGGGCTACTTTGCTCGACACCCTGCGCGAGGGTCTGCACCTGTTCGGGACCAAGAAGGGATGCAACCATGGGCAGTGCGGCGCATGCACGGTGCTCGTCAACGGTCGCCGGGTGAACTCCTGCCTCGCCTTGGCGCTACAGCACGAGGGCGATGCGGTCATCACCATCGAGGGTTTGGCCAACGGCGACGCTCTGCACCCGGTGCAGGCGGCGTTTATCAAGCACGATGGGTTCCAATGCGGGTACTGCACACCGGGGCAGATCTGCTCGGCCGTCGCCTGTTTGAAGGAAGGCCACACCAAGGACGACGCCGAAATCCGCGAATGGATGAGCGGCAACCTCTGCCGTTGCGGCGCTTATCCCAACATCGTCGCTGCCATCAAGGAAGTGCGGGACCAGCGGGCATCCTGACGGCGTCGAGACCTACCGATCATGCATCCGTTCAAGTTTTCTCGCGCGGCCGACACCGACGCGGCGTGGCAGAATCTCGCCGGAGGTCAGGGACGAACCAAGCTCGTGGCTGGCGGCACCAACCTGGTGGACTTGATGAAGATGGGGGTGGAAACACCAGACCGCCTCGTGGATATCAGTCGCCTGGACCTCGCCAAGGTAGAAGAACTACCTGGCGGCACAGGAGTGCGCATCGGTGCCTTGGTGCGCAACTCGGACCTGGCTGCTCACCCGCTCATCGTGGAGAACTACCCGGTGTTGAGTCAGGCGATCCTGGCGGGAGCCTCGGCGCAGTTGCGCAACATGGCGACGACCGGCGGTAACCTGCTCCAGCGGACGCGCTGCCACTATTTCTACGACCCGGTTTTTCTCGCGTGCAACAAACGCCGTCCGGGCAGCGGTTGCGCAGCCATCGAAGGCTATAACCGGGTGTGCGGGGTACTGGGGACCAGCGAATCCTGCATCGCCACCCATCCGAGCGACATGTGCGTAGCGATGGCCGCTCTAGACGCCGTCGTGCGCGTGCGGGGGAGCCACGGCGAACGCACCATCGATTTCCTCGATTTCCATCGGCTGCCCGGCGAGCACCCGGAACACGAGACCAACCTGGAGCCCGGCGAGATCATCGTTGCCATCGATCTGCCCGCCGCGCCGTGGGCGAAAAAATCGTATTACCTCAAAGTGCGCGACCGGGCCAGTTATGCGTTCGCGTTGGTGAGCGTGGCCGCGGCCCTCGCCATGGATGGCGGTGTCATCAAAACGGCCCGCCTCGCCCTGGGCGGCGTCGCGCACAAACCGTGGCGCTGCCAGGAAGCCGAGGCCGTGCTCGCCGGTGATCGAGTCCCCGGCTTTGGTCCAGAACGAGTGAGAGGCTCGGGTTGGTAGTACGGGTAGCAGTCTTCGTAAGGGGATCAAGCGGCAGGCACGGTGTTTAACTCCTTGGCGTCACCGGCCTGGGCTTCGTGGAACGCCTGCGCAGGCGTGCGGTAGCCGATACCACCATGAGGTCGTTCCTCGTTGTAGTGCCGGCGGTAGTCCTCGATGACCACGCGGGCTTCGGCGAGGCTGAGCATGAGCTCCCGGTCCAGACATTCGTCACGCAAGGAACCGTGGAAGCTCTCGACGTGTCCGTTCTGCCAAGGGCTGCCCGGTTCAATGTAGAGGGTCTTCACCTGGCGGTCTGCCAACCAGGTGATCGAGTCCCCGGCATTGGTCCAGAACGAGTGAGAGGTTCGGGTTGATAGTAC
>CAXTQD010000438.1:2583-3608 GCA_964246175.1 uncultured Chthoniobacterales bacterium | reverse complement strand
CGGCCGTGCGGAAAGCGTGCCGTGGGACCCGGGCGCGGCGTTGCGCGAATCTGAACGCGCCCGCGCCGCCGGTTCGCCACCTGCTGCCGGTACGCCGCCCGCGCCGCCGGCCCTCGGACGCGTGCCGTGGCGGCCGGGAGCGCTGCGGGTGCTGGTGTCTGACCTGCTCTTCCCCGGTTCGCCCGAGGGGCATCTCGCGCTGCTCGCCGCCGCGAAGGGCCGCGGGGTGGTGTTCGCGCCGTACTGCCGCGCGGAGGTGGACCCGGACCTGGGTGGCAACGTCGAACTGACCGACTGCGAGACGGGTTCGCAACGCAATCAGTCCATCGACGGTGATCTGCTTTCCCGCTACCGGAGTAGCTATCGGCGGCATTTCGCGATGTGGACCGAACATGCGCGCCGCTACGCCGTGGTGACCGCGCACGTGGCGGCGGAACCACCCTTCCACGATGCCCTGCGCGCCGACGCGCTGCTGGCGGGAGCAGTCGAACTGACGCACTGACGCCCGTGGACCTGAGTTTCGCCAATCCGGCCGGGTGGTGGGCGCTGCTGGCGGTGCCGGTGATTCTTGCCATCCACTTCCTGCAACGCCAATCGCGCCGGGTGGTGACGAGCACGCTGTTCTTGTTCGACGCGCTGCGGCCGGTCAGCGCACGGGGACAGCGGGTGGAACGGTTGCGAAGCTCCCTGCCGCTGTGGCTGCAACTGGTGGCGGCCGTGCTGTTGGCGGCACTGTTGGCGGGGCCGCGCACCCTGCGGCGCGATGCGGGGCAGCGGGTGGTCGTGGTGCTGGATAGTTCGGTGTCGATGGGAGCGTTCCGCGACGAACTCGCCCGCGAACTACCCACGCACCTGCGCGCGCTAGCCCGCACCGCCGCACAGACCGAGTGGCACCTCCTTGAAAGCGACCCCGCCCGGCCCACGCTCTACGTCGGCACCGAACTCTCCGGCCTGCTCGCCGCACTCGGTGGCTGGACGCCACACCTTGGCACGCACGATTTTACCCCCGCGCTCCTGGCGGCGCG
>CAXTQD010000438.1:306-2573 GCA_964246175.1 uncultured Chthoniobacterales bacterium | reverse complement strand
GTTCGTCACGGACCGCAAAGCCGACGTGCCTGAGGGCATCGAAACGCTCGCTGTCGGTCATCCCCTGGACAACTGCGGGTGGGTCGGTGTCAGCGTGGAAGGTGAACGCTGGCGCGCCCTTGTGCAAAACCACGCCGCCACCCCGCAAACGCGTACCTGGCATTTGGATGTTGATGGCGTAGCCGGTCCCGAGACGGGGTTAACGCTTGCGTCCGGGCAGATTCGCACGCTGGCGGGGGCGTTCCCGGCGGGGAAGAACCGCTGCACGTTGGTCCTGAGCCCGGACGCGTTCACGCTCGACGACCGCCTGCCGCTCGTGCGTCCGGAACCCAAGCGGCTGGCGTTGTTCGTGGGTGGGGGCGACAAGGTGTCGGCGGATTTCCTGAAGCGGTTCGCCGATAGCGTGCCGCAGGCGGACGCGGCAACCAGCGAAGCGGCGGCGGACCTGCGGCTCGATGTTTTTTCGCCCGGCGCGTCTGCAAGGCCGGCCATCCTGTTCGCACCCGCTGTCTCCGACAGCAAGACGTACCTGCCCGGCGAACCGCTTGCGGAAAACGGCCCCCTCACTGCCGGCCTCGTCTGGAGCGGCTTGCTATGCAAGGCGACCGACCCGCTGCCGACCCAGCCCGGCGACCAGACGCTCGTCTGGCAAGGGGAACGCGCGCTCATCTTCCTGCGCGGCAACGGGCCGGGGCGAGCGCTCGTCGTCAACTTCGACCTGCACCAGTCCAACGCCGACCGGCTGCCCGCGTTCGTGGTGTTGCTGGGGCGTTTTGTGGAGTCGGTGCGTGCGGAGAAGGCGGCATTCGAGCGCCGCAACGCCGAGACCAACCAGCTTCTCGACGTGGCGGCGGAGGACGGCACCCCGTCACGCGCGCCGGCCGCGCCGGGGTTCTTCGAGGTGCGGCGGGGTGGGAACGTGCAGTTGGAAGGCGCGGCGCACTTCGCCGACCCGCGCGAGGCGGACTTCAAGGACGCGGCGAGCTTCGACACTTTGGAGGGAAAGACAGCCCGTCTGCGCGAGAGCCGCAGCCGTGACGACGTGCTCTGGCCGGTGTTCGCGCTGGCGGCGGGCGCGACGCTCCTGGCGGGTTGGTGGGCGGTCGGCCGGAAAGGAGGCGGCGGCTGATGCGTTTCGCCTCGCCAGAATGGTTCCTGTTGGTGCCACTGTTCGTGATCGCTGGCTTCGCGTGGCGGCGCTTGCGGTTGTGGCTGCCGTTGCGAACCCTGTGCCTCGCGCTGCTGGTGCTGGCGTTGACGCAGCCGGAAATCCGGCGGCTCGGCCGCGGGCTGGACCTGTGGGTCCTCGTGGACCGCTCGGCGTCGGCGGCCGACGGCATGGCGGCTCGGGACGGCGAATGGGAAACTCTCCTCGCCCGCTCGAAGGGGCCGGACGACCGGCTATTCTTCGTGGACTTTGCCGACGTGCCGGTCGTCCGCGCGGAGGGCACCGGCGACTACTCCGAGAGCGTCCAGGCCACCCGCACGGGGCTCGCTCTGCGCCATGCCCTCGGACAGATGACCACCGGACGGGCGGCGCGGGTGCTGGTCCTCACCGACGGCTACAGCACGGAACCTCTCGGCGACATCGACGAACGGCTGGTACGCCAACGCGTTGGCCTCGACTATCGGCTCGTCACGCCGCCGTCGGCCACGGACTACGGCATCGACGATTTGCGGCTGCCTGCGCGCGTGCAGCCGGGCGAGCCGTTCATCCTCGAACTCGATGTGATCGGCGCGCCCGATGCGGTCGTGCCCTTCGTCGTGCGGCGCGACGGGCAGCCGCTGAGCACGGGCAGCGTGGTCGTGCGTGACGGCAAGGGGCAAGCGCGCTTCACCGACCGCTTGGCCACCGGCGGTGCGCACCGTTACGAGGTCCGCCTCACGCCTGCCGAAGACGCTCGCCCCGGTAACAACCGCGCCGAAAACTGGGTCGAGGTCACCGCCGGCCCGCGGCTGCTGCTCGTCACGAACTACCCCGACGATCCCGTGGCGGGCATCCTGCGCCGGCAGGGCTTCGACGTGCAGGCGACGACGGATTATTCTACGCTCAGCGCCGGCAGCCTGACGGGCGTGCGTGCGGTAATCCTTAACAACGTGCCGGCCTTCAAGCTGCCGGCCGAGTTCCTTTACGCGCTGGATCTGTTCGTGCAGTCGCAGGGCGGGGGGCTCTTGATGGCGGGAGGCAAAAATTCGTTCGGCGCGGGCGGGTATTTCCAGAGCGCGGTGGACAACCTGTTGCCCGTGTCGATGGAGCTGCGTATGGA
>CAXTQD010000438.1:0-296 GCA_964246175.1 uncultured Chthoniobacterales bacterium | reverse complement strand
CAAGCGCGCCGTGGCGCGGGCCATCGTGATGGACCGTTCCGGCTCCATGAGCGCGAGCGTCGCCCCCGGCGTGGAGAAGATCGACCTCGCCGACGAAGGGGCCGCGCGCGCCATCGGCCTGCTCGGGCCGCAAGACGCCGTGACGGTGTTCGCCGTGGACACCGAGCCGCACACGATTGTCCCCCTGACCCGCCTCGGCGACGGCAACCGCCACGCGATCACCGACCAGGTTCGGCGTATCGGCAGCGAGGGCGGAGGCATCTACGTCTACGTTGGGCTGAAGGCCGGCTGGGAGG
>CAXTQD010000437.1:0-3612 GCA_964246175.1 uncultured Chthoniobacterales bacterium | reverse complement strand
CGGCAAACCGCTCGTGTACCTCGGCAGCGCCGATTGGATGGGGCGCAACTTCGACCGCCGGGTGGAAGTTGTCTTCCCCGTCGAAGACGAAACGCTCAAGGCCCGCGTGACCGACGAGATCCTGCCCGCCTTTCTCCACGACGACGTGAAGGCCCGCGTGCTGCGCGCCGACGGCACCTACGAACGCCGCCGCCCCGGCGACGGCGAGCCGGTCCAACAAGCCCAGCTCACCTTCCGTCAACTCGCCCGCAAGTCCCAGAACACCGCCGTGGCCGTCGCGCCGTCGCCTCTGCACACGCACGCGCACCACGGCCACCACGCGCACCGCTGACCTGCGCGCTCCATGCCCGACCGTCCGTTGCGCGTGGCGATGCTCGCGCCGATTGCCTGGAGCGTGCCGCCGCGCGGCTACGGCCCGTGGGAACTCGTCACCTCACTGCTCACCGAGGGCCTCGTGCGCCGCGGGGTGGACGTGACACTCTTCGCCACGGCCGACTCGCAGACCGCGGCGCGGCTCGTCGGCGTGGCGGCGGGTTCGTACAACGAGACGCCCGGCATGGACGCGAAGGTATGGGAATGCCTGCACATCGCGGAGGCATTCGAGCGGGCGCAGGCGGGCGAGTTTGACTTGATCCACAACCAATTTGATTTCCTGCCGCTGAGTTACAGCCGGCTCGTGGACGTGCCGGTCGTGACGACGATCCACGGATTTTCGTCGGAGCGAATCGTGCCCGTTTACGAAAAGTACAACGATGCACGCAACCATTACGTCGCCATCAGCGACGCTGACCGGCACCCGCGCTTGCGGTATGACGCGACGATCCACCACGGCGTCCCGATGGAGGAGTTCCCGCCGCGCTTCGACCCGGTGCCGGAGGTGGAGCGTTACCTGTTGTTCTTCGGGCGCATCCACCCGGATAAAGGCGCAGTGGAAGCCATCGACCTCGCCGAACGCACCGGCCGCCGACTCGTGCTCGCGGGCATCGTGCAGGACCCGGCTTACTACGAGCAACACGTCGCCCCTCGATTGGACGGCGAGCGGGTCCGGTACGTCGGTCCCGTCAGCCGCGAGGAGCGCCCGGCGCTGCTCGGTGGAGCGGACGCGCTCTTGCACCTGATCAACTTCGCCGAACCCTTCGGCCTGAGCGTGGTGGAAGCGATGGTCTGCGGCACTCCGGTGCTCGCCCGGCCGCGCGGTTCGATGCCCGAGATCGTCGTGCCCGGGGTGAACGGCTGCCTGCCCACCGTGGCCTCTGAAGATGCGGAGTGCCTACAGCGGGCCGATGCAATCGACCGCCGCCAAGTGCGCGAATCCGTGGAAGCACGCTTCAGCGTCGAACGCATGGTGGACGCGTACCTCGCGCTCTACCGCCGGATCGTTGCCGACGCGAGAGGCTAGCGACCATACGACATGCAGCCCGTGGCAATCATCACCGGCGGTGCCTCCGGCATCGGGTTCGCGCTGGGTCAACTTCTGGCCGCACGACGGTTGCGCGTCGTGCTAGCGGATCAAGACGAAGCCGGGTTGCAGCGGACGAAGGAGAACATCGGCACAGACCTGGCCGTCGAGATGGTACAGCTCGACGTGACGGACGCAGACGCCGTGCAGGTGGCGATCACCGACGTGACCGCGCGCCACGGCCGGCTGGATTACTTGTTCAACAACGCGGGCATCGGCAGCACGCTAGACGTACGCCATACGACCGTGGCGCACACTGGCGGCGCATCGTGGACATCAACCTCATGGGCGTGATCCACGGCGTGCAGGCTGCCTACCCGCTGATGGTCAAACAAGGCAGCAGTCACCTCGTCAACATCGCCTCCATCGCCAGCCTAGAGCCGTGGCCCGGGCAGACGCTTTACAACACGACGAAGTTTGCCGTCGTCGGCCTCTCGCTGACCTTGCGTGAGGAGGCAGCAAGCTTCGGCGTCCGGGTCAGCGTGGTTTGCCCCGGTCGGGTGCAATCAGCGATCTGGGGGGTGCCGATCTTCGGCGAACGCGTCGACGCCCCCTCGCCGCCCGACGCCATCCCGGCCGCGCAAGCCGCCGAGGCGGTTTGGCAAGGCGTGGAGGCGAACGATGCCACGGTCATCTTCCCGGAAACCAGTCGGGAGCAGGCCCGGTTGTACCGTTCGCAACCGGAGTTGTTGCAAGAGGCCTTCGCCCACCAACTCCGCGAAACGTTGCCACCCTGAAGACTCCGCAAGGATCGCCTGCCGCGCCTCCTGCTCGATGGAACCGACAAGCTATCCGCGTTCGAATTTCCTTGCCTGGCCTGCACCATCCCCCACGTCCGCGGCGGCACACCCGTTTGCGGGAAAGGCCGGTTTGTAGGACATTGTCGTTCCCCGATATGCCGAAAAATCCCCGCGCGGTCCGTCTCGAACGTCTGTCAGGCCAACTCGGCGACGTGGCCTACGAACTCACCAAGGTCCACTTCGCCGCCTTCCGCCCGCCGACCCACTGGACCCCGGCTGTCAACGCCTACCAGTGCGAACACTGCATCCGCATCTGCGTCGATCTCGCGGGCGTGGACACCTCGGACATCCAACTCGAACTCGGCCCCGGCCTGTTAACGATCAGCGGCCAGCGTGAACTCCCCGAACCCGAGGATCAGGACCACCGCATGCAGGTGCTCGCCATGGAGATCGACCACGGGTACTTCGAGCGTCAGATCAAGTTGCCTTCCACCGTGGACCGCACCCGCGTGAAGGCCGAGGGACGTAACGGCATGTTGTGGGTACACCTGCCGCTGCGCCACCACTGAGTTTTTCCTTTTTCGCATGATCACCAAATCCAACGATGACCACCCCGCCGACGAGGTCGAAGAAACCCCGTCGCAACAGCCGGTCCAGCCGCCGGTCATCGCCATGGCGAACCGTGCTGACGGCCCTGACCAGCCGACAATCCCCGACACACTTGCCATGCTGCCGATCCGCGGCGTGGTCGTATTTCCGGGCACGGTCGTGCCGCTGACCATCGGCCGGCCTACGGCGATCAAGCTGGTGGATGACACCTTGCCGGCGCAAAAGGTCATCGGTCTCGTCACCCAGCGCGACGAGGCGATGGACAAGCCCGGCCCGGGGGATCTGTTCAACGTCGGTATTGCTTGCACGGTGCTCAAGCTCATGCGCCAGCCGGATAACACCATTGTCCTGCTCGTGCAGGCGCTCCGGCGCGTGACGATCAAGAACTACGTCCAGACCGAGCCTTACCTGCGCGCGGAAGTCGAAATCCTCGCTTCCGTCCGCCCTCCAGCTGAAGACAAGGAAGCCGAGGCTGCTTTCAACAACTTGCGCGAGTCCGCCGGCAACCTCATGGACCTCTCGCCGGAGATCCCTGAACAGGCGCGTGTGGTCCTCGCCAACATCGAGGACCCCGGTCATCTCACCGACCTCTTGGCCGGTAATCTCGGTCTCGACGTTTCGCACAAGCAAGCCCTTCTCGAAGAAACGAACGTCAAGGAGCGGATGCGGATGGTGCAAGAGGCCGTCTCGCGCCAGACCGAGATCGCCGAACTCCAGCAAAAGTTGCGCAAGGATGTGGAATCTCAGTTTTCCACCGGCCAGCGCCGCGCCTACCTACGCGAGCAAATCCGCGCCATCCAGCGC
>CAXTQD010000436.1:0-3619 GCA_964246175.1 uncultured Chthoniobacterales bacterium | reverse complement strand
CCTCATCTACACCGAACAATCCCTGCACATGAGCCGCGAAATTCTCGAACAACTCAGCACCGCCCCGACCATTCTCACATTGCAGGATTTGGATCTCGTGCGCGCCCGCCTTGCGACCTTGTTGCGGGCGCGGCTCTTCCTACAAGCGCAAGGGCGACTGCGTGAGCGGGGTGAGGACGCCCGGTTCTACGACGACCAAGGCCGGGAGTTCTCGCCTCCTCTGACCGCCGAGCTCGACGAACGCTTCGGGCGTAAGGTTAACCTCGGCTTGCAAGTCGGAGACGCCATGCGCGTCTGCTTCGGAGGCCACCAGGGCGAAAAGCCCGGCTACAGCTTCTGGACTGGCTACATGCGTTCGGGCGGCGATGCCGGGGACCAGAAACGCCTTGATGAAGTGGTCCGGCGGGTGGCCGGCTACAGCAGCCCAGACGCCGACGGCCCTTGGTATGCCTGGAGCTATGACCGTCGCGTCCACCACGGCAACTGTTCGGAGCCCTCCGCGACGACTTACGTGGTCGACACCTTGTTGAAGATGCGGCAGGATTTGCTGCAACCTCCCGAAATCGGGAAGTTGGACGAGGGGTTGACTCCACTCTCTGACACTTGATGAAGCCGTAAGCCAGCGGACCTGACGCGGAGGCAAGTCCAGTGCGGATCCGGGTCAGCGGAGCAAGAACCGACCGGCGCGTAGGATAGCGATGGTCAACCTCGCTTTCATTGCGTCCGGCGCATCACAGAAAAGGGCCGATTCTATGATCCGGCGCTATCAGGATAGGTTGATCGGTGTCACTGCCGGAGGTCTGGAAACAGGACGCATTTTCAAAACGGGCACCGTATTTCCTCAACCATATTCCGCGAGCACCGCTGCACAAGGGGTCGACCCATGCCTGGGAGGAGGTGAGGAGCGTAGATAGATGCGAAGACAAACAACTTCGACCTGGGTTCGTACATCTCGTCGAAGAGATCTCGCAGAGCATTCTGGGCGACCGCACCGGTGATGCGGCGAGAACTATCCGGGGAGACGAAGTCACAAGCGGTCTCGTCGGTGAGACGATGCAGATCGTCAATCAGAATCACGTCGGCTTGACGGAACCGTTCACAGAAAAGCCGGGTGGCCGACGCTCCCACCAACGCTTTATCAACCAAGTGCGCGAAGCTTGTTGCGGGCATGTATAACACCCGTCGGCCCGAATTTGAGGTGGAAAGGTGCTGCCCGAGCGCAAGCAACAGGTGGGTCTTTCCCAGACCGGTCGCGCCATGGATGAAGAGAGGATTGAAGGTGTAAGATGGTTCGTGCGCGACGGCCCAAGCCGCTTCGAAGGCTGCCCGATTGTGCGGAGAGACGACGAAGGAGTCGAATGTGTACGGCGCGACAAGCTGTGGTTCGTCACTCGGATGGTTAGTGGGTAGTCTAGCCAGGATGGGTTTATCCAGGCCAGTGGCTTGGTAGCTGAGCCAAGCCAAACCACAGAGGTGGAGAAAAGCGCGCCGGGTGATAGTTGAATTATCTACAGATTGCATACAGGAACACATCAAAGTTTACGGCACGACCTGTCAGCAGCTCTGGCTCAGACCAGCGATGATGCCGAACGCAAAGTACATTCGCATCATCCCGCCTGCTTAGCCTTTGCGCGACGGCTTCGAATGTCCCCAATCCTTGTCAGGAATCTGAGATTTCCTGGAACAAACCAAGCCTGCAAATCAAATCTATGCCAAGTGTGGCGCTGGTGCCCTCAAACGAGTCCGATGCGGCTACGTTGACGCAGACTCACCCTCAATCTTCATGGGGCCTAGCTGCGGCAGAGTTCCTAGTAGGCCACCTTGAAGGTGGGGCTGTCCTCCGGGCGCATGCGACGGCGGTCGTAGAGGCGGGTGGTGGCGATGTTGGCGTGGCTGAGCCACTCCTGCACCTTGGCGATGTCCGCCCCGTGGTCGAGCGCGTTGGTGGCCGCCGTGGCTCGCAGCGCGTGGGGACCAAAGCCGCGCACGCTGATGCCGGCCGCCGCGGCGTAGTAGCACACCACCGCCACGTCCACCCCACCCGGCGTGAGCGCCGCCGCCAACTTGCCTTTGCTGCGGTTGTGATCTTGCCCCGGTTTTGAGGACCGGCGGATGTGCTACAAGAGAGCACGATCCCAATGGCAACATCACAGAGCAAGTTTGGCCGGCGATTTGACGAGGAGTTCAAGCGCGAGGTCGCCGCGCTGGCGTGCCGGCCCGGCGCGAACCAGGAGCAGATCGCGCGCGACTTGGGCATCAGTCCCTACAGCGTGTCGCGCTGGAAGAAGTTTTACGGCGGCGGCGATCCCATGCCGGGTGCCGTTGCTCCCACTTCTACTCCTGGCGTCAGCGTGGCTGAACTGGAGCGGCGCATCCGTGCATTGGAGCGCGAGTGCGCCGACCTGCGCGAGCAGAGGACCATCCTAAAAAAGCGGTCGCCATTTTCTCCGAACCCCCGCGATGAAGATGGCGACGATCAAGCGACTCGCGGGGCAACATCCGGTGCGAAAACTCTGCCGGGTGCTCGGCGTAGCGCGCAGCGCCTATTACGCGGCGCAAAAAAAGCCGGCGCGGTCCCGCGCCGTGGCCAACGCGCGGCTGGGAGCGAAGGCGCGCGAGCTCTTCGAGGCCAGCGGATGCACCTCCGGCAGCCCACGGTTGACGGTGGCATTGCGCCGGGCGGGCGAGCCGTGTGGGCGTCACCGGGTCGCGCGACTCATGCAAAGAGCAGGGCTGCGCGCCCGCCAGAAGCGACGCTTTCGACCGCGCACCACCGACAGCCGGCACCTGTGTCCCATCGCGCCCAACCATCTGGCCGAGCGAGCCACCCCGCCCGCGCGTCCCGGCGAGGTGTGGCAAGCGGACATCACCTATGTCGCCACCCAGGAAGGCTGGCTCTACGTGGCCGGCGTGCTCGATGCGTGCAGCCGCAAAATCGTCGGCTGGGCGGCGGACGACACCATGCCCACCGCGCTGGTGGCCCGCGCCTTCGAGCGGGCCGTCGCCATGCACCAGCCCGCGCCGGGGTTGCTCCACCATTCGGACCGCGGCAGCCAGTACGCCAGCGAGGCGTACCGCGAGCTGCTTGGTCGCCATGGCGTGGTCCCGAGCATGAGCCGGGCAGGCAACTGCTACGACAACGCCAGGATGGAGAGCTTCTGGGCCACGCTCAAAACCGAACTCATCGACGGGCAGGTGTACGCCACCCGCGCCGAGGCCAGGAGCGCCCTCTTTCGTTACATCGAGGTCTTCTACAACCGAACACGGCTCCACGGCGCGCTCGGCTTTTACTCGCCCGTGGACTTTGAGCACAACCTGAGCTAAAACACCATCACCCGCACACTCCGCCCGGTCCGCCAAAACGCAGCAAGATCAGTCCTGACACGAGTTCCATCAGCGTTCCGAGAGTTCCGGCGGCGCTGTCTCAAAAACAGGTGATTTGCGAGGCTGTGTAGCGGCGGCTGGCGTCATCCTGCGGAACCGCCTTTTTTTGAGACAACGCCGCCGTCCCATCGTCTGCCCGCACCTCCGCCCTATGAAAATCAGGACTACCCTCCCCCTCGCTCTCGCCGCCACGCTCCTGGCCGCGCTGCTCCTCGCCACGCTGGCCGGGTCCCAC
>CAXTQD010000435.1:0-3642 GCA_964246175.1 uncultured Chthoniobacterales bacterium | reverse complement strand
ACTTCGAACCGCTCGATACGGAGTGCGGCAAGCTCGGGGACACGCTGTTTTTGCGGCACAATCTCGCCGACTTCGAGGTGCCCGAGGTGTTCGCGCACGAGATGGCCTCGGGTTACCGGGTGTTCAAGAAGGACGAGGAGGTTGTCACGCAGGTGCAGACGCACGACGAGGGTCTGGTTTTCCTGGTGTTCCGAGCGGAGGGGCAAGGCGTAGACATTTCTCCCGAAGGACGGTGGAAACACCTCGACGGCGAGGGCTGGATCGCGGCCGTAGCGGTGCAGCACCGGGTGTGTTTCGTCGCCATCAGCCGCGGCAGCCACCCGGAAGCCGACGCCCGCGTGAAGGTGGCGCAGAACTAGGATTATTCCCTTTGCCCCCTCCCCTTGGCATCATCGCCGGCAGCGGCGTCTATCCTCTCCTGCTCGCGCGGGCAGCGCGGGCAGCGGGCGTGGAGCGGATCGTCGTGGCGGCGTTCGAGAAGGAGACCGACCCGGCGCTTGCCGCGCTCGTCGACGAAATTGGCTGGATGCGTGTCGGGCAACTCGGACGGATGCTCGGATTTTTCGAAAAACGTGGATTGATCCGCGCCATCATGGCCGGGCAGATCGCGCCCAAGAACCTCTTCGACCTGCGCCCCGACCTGAAGGCGCTGCTGCTTCTGGGCAAGCTGCGCGAGCGCAACGCCGAGACGCTCTTCGGCGCGATCGCGGACGAACTCGCCCGTGTCGGGGTCAAGCTCCTGCCAGCGACGACCTATCTGGAAGACCTCCTCGCCACAGCGGGCCATCTCGCGGGTCCCGCGCCAGGCAAGCGCGCGTGGGCGGACGTGGAGTTTGCCATGCGCATCGCTAAGCAGACGAGCGCCCTGGACATCGGCCAGTCGGTCGTGGTGCGCCACGGCACGGTGCTGGCGGTGGAGGCGTTCGAGGGAACGGACGCGGCTGTGCGGCGCGGCGGCGCGCTGGCGGGCGGCAAGGGAGGGGCCGTGTTGGGCAAGGTGTCCAAGCCGCGGCAGGACCTGCGCTTCGACGTGCCCGTGATCGGTCCGCGCACCCTGGAAACTGCCGCCGAGGCGCGACTCTCGGCCATTGCGGTCGAGGCGGGCAAGACGCTCTTGCTTGAACGCGAAGCCATCGCGGCGTTGGCCGAGCGTCACCGGATCAGCGTGGTGGGGGTGGTGCGGGAAGGTTAGGCAGAACGCCCCTCGCGCAGGTCAATCGTGTCGAAGGCGGTCACGATGTCCGTGCGGTCGGCCATCCCGTCTTCCTGATGGACCTGGGCGACGAACTGACTCGCCCGGTCGTTCCATCCCAATTTGCGGGCGAACTCGTTCCACACGCGCGCCTGCACCTTGTTGGGCCGCAGCCCGCGCGCGAAACACCATTCGGCCACCTCCTCGTCCGTGCCGCCTTCGCGGACGCGCTCACTCAGCGCGTCGAAGCCCGCCCCCAAGAAGCCGCACAGGTGCCCGTCGAGGCCGAAGCGCAGACCGAAGTTCGGGCGGTACTCGTCGGGCAACTCGCCGCGCTGGTGCAGGCGGATCTTGTCGAGCAGTCGGGCGAAGTGACAAAGCCCGCCCACCCGCTCGCGGGGACTGCGCAGGGGAGGATTGAGCATGACCGCGAGGAGGATGATCTGCTTGTCAGTCCGTTGACCAGCCATTAATCCATGAGGAACTTTCACTCTCCCTGAAAACAAGCACCCTTCCCTCCGGCACACTCCAGCCGTGGGCGCTCGCCGTCGCCGCCCTCTTGGCGCACGGGGGATGCTTGGGGTCGGTTTTCTATCTCGACGACTGGACCCAGATTGTCGATTGCGACGCGGTGGATCAAGACGCGTGGTACTCCGCACCCCACCGCGCGCAGCGGATCGGGGGCTGGGCGGTGCTGGCGTTCGCCGTCCATCCGCTGTGCAGCGAGATGCCCAACTACGCGCGCCCGGGACATCGGGCTGGTGAGCCCGTTCATGTTGCTGGCGGCGCGGAGGCGGGTGGCGGGCGTCCGGCGCGGCGGGCGTGGCGGGCGTGGCGGCGTTCTTCAAGGAAGTCGGCCTGCCTCTGGCGCTCGGCGCGGCGACCCTGACAGCCTGGGGCGTCGCACGGTGTGGCCCGAGCGGACGGATGGATATTTCAAGCCGCGCCGCCGCACGGTGTTCCTGATTGCTGGCGGCGTGGGCGCTCGTCTCAGCGCGGCGCACGCTTGATTGGCACAGCCTCGACGCACTCGTGACCAACGTCACCGCGCAGTACCCCGGCAACGGTCGCGCCGCAGGAACTCCAGGAAGCCGACCTCCGTGCGGGACGCTGGGAAGCGGCCGTCGCCCGGCAGGAATGTATCCGCCGGGCATTCGACCGGGCGCAGGCCGACAACGCCGCCAACCCGGTGCGCCGGTACGACACGGATCACCTGATGATGACCCGCATCATCTCAGAGGGCAACGTCGCGTTTGCCCTGTCACGGCAAGGGCGGCGGGCGGAGGCGTTCGCGCGGCTGACGTGGATTCACACGGTCATGGACGACGCGCATCTCACGCTCCCGTTTTACTGGTCGGCGTATTACTACGCCAGCGCGCTCGTCCACAACGCCACCGGAGAGCAGGCAGATGCCCTGGATGACCTGCGCGTCAGCGTCGATCTCAACCGGAACGGCGTACCTGCCCCGGCAACTCCGCCGCTACGAAGCCGGGGAACGGCTGCCGTAAGGCAGGGAAGCTGCCGTTGCAGTATCGCCCGCCGGCGGCGTTGGTAGAAAGAATTTGCCTGTTGCTTCTGCAACGTTGCCTCGGCCGCACCGCAACGGCGGCGTTGCGCCCCCTCAGGACATTACTTCCTCGCGCCCAGCGGAGGTTGTCTCGCCGCGCTCCTGGCCGATGGCGGCGAGCAGGCCGCCCGCCGCCTGCCGCTGGGCCTGCGCGTGCCGCCAGCAGGCGACGGCGAGAAATAGGGCGTCGAGCATGAGGAAACCGGCCACGTAGCCTTCGCCGCCGACCCCCCGCCCGTAGGAGTGCAGCCCTTTGCCCAGCACGTAGTTGACCCCGTAGGAGGCCATTACCACCGCCGCGAAGCACACGACGCTGGCCACCGCCATGCCGAACTGCCCCCACCAGCCGGCGATGCGCCCATGCACGGCCACGATGTAGACCAGCAGCGTGATGAACGCCCACGTCTCCTTCGGGTCCCAGCCCCAGTACCGGCCCCAGGCTGCCTCGGCCCAGATCGAGCCGCAGATGATCGCGACCGTGTAGAGCGGGAACGCGAAGGCGACGATGCGGTACGCGGCCTTGTCCAGCGACGCGGCCGCCGGCAGCTTCTCGGCGAGGGTGGCCGCGCCGCTGGTGACGCGGTAGCCCGGCTGCAGAGACTTCTTGTCGTGCCGGGTCTTGACGAGGTACAGCACGGTCAGCACCGCGCTGGTCATCAGCGCGCCCTCGGCGATCGAGAATTTCGATGCGCCGCTCAGCCACAGCGCGGTGGCGAGGCCGACGCTCAACGTCAGCGCCCAGACGGTCGCGGCGAGCGGGGCGATTTACGCGGTGGGCAACGGCGACGCCGTCATCCTTGCGACGACCCATGGCCAAACGGCGGCGACGGCGGTGGAAGTTGGCGCGCCGGCGAATAATGACCTCTATTCAATCTACCTCGAC
>CAXTQD010000434.1:0-3659 GCA_964246175.1 uncultured Chthoniobacterales bacterium | reverse complement strand
GTTCGTCGCGACGCAGCGTGCGAATCACGTACTGGTGCCACACGTGGCGGCGGCCGGGGAGTTCGGCGGGCAGCGTGATCCCCGGCAAATCGGCAAGGCCGGCGGCGTAGCGCGCGGCGAGGGCGCGGCGGCGGTCATTGTCGGCGTCGAGGCGGCGGAGTTTCACGCGCAGGACGGCGGCCTGGAGCTCGTCCATGCGGCCGTTCCAACCGGCTTCCTCACTGACGTAGCGCCGTTCGCGCCAGCCGTACTGCCGCAACGCCCGCATGTTCGCCGCCAGCGCGGGGTCGTTCGTCGTTGCCGCGCCGCCGTCGCCGAGCGCGCCGAGGTTCTTGGTCGGGTAAAACGAAAACGCCGCCGCGTCGCCGAACGTCCCGACGGCTTGCCCGTCGTACAACGCTCCGTGCGCCTGCGAACAATCCTCCACCAGCCGCAACCCGTGTTCTTGGCAAAACGCCACGACCGGCGCGAGGTCGGCCGCCTGACCGTACAGGTGCACCGGCACGATGGCGCGGGTGCGTGCGGTGCGCGCGTGGTCCAGCCGTGCCGGGTCGAGGTTGAAGTCGTCTGCCCCGATGTCTACCAATACCGGCCGCGCGCCGCAGAGTTCAATCGCGCTGACCGTGGCGACGGCCGTGTGGCTGACTGTGATCACCTCGTCGCCTGCGCCGACGCCGCACGCACGGAGTGCCAGGTGCAGCGCCTCCGTGCCGCTGCCCGCGCTGACGCATTCCTGCACACCCGCCCAGGCCGCGAACTCCGCCTCGAACGCCTCCGTCTCCAGCCCGAGCAAGTACCGCCCGCTCGTCAGCACGCGCGCGATGGCCGCGTCGATCTCGGCGGCGTTCTCCTGGTAAGACGCGAGCGGGTTGGTCTGCGGGACGGATGGGTTCATTCCCAATAGTGGGCGCGGTGTTCGTCGAAGTAACGCAGCGTCCGGGCGACGCCCTCGCGCAACGGCACGGCCGGCCGCCAGCCGAGCGTCTTGGCGATGCGCTGGCTGTTGCTGTAGTAGTCGCCGATGTCGATGGCTTTGCGCTCGGGCGGGAAGGGGACCAGTTCCCAGTCCCCCGTGCCGTGGACCTCGACCATCAGCTCGGCGAGGTCGTGCAGGTTGATGCGGTCGGGCGCGCCGAGGTTGAAGATCTGCCCGTCCGCGGCCGGGTCCAGCGCGCAGAGCATCAGCGCGTCCACGGCGTCGTCCACGAAGTTGAAATCGCGCAACTGCTGGCCGTCGCCGAAGACGCGCAGCGGCTCGCCCGAGAGCAGTCGTTTGAACCACACGCCCAGGAACGTCTGCCGGTCGTCTTTGACGCGCATCCCGGGGCCGTACGTGTTGGTCAGCCGCAGGACGCTCGCGCGCACGCCGTGGATGCGGTGGTAGAAGAGGTGGTAGCTCTCGCCGGCGAGCTTGTTGATGCCGTTGATGTCTATGGGGGCGAGCGGATGGTCTTCGTCCACGGGCAGGTAGCGCGGCACGCCGTAGATCTGACGCGTGCTCGTGAAGACGATCCGGATGGCCGGGTTGCGCTCGCGACAGGCTTCGAGGATCGAGAGTTGCGCGCGGCAGTTGATCTCCAGGTCGGTCTGCGGGTCGCGCACGCTGTCGAGGTGACAGGTCTGGCCGGCGAGGTTGAAGAGCACGTCCTGCCCCGAGACGAGATAGCGGATGCTGTGTGGATCGCGCACGTCGGCGATGTTGACGGTGAGCCGGTCGCGCAGGCCGGCAACGTTGAAGGGGTTGCCGCCGTACTCGGGAACGAGGGAGTCCACGAGGGTCACTTCGGCACCGAAGCCGACCAAGCGGCGGGCGAGGTTGGAGCCGATGAAGCCCAGCCCGCCGGTGATGAGCACCCGCTTGCCCTGCCAGGCTGCGTTGGTGAGGAAGGGGAACTCCGCGGGCATCGGGTCAGCCGAAGAGGGGAAGCAGGTGGCGGTGCAGGAGGTTGTCGGTGACGTTGCGCGCGATGACGGGTTCGTGCGCCTCCAGGGCGTCCGTGTAACGCGTGCCCATCTTGGCGGCGATCTTGAAGGCAACGTGCAGAAGCTGCCGGAAGCTCGGGTTGTACTCCGGGCAGCCCGGGTCATGGCGCAGGGCGCGCACGTACCGCTCCGACGGCCACTCACGCACGTCCGCCGGGTCGGGTAGTTTGGAGCGGTCCACGTCGATGACGGCCGCGTAGGGCTTGGTCAGTTCGTCGTAGCGGCCGTGTGCCTCGGCGTACACGTCCTGCGCGAGGGCGAGCGCGTCGCCGCCGACCTCAGCCAGGCCGATGAGTTCCTCCAGCCAAGTGGTGCCGGCCGTCTTGACGTGGACGCCCGCGCCGTGGGCCTTGAGCTGGCGGTTGATGATCGGGTAGAGCGAGAACTTGTCGCTGCCCGAGTGGACGCTGAGCTTGAGCGTGTCGGGCAGCCCGAACTCGCGCACCGCGAACTTCACCACCGCCAGGTCGGCGTCGAACTCCTGCTCGAAGCGTGTCAGATCGCCGACGTAGTCGACGCCCTTGTTGAAACGCCCGGTGAACTTCGGTGCCACGGTCTGTGCCGGGATGCCTTCCTGCGCGATCATGGCGAGGATGAGCAGTAGTTCGGCAGGCGTCTGCGGGGTGTCGGTCTCATCGATGGACGCCTCGGTCACGAATCCATCACGGCCCTTCTTGGCCTCGATGTAGCGGTACACCCGGCCGGCTTCCTGGATCGCGCGCAGGAACTTGCCCGCTGCCGCGCGGGTCGCGTCCGCGCCGAGGTCCAGGGGCGCGACGAGGCCGGGGACCATCAGGGTGCCGCCGCGGCGTTCCAGGCTGGCGGCGAAGGCGTCGACGCTGGCCGCGTCGGCGGCGACCCCCACGAAGTCGGCCACGTCGAGCGTGTAGAAGTCGCTTGCGTCCAGGAACGCATCGACCGTTTCGAGCCCGATGTGGTCGGCGTCCACGTAATACGCGCCGCTCCAATCGAGGGCTTGCACGGCATCGTCGGCCTCCGCGCGCAGATCGTCGGGGCGGCTGCCGATGAGCAGGTGCTCACGGTTGGACTTGTTCCAGACCGGGTGCACGGCCAAGCCAGCATCAGCGTTGGCCTGCTGCACGGCGCGAAGCTGCGCGCGGCCCTGGCGGGCAAAGCGGTCGCCGGTGCCGAAGGTGTATTTTTCGATGCGCATAGGGCGGGGAACTCGCCCCACCTATAAGGCAAACCGCCGCGCGCGCGCAAACCCGTCTCAATCCGCCGCGTGGACCAGCGAATCCTCGGACCCGGAGGTCATTGTGTTGCCGTCATCCAGGCGCAGGGGCGCGTGGCCGGAGCGTTGCGCGGAGGAGAGCCGCACGAGCCAGCGGCGCGTGGAGCCATCGGGCGTCGGGACGCTGGCCGCCACGACGTAGGGCTGCCCGTCGGCCGGCAGGTCGAGGACGAAAGTCCCCGCGGCGTCCGTCTCGGCGGTGACCGCAGGCGCGGGCAGGGCGTGGAAGAACACCTCGCCGCCCAGTGTCAGGCGCGGCGTCAGCGTACGCTGGATCAGCAGCCCGCCGTACCCATAGTTTCGCTGACCTGGGGCGGGGTTGTAAGCATACCCGCCGCCCCCATAAGTGGTCCATGCGCCGTAGGACTTCTGGAGCCAGAGCGGGACTTTGATCCAGGTTCGCCCATTGCCTAACCCCTTCGAC
>CAXTQD010000433.1:0-3695 GCA_964246175.1 uncultured Chthoniobacterales bacterium | reverse complement strand
AAAACTCCTGCCAACGCCCCCACCACCGAGCGACCTTTATCTCCAATAAAGTCTAATAAATACGCCGGGCAGCAGAATGCCGGACGGCAGAACTTTCTGACACTATCCGTTTTCTCTGTGCGCCGACAAATGCAGCCTACATCCAACCCCACGCGAGAGATGTATCGTGCTTGCTCCAACGGGATTTCGGGCTAGGTTCGCCGCCCTCGCCAGAGCTGCCCGGTAACAAGGCATTCTCTCACCGCCTGATTCCTTGAACAGCCTGCTCGATCCCCCGGGGCACGAAACGTCGCCCGCGCACAAACCCCGGCTCGTGCTGGTGGAGGATGAGCCTTCGCTTTGTCAGTTCTTGGACGAACTGTTATCTTCGGAGTACGTCGTGGAAACGACGATGGACGGCGAGCAAGCCTGGGATGCCATCCTGCAAGAGCGCCCTGACGTGGTGCTTTCTAACGAGAACATGCCTGTACTGGATGGCAGGGCGTTGGTGCAGCGGATGCGTGGGCTGCCTACGACCGTCGCCGTGCCGGTGCTACTGCTCTCCGCCGAATCCTGCGCAGGAGCGCAGCCGGGGTCGGCGGAAGGTGCCAACGCGTGGATGCCCAAGCCTTTCCACCTGAACGAACTCTTTGCCACGCTGCGTTCGCTGAGTTGCGCGAGCGGCTAGGAACGACTCGTGAGCACCGCCGCAGAAGTGGCCGCGTGGATGGCACGGGAGGTGCGCGCCAGCGGTGAACTCTTCCAGAAAGAGGCAGCCGACACCATCGCCGATACCTTTGGCGGCCGGCACGTTTATCCCAACCCGCAGGGCAACCTGGCCATCTCCAAGGCGGTACTGGCGGCCTTCCGCGCGCTGACCCGCGACGACGTGCTCTGGATCAGGGGCCGGCGCTACTGGCGCTTGCGCGAGGCGGCGGACGGCCCGGGCCGGCTGCACAATCCCTGAGACCGAGCCGACGTGGAGTTCTCCGTTGGAGCCGGTTGGAACGTCTCGCCGGTCAGACCATTGTTCCCGGCCGTTAACTCTCCTCGATGGCTTCGGCCAGGGATGGGTCCGGCGGAACCTGCCCGACCTCGTGCTGCTTCGGAGCTTGTTCGATGGACGGGCTCTGCGGAGGCGGTTCCTCGGCAGCTTTCTCCGGAGTTTGTTGGACGCCGGGTTCCTCCGGGGCTTGCCCCCTGGCGTGGTAGCGTAGCACCTTGATCTTTTCGAGGGTGACCAACGCGCCCGCCTCCGCGAGCAACTCGTCCACCGTGGGAAGGAAAGCATTGATCTTGTCCTCGCCGTCGACCATCTCGATGACCACCGGTGCATCCATCGAGAGTTGCAGGATTTTCTCGGTGTGGATGTGGCTCGATTTGCCGAAACCCATCGGTCCGCGCAGCATCGTGGCCCCCGCGAGGTGCGCTTCGCGGGCCTGTTTGACGATGACCTCGTAGAGCGGGTGGTGTCCGTGCTTGTCGGACTCACCGATGAAGATTCGGAGCAATTTGGCGTCTTCGGAGATTGGCATGGCTTTGAGGGATTAAACTTTCGAGTTGAGGACGGCCGCGCAGAAAAATCCAAACCGGACGGCTCCCATGCACAGCGCCAGCGAGCCGATGGCGTTCAGGCTGGCCAAAAGCCACTCGTTTTCACGCATGAGCAGGAGCGTTTGCAGGCTGAAAGAGGAAAACGTCGTGTAGCCGCCGCAAATACCCACCGTCACGAAAATCCGCCAGTCCGGGTTGATCAAGAGGCGTCCACTGGGGCTGGTCAGCAGAAAGAAGAAGCCGATGAAAAAGGAACCCGTGACGTTCACGAAAAGCGTGCCCCACGGGAACGTTTCGCCGAGCCAACGTGCGAGGCCGAGTGAGCAGAGATAGCGGGCGACCGTGCCGACGGCACCGCCGAGGGCAACCAAGAGGATGGAGTAGATGGACATATTCCTAGCTGAAGCATTTGCCGGACTTCAGTAGGAGTTATTAGCCCGGTGACCCTGCGGGACCACGGACGGTTGTTCCGCTTTGACGCGGAAGCAGGCAAACCCCATTACCTGTGGACTCGGAACGTAGCAAAGCCTTCGCCGACAAGCAACGGACGTTAAGCCATGAAGTTGGGATGTCGGATGAGAGCGGGCCATCACCGACCGCAAGTGCCGATGAATTCTGGCACCCGGGTTTGTGCGCCGCGCCACGGGCATGTTAGCATCCTGCCTGCTCCCCGGAAAACCGCTTTCCATGACCACCGACCCCATCGCTCCACCCGCCAAATCCTCCGCGCGCCTGTGGCTCGAAGACCTCGTCGTCACGGCCTTCGGCATGGCGAGCAGCGGGGCGGTGGCTTACGGCTCGTTCTACCTGGCGCGCTATCACGACTTCGCGGTCTACACCTGGATGGCCGACGCCATCATCCCCATCGGTGCAATCCTCTGCGGGTTCGTCGCGGCCATCGGGTACTGGATCGGTTCGCGGCTGTTCAACCACAAGCCGACCAAGCTCCTGCTGCTGAACATCGTGCTCGTGTCCGTGGGCACCTTCTTCTCGATCTACCACCTGGAATATACCCACGCCTCCTACCAGGGTCAGCCGCTCGAACAGGTGATGAGCTTCCCCGACTACCTCCAGGCGTCCATCGAGAACATGACCTACAAAAGCTCCCGCTCCGGCGAGCAGCCGACGGAACTGGGCAAGTGGGGCTGGGGGGCCGCCGGGCTCCAGGTGCTCGGTTTCTGCCTGGGTGGCTGGGCGGTGTACGGCATCCTGGCGGGCACGCCGTTCTGTGCGCGTTGTTCGATGTACTTCCGCCGGCACTGGTCGCGCGGCACCAAGTGGAAGGACCTGTCAGAGATGGGTCAGCAGTACGACCAACTCGGAGCCTTGATCGAGGGTGGGCACTTCCAGGCCGCGGTCGATCAACACGCGGCTTCGGGGGAAAAGATGTACCGCGCCAAAGGCTTGCTGACGATGATGCAGCACCAGTGCCCCGGCTGCAAAGAAAACCGGCTCACCCTGCTTGCGCAAAGGGCCAACGGCAACCACATGGCCACGGTGGCGCGTCAGGTTGTCGTCACGCGCGAGCAGGTCCACAAGGCCGGTGTCGCCGCAGCCTGAAAGTCCCCCGGCAACACCCTGTGGCGCTTTCTTTCGACGTACATGCCGCTCCGTTGTCCGGAGGGCCGACGAACGAGCGCCGCCGTGTCCTCGTCACCGGGGCCGCCGGCCGCGTCGGCGCGTCCTTCGCCGAACACAGCCACGGCCGGTACGATCTGCGCCTGACCGACCTGTCCTTCGCCGAACGCGGCGCGCAGCTCGGCACTTACGGCGAGCTTCTCGAAGGTGAACTGCACGATCTCGCCTTCCTCAAGCGCGCTTGAGAGGGGATCGACACCGTCGTTCACCTCGCAGGCAACCTGAATCCGGCGGCGACCTGGCACGAATTTCTAGAGACCAACATCATCGGCACTTACCAGACCTGCGTCGCCGCCCGGGCGGCCGGGTGCCGGCGGGTGGTCTTCGCGTCGTCGATCCACGCCGTGTCCGGCTACCCGCCCGATGTGCAGGTCAAAACAAGCGAGCCCTTCAACCCCGGCGACCTCTACGGCGTAACCAAGTGCTTCGGTGAGTCGCTCGGCCGCTACCTCTCGACGCAGGAGGGACTCTCTTTCATCGCCGTGCGCATCGGTGCGTTCCAACCGCTGTCCACCGCCCAGGAC
>CAXTQD010000432.1:0-3756 GCA_964246175.1 uncultured Chthoniobacterales bacterium | reverse complement strand
GCGTGTTGTCAGAGCCTCGCAGAGCCAACTTAAGCAAACCTACCCCATAAATGGGTCCTACGGGTTTGCAGTTGGCCCTCCGGGGGTACGCGATCTGCTTTTCCAGCAGGTGCCCATGCCCACCGCCCATTACAAGGTCCGCCGCGTGAGTCGCCGCCAGGGACGGACTGCCCAGCGTGCGGTGGCCTATGCCGAGCGGGGCGGCCACTACGCGAGCCGAGCAGACGATGTGCTCGGACGCGGCCACGCAGGACCGGACATGGGCAACTGGCACCGTGTTGACCGCGCCGAAATCCACAAGCACGCGGTGGTTGCCAGGACACGAACCGCCAACGTGCCCTACGAGCTTTCGGACGAAGGAAAGCTGCGGGCAGGGCAAAGACACGCAGACTGGCTGCGGGCCAGCTTCGGGATCGCGGTGGGGTTCACGTTGCAGAAACCATCCGACAAGCCCGACTCCGATCCACGGAACACCCACTTCCATTTTTACGAAACCACCCGCGAGGTCGATGACCAGGGCAACATCGGCAAGAAGGTGCGCCGGCTGGACATGGCTCACAGCGTCTGGATGGCCCGACAGCACTACCAGGACGCGGTGAACGCCGAGTGCCAGCGGGAAGGGTTGGCCGTGCGGCTCGACCTGCGTTCATTCGCACGGCAGGGCCGCACCGAAAAGCCACTGGCCCGCGTGCCCATCGTGGAATTTCAGATGGCGCGACGGGGCGCGATCCACAGCCCAATTTATGAGCACAACCGCACAGAACTTGCCCGGCGGGAAGCCGTTGCCACCAGCAGACGAGCAGCCACAGAATATGAGCAAACCCGGCGAGCAATCACAGCCGGATTCGTCGCACGTCGATCCGCTCGAAGCTCTACTCGACGCCGAGGCACAGGGCGAACGCTGGATCGTGCTGTCGTCGGACTGCGTGATGCGGGCCAACGAGCCACGGAAGATCAAAGTGCTGGCCCACGAGGAGCAGGACTTCGAGCAGAACGGGCAGACGATTCGTTGCAAGTGGCCGGTGCCAAATCTGGAAATCAACGGGGACGTGATCGAGCGGCCCATGTGGACGCTGACGGAACTGCTACGCGAAATCGGCGTCGAAGTGGTGCAGCCTCCGACGACCAGCCGGAAGTGGCAGCGGATACCACCACAGACCAAGATGTAATCGACGCGAAGCCGTTGCTGCGGATCACGACGGCCACGGGCGGGAGCTTCCACGTCCTCCGAACAGTCCTGGCGGCAGCGCGGGCAAGTGGCGCGCGTGACGTGCCGTTGTGCAACTGGCGCGGCGACGCGGTGCAGCCAGGAGAGCGGGCAACCCTGCGGCTCTCGACCATCGAGGCGTCAGAGCAGACGCCGCTGGCAATCGTGGACCTGAGTGCCTACCTGTCCACCGAGAACGGCCCGGAAGAGAGCGAGGGGTTGTCTGCCAGCCTGTGAGCCAAGACGGCCCGCAAACACGCTCAGGAGGCCGCCAAGGCCCTTTTCCCGAAGGGAGGGCACAAAGTGCCCGAACCATACTTACCGACCGCCAGCGCAGAGGATGGCGGGTCATAAGGGAAACCGGAATAAGTGCCGAAGGCCGAGCGTAGCGAGTTATGCCGGATTTCCCGTTGACGCGACAGCCACCAGCGGCATTTGCAGGAGGCGCGTCGATCTTCCGCCAGGGTTCGACTTGCCGAGCCAAGCGGCTCCGCTGGCGCGTTGGTCGTGCCCCTTCTGGATGGTGGCGTTTTTCGTCGTTCCACGCCCATCCAGAGAGACTAAGAAGAAAAGTGGTGTTTTACCTCTGTGGGCACATATCACGTATGATGTGCGCGCACGTCATATATGATATGTAGTTTTTGTCATATATGATGTTTGTGGAATCATAAATGATATGTGATACGATGCTGCAAATGGAAGAATCACCACAAACACAGATCATGCGCCGAGAGGCGGAATTGGTGCAGGAGGAAGCGACGATCCAGCGGAAGAATCAGGACTTCTGCATGATTTTTGACGACATCGGGACTTCGGCTTTGCAAGCCGTGGCCGAGAAAAGCGGAAAGGCGATCAGCCTGTTTTTTTGGATGGCACAGCACTTGGACAGACAAGGGGCAATTACCGTCTCAAACGAGACTCTGGCGATGGCGTTGAGCATCGAACCCAGCAACGTATCACGGGCACTTAACGTGTTGCGCGAGTACGGGGTCATCTACACTCTGCGGAAGGGAATGACCGTGCATTGCGTGAACCCCGATATTTGCTGGCGGAGCAGCGCGGATGGCAAACAGTATGCCCTTTTCCACGCGGCGGTCCTGGCCGACGCCGACGAAGTGAGAACCTTGCAGGCCGATGCACGGCAGCGCGCTCTCGCTGTTCACAACCGCATCGAGGACCGGATGCGCCGCGTGCGTGGCCTCGTCGTCAAGCCGACACGCCAGCGCGATCTGCCGGCACCAGTCGGCCCGGAGCCGGCGAGCGAGATCAACGTCGAGGCAGCGGGGAAAATCCCACCTGGACCGGGGCTGAAAATCCGGCGTCCAGCCCGTGTGAAGAAACCAGCAACCCAAGCCGCGTAGTTAGAGCCAATGAAGACACCACCCGCTTTGATCGTTGTTTCAGTCTTAATCCTTGCACTCGCCGGATGCGTGCATCCGCCCGCCGACCTCGGCACAAGCCAGCAGAACCGCGAAGCCGAAGCCAGCGGATGGCCGTTCCGCTGGAAAATTAGATATTTCAACGGCGGCACTGCAATGACGCATGTGATGATTGATCTGCCATCCGGTCCTACAAAGGCCGATGCACGGTTGAAGCAAGAAATCCTGAATCAAATCGGCAAGGTTTGGTACTATCAGCACGTTCACCCGGCTGAACTAGAAGATGTGCGATTGATGCCAGATGGCCGGGAAGTGTGGATTTTGAAAGACCCGAGCAAGACTACAGGAAGGGGCTACGTAGTGACGCTAAAGGGCGGCGGCAAGTTTTCAGTTTCCGGACTAAATGCGTTCCAGAAAGGAGGCTGACCGCAATGTTCCAAGGTTCCAGTACAACATGGCACGCGCCGATCCTGGCGGTAGTTCCACGCGCCCTCTGCTCGGTGCCGCTAGTCGTGCGTCAGTCAACGGGATTTTCAACCGAACGGCCTCCTCCCCACTCGCTCCGAAAAAATTTGGCCTGAGTCGCTTCGCTCGGTGGGAGGACCCACGGCCAAATTCTTTTCTCCGTCGAGCGGGTCCCCTCGCATTACGGATTGAAAAGTCCCTTATGACAGCCACCCGCCTTCGCTGGCTTTCGGTAAGTATGGTTCGGCTACTTTGTAGCCTCCCTTGGAGACTCAATCCGCCAAACTCGCTAACCACGCTTCAACCGGAGCGCGCTTGTCAATTTCTAGCTTTTCCAACACCGCGCGCACCTGCAAATCCCGCTCGCCTTGGTGCATTTCTTCGACTGCATGGAGGAAGACCATGCGACCCTGACGAGCCAAGACAGCCCGATCTTGCTTGGCTGCTTTGACGGCAAGTTCGGATTCCTGTTTTTTGAGCGTTTCGAGGCGTTGACGGACCCGGACAAGAGCTTGCTTGGGACTCACACGACGACGAGAAGGGCCGTCGTTTTGTACGGGTTCAGCGGGCGTGTTCGATGGAGTGTTTTCAGCCATATCCCGACGATCTGTAGCAGATGACGGGCCTGCACCCCCGGAAGTGAAAACTTTGCGTGTTGTCAGAGCCTCGCAGAGCCAACTTAAGCAAACCTACCCCATAAATGGG
>CAXTQD010000431.1:0-3793 GCA_964246175.1 uncultured Chthoniobacterales bacterium | reverse complement strand
GGTCTCTTCCTGATGTTCTGCGGTGACCGTGGCGCTCCGCGCCGCGCATGGTTTTTCACCGCGGCTTAGCTTGGAACCGAGCATTGCGGAACACCGCCTCCGAGCCCTTACGAGCTGGGAGCGGGGTTTGTCGTGTCACCAAGGGTTGGTGGTGCCTGTTAGCAGACACTTTTCCCGTCAAGACAAGTTACTGGCTGGGATACGTTGCCAGCGTGCTGGTCATCTGTTGGATCGCCAGCAAGGCCGAGTAAACACAGGAAGCAACCTAGCTCAGCGCCGTCCACACCGCCCAACCGACACCTGCCAGCAGCAGGATCGGCGCGAAGCTGGGCAGATCGAAGAGAGGGCTGCCATCGTCGTTTTGACGGAGATGTTGCCAAAGGTTCATGGCTCTAGCGAGCAGTCTGCCCGCTGACGTAGGCGTAGCTGGCGAGGTGGTGGCGAGTCTTTTGGATTCTGACCACCGCCATCGTACCGTCGTCCACGGTCTGGAAGCGGCAGAGGTCGCCCTCGGCCACTTTGGCTATGCCCGGATATCCGGTGACGAGAACGAGCCTGCCGTGGGTAGCCTCCACGCAAATTCCTTCGTCGACAACGTCCACGACCCTGCCTTCGATGGGCACGCGCACCAGTTTTAACGCAGCATCGGAGTGCGAGGCGTTTTGCACCCGCACCTGTTGCGCGCGCTCCATCCCGGTTAGGAACTTCCACTTTTGTTCCTCGCTCTCGAACTGGAGCACCTTGCCCGAAGGCAGCGTGAAGGTGATGGGCGTCGGCTTAGGAACCGGGTCCTGCGCTGAAGCGGTGACAGAGAGCAAGAAGAAGACAAAGAGGGGGAGCAGACGCATCGATGCACACCTATCAGGTTCCTTCTTGGGTCGCCAATACTTATTTGGCGAAGTTTCGAAGGTTCCCCGTAACCCTCAAGAGGGTGACGGCAGAAAGATCACTTCACGTCGTGCAAATCGGCCAACCGGAGGTCGGCCCGCGCCGCCACGCGCAACCCTGAGTTCAGCTTGAACGCCTCCTTGAGCCACAGTCGAGCGTTGTCCAAGTATCCGCCCTCCGCTTCGCAGCACGCGAGGTCGTAGTACACCGTCGGGACGGAAGGAAACTGTTCGACGGCTTCCATGAGGATGCCCAGGGCACGCTCGGGACCATGCAGATGGCGCGCGGCCGAAGCTAATAGGATCGGCCATCGCGGCTCCTCTGGCAGCGCATCACGGAGCATCCGGGCCACGTTGCGCAACGACTCCCATCGCTGCAAGGTCTGCAGCACCCTGGCGTGGGTCTTGAGAACCTCTGGATCAAGCCGGTGTTCCCAGGCAACGCCGTCCAGTTCGAGTGCGGCTTCCTCAAATAGAGCCATCCGCAGACGGCTTCCAGGCGGCGTTCGAGGTCATCCATGAGGTTCGACGCGGCCGGCGATCTGCATTCCATGGCGTAGCGTGGCTGGGGGTAAATGACAAGCCGACACGAGCGGCACCGGCCAGGTCAGCGGTTTTGCGGTTGCGTTGCGGTGCTGGAAGCATCGGGCTGATCGGCCGCGCCAGGATTCGACCATGGGTCCACCGGTGTGCCGCTGCTCAGCACCGGGGCACGCTGAAAGCCTGCGCACGCTCCAAGCAGGCAAGCAAGGCACAGCGAGCAGGAGAGGAAGGCGAGAACGCGGAGGGTGCAAGGCATGTAAGCTTCGGCAGGGTAGCATCAACGGACTCCATCAGCTTCCTGTTAATGCTGCCTACATGAACGCTCGGGGCACATCTTTGATTCTTGTCGTGTAGCAGGGTGTCTTGCGTTCACGTCTCATCTGCCACGTCTGTGACTTTGCTCCGCCCAAGGTTGCCACGCGCACCGTGCCCCGGCCGCCCCATAAGTTGAGCTTGTCCACGGCCGCCATCAGCCGTCGCTCTTTCTCCTCGCGCTCCGGATCCACGGGGCAGAAGAGACTCGCCTGTTTCTCCTCGTCAGGCACGAGGTCCAGGCAGAGCACGCCTGCCTTCTTGTACTGGTAGCCGGGGCGGTAAGATGGCCTGAAGCACCCGCATGGCCTCGCCGAGCAGTTCCGGGGTGAAGCTGGTGGGCACGAGCAGTTCACGCCCGGCCTGCGGGCAGTGCTGCGGCCGGTCGGGCCGGTAACGGTCGGGTGGTACGGGATCGGCCTCGCTGACTTTGGTAGGCGTCGCGGCGCAAGCGACCGGCAACGCACAGATACCAAGGAGAGTGGTAAATTTCACGTCGCCTGCGTACAAGAAACCCGCGCGAGGGACAAGGTGATTCGCCTAAGGGCTCGTACGCCTTCCTCTTGCTGGATTTTTGACGACGGACATCTCGCCCTTGGCGCGGTGCAGAATGTCCAGCCAGTGCCGCTGCTGCCACTCCGGCGGCCGGCGAGTGCCATTGATCCACTGTTGGGCCTTCGCGCGGGGGCATTCCAAGATGGTGACGATCTCGGCCGCAGTGAACCGCGCCAGCTCAGTCTTGAAGTCCACGCCCTGACGGTGTTTCTTCCGCGCTCGTTTGTATGGGGCGATTCCGGACTTGAGACGGTACAGCCGAACCGCGTACTTGGTGCATCCTACCACCCGCCCGATTTCCGCGTTGCTGCGCGTCCAATCGACTCCTTCCCAGTTCAACGGCGCAAAAGCAGGACGGCGCCCGACCCCGCCAGGTTTCCACGGCTTGCAGTTCTTGCGCTCCCGCTTGCTTTGGCGCTGGGCCTCCGCACACTTGGCGCACCGCGCGCCTTCGGTCGCAGGCTGGTTGCATTGGTGGCACAACCCGGCGGCTTTGTGTCGGGCTTGGTACCGGCGCTGTCTGTTCAAGGTCAAAGGTTGTTTCCTGTGGCCATCCTACCCTGATCTTTGCGGACTGCCACCGCGCAGTGACGCGGGCGATGCTAGGAGCGCGCACCCTGTGCCGCAAACTGGCTTGCCACCGAAGCCCGCGCCTGGCTGGATTTCAGGTTGCGTCCGTTCCATACTGCCGCCGTGCCAGATTGGCTTCTCGGATCCATTCTCATTCTCGGTGCCCTTTTGGCCATTTCATGGATGGCGGGCAAGGCCGATTGATTTGCCAGATTGGTATAGAGATTGTCTACAATAATCAAAACCCATCCAATCAAAGTCACGCTCTTGGGCCTCGCCGCGGCGACCCGCCACATCCACGGCCGGACCACGCGCTGGGCATTCTCATGGACGCAGTCGCGGACTATCCAGATGAGGCGCGGGTGTATTACAATTTGGCACGCTGCGAGTGCCTGAGCGGAAACCCGGACCTTGGGCGCGGGTGGCTCAACGAGGCGTACCGGCTTCCGCCGGAGCTGGGCAAGGCGGTCTGGGGTGGATGTGGACTTGGCGGCGTTGCGTGGCGAGTTGTGAAGCGATGGCGACTCGTCTCTTGACGCAGGCCGGTGAACTTCCCGGTGGGCTGGGGGATGCCACACAAGAGCGCGGCCACGCCTACGAAGCATTGCTTCATGGCGAGTGATGGTAGGCCGTCACCGCTCGTCTTATGTTGCGCGTGGATCAAAGCTCGCCTCTGCGGCGGGTGTCTGCCGAGAACGCAGCCGTTGTCAGCCTGCCGCGATGTGCGAGGTTGCGGGACAACGATGAGTCCGACCCTGCTGGAGTTGGTCGTGACGATCCTCCTGCTCTACGTGGCTTGGCAAGTTGCCACCTGGATCGGCCCGCGCCTTTTCGCCTCCCTTGCTTCCTACTGGCGCAGCCCCCGACCACCTGTGAGATTGCCCGGATAAAGTAGACAGCGGCTTGGGGTGGAGGCAGATCAACCC
>CAXTQD010000430.1:331-3804 GCA_964246175.1 uncultured Chthoniobacterales bacterium | reverse complement strand
CCGCCAGCCTCTGTTCGCTGGAGCGCGTGGTTAAGCAGAGGTGTGATGGAGATGGAGTGAGCGGATCATTGGTGCGAGGGCCTGCACAGAGGCGGCGTAGTCACGGCATCCGTAGTCGTGAAAGGTGGCGCGTACGACCCAAGGCAAGCTCCCGAGGAATCTAGCGACGATCCGATAACTCCCCACTTCGTCGAAGCAGTCCAATGTGGAAACGTAGGGTGTCCTCATCCATGGAACTCGTCTCGACAAAGGTCCACTCGCGTCCTGCCATCGCAGCACATCCCCGCCGCTCAACAGCCTGAAAGAATTCCGCAACCTGCTCAACGGTGAGTGCATCGTCAGCAAACTGCCAGGAGGAGAGATAAACGCCTTTGCTGCCATCCGGCGACTCAAAATAGAACGGAGTCATGTCCGATCCTTTCTCCGCCCAATCTGACGGCAGGGAAATGCGCCAAACCTCCGTACTGATGGTGTCAGTCTCAATCATGCTCGAAAAAGCCTAACTGCAATCAGGCAAACCAATGGCGCGAGATTGCGCGACGTATTTTCGTTGCTCAGTTCCCCGCCAGTTCGGCGGTGACGCGCAGGAAGCGGCCTGGTTGCGCATTCAGCGTTTGTGAGTCGGTAATGACCACCGCGCCTGTACCAGCATCATCCGAGACAATTACCCCGGTGGTCGTCACCCATGCGGCTGTGCCAGTCTTGGTGGCGAGCGCCGTCCAACTGCCCGCCGCGAGGGTGTTGGAAGCGGACACCTGGATCGTCAGGTTCGCGTCGGGTTGCAGGACGCGGTGGAACGAGATCGTCAGGTGGTTGTTCGCCGTGGCGACCGTGTACGCTGGTGTGCTCTGCGACGATTTCGGGTCGGTCGCCAACGCGTATTCCAGCAGGTTCGCTAACCCGTCGTGGTCATAGTCGTCTGTCGGCCCGGTGCCTGCCGAGCCGCTCTGCGAGCCGAACTGCTGCTGCTGCCACGCGGCAAAGGTGTTCGGATTGGAGATCGTCACCGTTGCCTGGGACGCGGTGCCGACGGCGTAGTTGCTGTTCGTGGACACCTGGAGGCACAGGGTCGCGCCGTTGTGCGCACCGGCCGTGGCGCTCACCGGCATGGTGACGGACGCCGCGCCATCAGGGATTGTCGCCGAACCTGCAAGCGTCGCGTAGTCCGTGCCGCCTTGCGCCGTGCCGGCCACCGCGTAGGTGACGAGGAGATTACCGACCGTCGAGCCAGCGCGGGTGAGGGTGAACGCGCCCGCCTGCCCGCCGGCCGTGGCGGTCGCGCCGGTGGCGGCGACGGTCACGGTCCCCTTTGTGGCGTTGAGCAGACCGTAGCCGAGGAACGCCGTCTTGTTGGCCGCGTACACGTGGCCGTTGATGACGATGGGGTGCGTGAACTTGACGGTGGAGCGGTCGCCCAAGGCCGTGTTGTAGAGCGGGGCAACGTTGGTCCCGGCCGACGCCCCCGCGATGCTCTCGGGCCGCACGGCTTCCAAGACACCCTGGCTGAAGCTCCAGATGAGCCCGTTCGCCGTGCCGTTGGCCGAGATCACCAGCCCGGCTCCGCGTCCGCTGAAGC
Source organism: uncultured Chthoniobacterales bacterium (assembly GCA_964246175.1). GTDB lineage: Bacteria > Verrucomicrobiota > Verrucomicrobiia > Chthoniobacterales > SZAS-18 > CAHJWO01. The sequence goes on along the minus strand of CAXTQD010000430.1, from coordinate 2,228 downwards.
CGTAGTTGGTGCTCCCGGAAGCCGTGAACGTGCTGTCGGCCGGGTTGAAGGTAAGTCCCTGAATGACGTTGCTGTCGAAGAAGAGGTTGCCGTTGAAGAACACCGGCGCGCCAAAGAAGTAGGTCCGCGCGACGGCGAAGGTCTGCACGTCGCGGTCGCCGCCGCCGTTGACGAAGTGGCCCATGTTGTCGCGGTTGACCGAGTAGATCTTGCCGTTTTTCCCTCCGCCCATGCACAGGTGCGTGATCGTCGTGCCGGGCACGTCGATGAGCACCAACCCGCCCGATCCGACGCCGCTGTCGCCATTGCCCAACCCTGGCGCGTCACCCGGTGCCCAGAAGTCGAAGCCAGCTCCCGCGACCGTCAAACCGTTGGCGGGATTGAACCGAACGAAGGATTCGGCGATGTCGCCCGGCGTCTGGTTCGCGCAATACGCCTGTCCGGCGTTGGCGGTGGAGAAAAAGAGGTTGCCGCTGTTATCCACCGTGGGACCCGCGCCGCCCTGCCAGACGCCGCCCTGCGAACCGTCCGGCGTGTCGCAGAACGTCATGTTCGGGCTGGTGATAGGCAGCAGCTTCTGCGCGCCGAAGCCGACCAGCCACCCGTGGTAGGGTCGGTAGTCACCGTGTGAGGACCAACCGACGTAGACGACGCCGTTCGAGAGCGTCAGCGAACAACGCTGGAGGTTCCGCAGCGCGTTGAAGTACACCCGGCCGCTGACGTAGTTGTCCGCCGTGCTCGCCGTTCCGGTCGACGCGGCGGAAGGGGTCTGTGGGTTGGCGGCGAGGTTGAAGTCATAGGTGGCCGTGCCGTTCGTGTTCAGCGGATTGTCGCAGGTGGTGTCGCCGATGACCTGCGGACCGGCGAACTTCTCCGCGCCCGTGGCCACGTCGAGCGCGTGCAGGCGCTGGACGTAGTGGAGGTGGCCATCGCCGCGGCCGGTCTCCTTGGTCTTGGCGACAACGTAGATCGTTGCCGAGGTCTCGTCGATGACCGGCGTGCTCTCGACGCCGACCTCCGTGCCGTCTACGTCCGACTGACCCGAACCGGGCAGATCAGCGCTAGGCACGGGAACGATCAGCGGCGCGGCGTTCGTGTCGGCCGAGATGAAGGACACCTTCCACAAGGTCGCGCCGCTGTCCGCGTCGAACGCATACACCGAGTCGTGCATGGTGGCGACGAAGGCGACGTTGTGTTTGGCCCCGGCGACGGTGAGGTTGGAAAGGTAGAGCGGCTGCGCGTAGGCTTGCCCGTCGATGGGCGAGGTGAAGAGCGCGCCGAAGGTGCCGCTCTTGACGTTGGCGGGCGTGAGGACCGACTCGTTGGCGTTGATACCCGACTGGTAGTTGTCGAACAGGAAAGTGGTGACACTTTGCCGGGTTGGAGAAGCGGCCTGTGCGCGGGCGCAGCGTGGAGCGAGGATCGTCGCGGCCAGCGTGGCAAGGGTGAGACCGGCGGCGAGAAGGTTCAGTGGGGCGTTCATGCGCGAAGTGATCCGCAGAACACAGCAGGTTTCGTGCGTTTTTCCGGGGAGTTTCCGCCTTGCGCTGTCGGGTGTTCGGACAGATGGATCAGGCGCCGTCCTAAGAAGGCCGGCCGTTAGCGTTTACGTCAACCAACGCGCAGTCCCGACCCCGGCCGCACGACGCGCCGGCGGGAGCGGGTCTCCACAACAGGTTGACGTGACCTTATGACCCTGATCCGTGAACCTTTTCGCGCCGTTTCTGCGCCGGCGAAAGTTGCTCCCTTTATCTTCTTCGCGGCGGGGCTCGCTGACGGAGTGCTGATCTCCTTCTTCGCGTTGTGGGCACAACGGGAAGCCGGCCTTGCCACCGCGCACATCGGTCTGCTGCTCGGCTGCTACGCGGGGGCGGTGAGTTGCTGGCGACGCCGCTCC
>CAXTQD010000430.1:0-321 GCA_964246175.1 uncultured Chthoniobacterales bacterium | reverse complement strand
CGTCCCGTGCTACTGTGCTAGACGCTCGGTGTCGGGCCGGGCTTCGGCTTGCTCTACCTGACGCGCGGAGCGTGGACCCGGAAACTTCAATGAGGCCGGGTCCTGGTGGACCCGGAAACCTTCGCGGGCTTTCGCGGGGCCTTCGCGGGACGGTGGCGAGGCTTCAATGAGGCCGGGTCCTGGTGGACCCGGAAACAGATCAGCACGACCAGACGCAAGCCCAAGCTGCCAACGGCTTCAATGAGGCCGGGTCCTGGTGGACCCGGAAACCGCGATCAAAGGGTTGTCGGATTTGATTGATGAAATAGAGCTTCAATGAGG
>CAXTQD010000429.1:0-3858 GCA_964246175.1 uncultured Chthoniobacterales bacterium | reverse complement strand
GCCCAGGGCGGGCGTCGGCAGGCCGGTCCGGTGAACGTGGTGCCGACCACGGCGAAAAAGGGTGACATCGGCGTCTATCTGGAGGCCATCGGCACGGTGACGCCGATCTACACGGCATCCATCGTCAATCAGGTCACCGGCAACGTCGTGGCCGTCCACTACCAAGAGGGTCAACTCGTCAAGAAGGGCGACCCGCTGCTCGATCTGGACGCGCGCCAGTACGAGGCCACGCTGCTCCAGGCACAGGGCACGCTCGAAAAGGATCAGAGCAGCCTTTCCAAGGACAAGATCGACGCGGACCGCTACCAGGCGGCCTGGTCGCGCAACGCCATCTCCAAGCAGCAGCTCGACGACCAGATGAAGCTCGTCAACCAGGACGAGGGGCAGGTCAAAAACGATCAGGGCCTGGTGCAGTACGACCAGGTGCAGGTCGACTACTGCCACATCAAGGCACCCTTCGACGGACGCGCCGGCCTGCGCCTGGTGGACCCGGGGAACTTGGTGACGGCGGGCGGCAGCGCAACCCCGCTGGTCGTCATCACCCAGTTGCAGCCCATCACGGTGGTCTTCACGTTATCCGAGGACAACCTCGGTGCCGTGCAGGAACAACTCGCCAAGGGCGCGAAATTGGGCGTGGACGTTTTCGACCGCACCGCCCAGACGAAAATCGCGTCCGGCGAGCTGCTGGCCCTCGACAACCAAATCGACACTACTACCGGCACGCTGAAGGTGCGCGCCATCTTCCCGAACGAAGACCAGCGGCTCTTCCCCAACCAGTTCGTCAACGCCAAGCTGCTGGTGCAAACTCTTCAAGGTGTCACGCTGATCCCCTCGGCTGCCATCCAGCAGAACGGCCAGAACTCGTTCGTGTACGTCTTACAGGACGGCGTCGTCCACCAGCGCCCCGTCAAGCCGGGTGTCACCGACAACGGCATGACCCAGGTGGACTCCGTCAACCCCGGCGAGGTGGTAGCCAACAGTTCCTTCGACAAGTTGCAGGACGGCGACAAGGTCAACGTCGACGATGGCAGCCACCAGAGAGGCGGACCGGCCGGCGACAGCCAGTCCGACGGCAAGAAGCCGGACGGCAGCGCCACGCCGGGCAACAGGCAAGGCGGGCATCGCCGCGACGGCGGTGGTGGTCACCCAGGCGGCTCATGAATCCCTCACGCCCCTTCATTTTGCGGCCGGTGGCGACGGCGCTGCTGATGGTCGCTATCCTGCTGGTCGGCATAGTCGCTTACCAGTTGCTGCCGATCTCTGCGCTGCCGGAGGTCGATTATCCGACGATCCAGGTCGTCACGTTTTATCCCGGGGCGAGTCCCGACGTAGTCTCGACCACGGTGACCGCGCCACTGGAACGCCAGTTCGGCCAGATGCCGGGCTTGAGCCAGATGACCAGCTCTTCGTCCGGCGGCACCTCGGTCGTGGTGTTGCAGTTCAACCTGAGCCTGAACATCGACGTGGCCGAGCAGGAGGTGCAGAGTGCCATTAACGCTTCGCAGAGCCTCCTGCCCGCCAACCTGCCCGCGCCGCCGACCTACAGCAAGACCAACCCGGCCGACGCGCCGGTGTTGACCCTCGCCGTCACCTCCACCTCCGTGCCGCTGCCGCAGGTCGAGGATCTCGTGGACACCCGGCTGGCCCCCAAGATCGCGCAGTTGACCGGCGTGGGCCTGGTCAGCATCGGCGGCGGTCAGAAGCCGGCTGTGCGCATCCAGGCCAACCCGACGGCCCTGTCGTCGTACGGCATCAACATGGAAGATCTGCGCACGGTGCTGACGCAAAACAGCGTCAACGCCGCCAAGGGCAACTTCGACGGGCCGCGCCAAGACTTCCAGATCGACGCCAACGACCAGCTTGTCACCAGCGCCGACTACAAGAAGATCGTCGTCGCTTTCCGCAACGGCGCGCCGGTCATGCTCACCGATGTGGCCAAGGTCATCGACGGCGTCGAGAACGAGGGCCAAGCCGCGTGGATGAACGAGAAGCCGGCGGTGATCCTCAACGTCCAGCGCCAGCCGGGAGCGAACACCATCACGGTCGTCAAAAGCATCAAGAACCTCCTGCCGCAGCTCCAGGCCACGCTGCCCGCCGGCATCAAGGTGGACATCCTGACCGACCTGACGACGAGCATCCAGGCGTCGGTGAACGACGTGAAGTTTGAGTTGCTCCTGACCATCGCGCTGGTGGTCATGGTCATCTTCCTGTTCCTGCGCAATCTGCTCGCCACGATCATCCCGAGCGTGGCCGTGCCGCTGTCGCTGGTGGGCACCTTCGCGGCGATGTACGCGCTGGGTTATAGCCTGGACAATCTTTCCCTGATGGCCTTGACCATCGCCACGGGCTTCGTCGTGGACGACGCCATCGTGATGATCGAGAACATCTCACGCTACATCGAGGAAGGCATGGAGCCGATGGAGGCCGCGCTCAAGGGGGCGGAGCAGATCGGGTTCACTATTCTTTCGCTGACGGTGTCGCTGATCGCGGTGCTGATCCCGCTGCTCTTTATGGGCGACGTGGTCGGGCGGTTGTTCCGGGAGTTCGCCGTCACCCTCGCGGTGACCATCATCGTGTCGGCCGTCGTCTCGTTGACCCTGACGCCGATGATGACCGCACGCCTGGTCAAGCACAACCCCAAGGAGAAGGAAGGCCGCTTCTACAAGGCGTCGGAACGGGTATTCGAGGGCATGATTGCCTTCTACGGAAGGACGCTGAAGGTGGTACTCGAATTCCAGGGTGTCACCCTGTTGGTCGCCCTGGGGACGCTGATGTTGACGGTTTACCTCTACGTCATCATCCCGAAGGGGTTCTTCCCGATTCAGGACACCGGGGTGATCCAGGGCATCTCGCAAGCCCCGCCCGCCATTGGGTCAAAAGCCATGGCGCAAAAGCAGCAGGAACTCGCCAAGGTTATCCTGCAAGACCCGGCGGTCGACAGTGTGTCTTCCTTCATCGGCGCGGACGGCACGAACACCACCGAGAACAGCGGCCGGTTTTCCATCAACCTCAAGCACATCGACCAGCGCGACCTCAACGCGTCGGACGTGATCCGCCGACTCCAGCCCAAGCTCGATCAAGTCCAGGGCATTCACCTCTACATGTCGCCCGTGCAGAACATCACGGTGGACGACCGGGTCAGCCGCGCGCAGTTCCAGTACGCTCTGGAAGACCCGAGCCAGACGGAACTCAACGAGTGGGCGGGCAAATTTCTCGCCAAGCTCCAGGAACTACCCCAACTGGAAAGCGTCGCCACCGACCAGCAGCCCGGCGGACTCGCGCTGGCGATGAACATCGACCGCATCACCGCGTCACGTCTGGGCATCGCGCCGACAACCATCGACAACACGCTCTACGACGCCTACGGGCAGCGTCAGATCAACACGATGTACACGCAGACCAACCAGTATCACGTGATCCTGGAAGTCGACCCGTATTTCCGCCAGGACCCAACGCGCCTGAGCGCGCTCTACATCGCGCCCAATGCCTCCAACGGCGCGACCGGTGCGGGCGCGGCCACGTCGTTCTCGGCCTCCGGCAGTTCGTCGGCGGGCTCCAACGCGCTGACGGGAACGGCGCAGTACACGGCGGCAGCCAAGACGCTGCTCTCGCCGACCAACGCGCTCAAGGTGGCGAACACCGGCACCAGCACCCTCGCCGCCACCTCCTCGGCGCTCAACAGCCAGGTGCCACTCAGCGCGTTCGCGCATTTCTCGGCCACAACGGAACTGCTCTCCATCAACCACCAGGGCCAGTTCCCGGCGACCACGGTGTCGTTCAACCTCGCCCCGGGGGCCGCGCTCGGCGACGCCATCACGGCGGTGGAAAAGGTGAAGAACGACCTGCACATGCCCGCGA
>CAXTQD010000428.1:0-3862 GCA_964246175.1 uncultured Chthoniobacterales bacterium | reverse complement strand
GTGTACGAAGGACTCCTGAAGGAACCCGACTTCATGGAGTTCTACAGCCAGGCGACGCCCATCGACGCGCTCGAACAAAGCTCCATTGGCTCGCGTCCATCGCGTCGTACGGGGCAGCGGACGCTCGCTGACTTGCGGGCAATCCCGTGGGTATTCAGTTGGAACCAGGCGCGATTCTACTTGCCCGGCTGGTACGGCGTCGGCGCGGCGCTGGAACGGCTGCGGGACGAGGACGCGGCCGGGTTCGCGGAACTGCGTTCAACCCTCAATGGCGGTTGGCCATTCCTGCGCTACGTGCTGATGAATGTGGAAACCAACCTCGCCAGCGCCGACCGTGAGATCATGGCGCAATATGCCGCGCTCGTCGGGAATGCGGTGGTGCGAGACGCGTTCCTGGGGCGGATCATGGGAGAGTTCGAGCGCACGCAGGCGATGTTGGCGGAGTGTTTCGGGCGCAAGGGGATGGCGCAGCGTCCCCGCGCGGCAAAGACCCTCTCTCTCCGTGCTCACGCGCTGCGCGTGCTGCACCACCAACAGATCGGCCTGCTCGAGCGCTGGCGCGGTTTGCAGCACACTGGCGACGACGAAGCCGCCCGCCGGATGCTGCCCGAGTTGTTGCTGTCGATCAACGCCATCGCCAGCGGACTGCGGACGACGGGCTAGTTCGGCGCTAATTTCTGCGACCCGGGCGGAGACAATGTGAATTTGAAATCAGCGGTAAGTGGCACGCTGCCCAATTCTTGAATCACTGTCTTTGGCATCATCGGCGGTGTGCTGGCCATTACAGCACGCAGAGATACCTTGGCCAGGGCACTTTTTGGATCGCCAGACACAACATGAGGATCGACCACCTTGCCGCGTCGATCCACGGCGAAGTGTACGACAACAGTTCCGTACAGCGTTGCTGAGCGTTGCTTGATCTGTTCTTTGACAAAGCGCGCCCAAGTGGTCGAAACCGCATCACCAATTTGATGCTCGTAGGCTAATGTAGCCGGCTTCTTCGTCGCTTGATTGTCTTTGTATTCTATGCCGAGCGGTTGGGTCTCCTCAGCGTCACATTGCTGGGTGATGAAAAGACCGGCGATCAGTACATTGAGACAAGCTAGAGACTTCAACGAGCGACGCAGCATGCTCGGGTGTTGCTTACAACTGTCTTCTTGTCGTGATCACATTTCGTCCGTCTCGCCTTCCACCGGCGCCGGCTTCTTCGCAGGCCGGGGCTTGGCGGGACGTGGCTTGCCCTGCGTTGGGTTGGAGAGACCTTCCTTTTGCAATCGCTTGACGCGGCCGTTGATGCTTGCCTTCTGCGCCGAACTCATCCGGTCGATGTAGAGCACGCCGTTGAGGTGATCGGCTTCGTGCTGGATCGCCCGTGCTAGCATCCCCGTCGCTTGGAACTCGATCTCGCGTCCGTCGAGGAGTTGCGACTTGACCTTGATCGCCGTTGCGCGCACCACGTCGCCGTGGATTTCGGGAAAACTCAGACAGCCTTCGCTGGCGATGTCGCGGTCGGCATCGAGTTGCAAGGTCGGGTTGATGAGGACCATCGGCATCCAGTCTTTCAGGTCCTGCGCTTGGCCGTCCACGAACATCTCGCTCGGGCGGTCCGCCAGCACGGGTGCCACGTCTACGACGGTGATCTGCAACGCGAGGCCGATCTGCTGCGCAGCCAACCCGAGGCCGTGTGCGGCGTACATCGTCTCCAACATGTCGGCGGCGAGTTGGCGGACGTTATCGTCGATCTCGCCGACGCGCTTGCCCTTCGTGCGGAGCACAGGGTCGCCGTACTTCACAATTTCGTACACCATGACTTATTTACCCGGCTGACGGGTGAGGGCAGGGATATTCTGCACGCCGGCACCTTTGAGGGCGTCGAGCACGCGCATGATCTTGCCGAAGGGCGCTTCGTCGTCGGCCCGCATCGCCAAGTTGCGGCCCTGGTCGCGGAGGTTCTTGATAGCATCGCCGAGGTCGTCGACGTTGATCGGTTTGTCGTCCAGGAACACCTCGCCCTCCTTGTTGATGGCCAGGAACGCGGGCTTGGTGTCCGTGGCGGCTTGGCCAGTGCTTTTCACCTCTGGCAACTTGATCTCCACCTGCGGCGTCGCGGTCTTGAAGGTCGTTGTGTAGACGAAGAACATGAGCACCATCGTCAAGATGTCGACAAGTGACACGATGGTGATAACCGGTGACACCCGGCGACGGCGGTAGAAGGTCATGGCAGAAAGCGGTGGTTCACTGGCCCAGGGCGGGGTCGGGGTCGATCTCCGACTCCGGTTCTGTCACGGGCGCGGCGGAGAGGCGGCGGGCCTGTTCGCGGTAGGAGGGCTTCATGTTGAGCGGCGCGCCGGGCGGCTCGGTCGCCGGGCGGGTGGGGCGCTGGTAGTAGCACTTCGAGAGGAGTTCGGCCATGAGCGACTCCATCTCCACGGCCATGACCTCGACGCGCTTGGTGAAGTACGTGTAGGCGATCAGCGTCGGGATGGCGATGGCGAGGCCGAAGATCGTCGTATTAAGCGCCTCCGCGATGCCAAGGGCGACGGCTCCGGTTTCGGCCGCCTGCTTGCCGCTGCCGAGGCCGGAGAACACGTTGACCAACCCGGAGATGGCTCCCAGCAGGCCGAGCAGCGGAGAGATGCCGACGATCAGTTCGAGCACGGACAGCCCGCTCTCCAAGCGCATGATCTCGCGCCGGGCGGCGGTCTGGACGGCCTCGGTGTTTTCCGTGCGTGTTGTGCGCAGGTGGTTAAGGGCGACGCGGGTCAGCGTGGAGAGCGCCGTCGGGTCGTCGCCGACGAGGCGCGAGAGTTGTTCGGCGCTGCCGCCGGGCTGGAAACGCTCGATCTCGCCTTCGACGATGGCGGGCAGAACGTTCTCGCGCCGCAGGGCGAAAACGCGCAGCAGCACGAGGGTCAGCGCCACCAGTGAGCACAGCGCCAGCGGCACCATGAACCAGCCGCCCTTGGTGAAAAATGAGGTGATGGTGTCCACAGGCGACGCGGCGAAGAACGAGAAAGCGTGGAATGACATCGGCGGTCAGTTGAGAATGACGGTGAAGCGGTGCATACGAAAGCCCGGGGGCAGGGGGGAGTCAACGCCCGGTCGCATCCTGCGCGCTCGGGACGCGCATGAACGTGATCTCCAAGGGCATTCGTTTACCGCCGAGTTCTGCCACCACATCGGGTGGCATGGGAGGCAGGCGTGCGACCACCACGGCCTGCAAAGCCATTGCCCCGGCCGTGGAATCGGAAGTATTCGACACGATGCGCGGCGCGATGACCAAACCATCCTTGTCGATGGCGCAACGGATCAACGTGGAGCCGTACGCGGCATCCGGCTGGGAATCGTTGGAGCGGCTCCAAATGAACTTGATCATGTCCGTGACTTGGCGGGTGTACCGGCCCGTCGGAGTGGCAACGGTGGCGACGCCGCTGAGACCGCGAGCCTCCGCGGCGCCACTCTCCGCGCTTCGCAACGATCCAATCCTCGGGGTAGGCGTGGCGCGCGCGACTGGCTTTGGCAATGGCGGCGAGGTCGAGCGGATCGAGGGATCGAAGGGGTCTTCTGGCGTCGGTGTCGGCGTCGCCCATCACGGCGACCTGGTGGCGAGGAATCCCGGCCTTCTCCAGCTTGGCAACCACCTCGTCGTAGGCGGAGAAGCCCCAGGGCGTCGGGTTTACGCCCATGTCGCAGAAGATCATCTGCGTGCCGCGGGTCGGCTCCGGGCGTTCCCATATCCGGGCGACGTTGGCGACCAGGGCGTTGATCTTCGATCCGGGGTGATCGGGACCCGCCCCGAGCATCCGGCCGTCGAGGGCCAGCTTGCGGCCGTCGGTGGTGATCGCCAGGGCGTTGTCCTCGC
>CAXTQD010000427.1:0-3865 GCA_964246175.1 uncultured Chthoniobacterales bacterium | reverse complement strand
GGCCCGGACAATTCGCCAGGCGGCGCGCTGCCGCTGCCCGACAACGCACCGACCACGTCCGCGGCGACGCCGAAGCCCTCTTCAACGTTGAACGCTGCTACTCCGCTTCCGGAGACCGATGATGGAATGCCTGGTCCGGAGCCGGTCGACATCAGCAAGGACAAGGCCGATGCTGCCGCGGCGACGGCCCCCACGCCTTCGCCGACCGCCACGCCCACGCCTACCCCGTCGCCGACGCCGAAGAAGTCATCTAATCGTAAACGTCGCGGCTGATTGAACAGACCACCGCTATTGCGGTGGTAAGGGCTCCTCATCTTCCTCCACCGGGCGTGGGTGGTTGAGTCGCCACGACACGCACGCCCCGACCACCAACCCCGCCAGGGTCACCGCACCGCCCGCCAACAGGAGTTGACTCGCACGTTGGAAGTCCGGACGGTCGATCAGCCACTCCACCGCGCCGCCCAGCAGCAGCGTCACCCCCGGCGCGCACGGCAGCAGCGCGCAAACCCGATGCAGGGTCTTGGTCGCCTTCACGCTTTCTCCATTCTTGGTAAAATCATCTTCCTTCCTCTCCAACCTCCTGCTCAACATAAATCAGCCCGCAAGTCCAATTCGGCAGCTACAACATGCACTTCTCGAAATTCTTCCTGTTTGGTGCTGTTGCCTTCTTCGCGTGGCACCTACCAGCCGCGTTGCATGCATCTCCTGCCACTGCAATCACAGTGAACGCACCTTTACCCGGCACCAAACTTACCTCGCCCACAACGGGCGCGACGAACATCTTCCATCCTCTTGCTGACGCGCGATCAAACGGCCTCAACCATCCTCCGCCTCCGCCTGGAAATGGGGCAGTGAAGAAGTTCCGCGGCGCGGTTGAACTCCGCGTAGAATCTGCCCCTTCTGGTGACGTACAGAAGGCCACAGTATTTCATTCTTGTGGATCGCCTCTGCTCGATGAGACTGCACGGTCCTGGGTGCAATGCGTCTGGCGTTACCCAGCCGATGACCAATCAAGGACGCACTCCGAGCAGATTCATTTCGACATCACGGACAAAGATGTCGCCAATGCAGAGTCGATGTTTCGCTCGCAGCCTTCCATTCCACCACGCCCCACTTACCCGGGGGTCGCCATCTACAATGGCTGGCAGGGAACGGTGCGGCTGAGATTGATTCCTGATCAATCAGGCAGAGTGAAGGAAGCTAAGATCATTGCCACCGACGCTGCTCTGCTTCTGAGTCTAAGTGCCCAGGCTTGGTGTGAGGCTTATTGGAAACTATCCGGGAGCGAGGCTGCGGATTGTTCGATCACGTTTCAACTGCATTAATCAACTCCCAGACAAAGCTTACATCGTCCGACTACCGCCATCGGTGTAGGTCGGGTACTTCGTGCGCAGCTCGTCGCTGGCCTTCTTCGCGTCATCGGGCTTGCCAGCCTTATCGAAGGCTTCCGCCGCACGGGAGAGCGCCACGGGCGTGATGTCCCCGTCGTCATACAGCACGGCGATAGAGCGATATGCTTTCGCCGCCTCGTCGTATTTGCCCTGCGCGTAGAGGACCTTGCCGCCGAGCAGACGCGCCTTGGCGTTGAGGCTGCCCTCGGGTTGGAGTTGGAGCGTCTCTTCCACCGTCTTCTGCGCGGCGTCGAACTGCTTCAACGCCACCTGCGCGTCGCCTTGCACCAACAGCCCGACCGCCCGTTCCCGCGGTTCGGTCGAGACGCCCGCGAGGTACTTAGCGGTTGCTTCCAGCACGCCGTCCCACTTCTCCAGATCAGCCCGCGTGCGGGCCAACATCAGCCACGCCTCGGTGTCGTTCCGGCTCGCGCCTGCCGTCGCCGCGGTAAGATGCGCTTCGGCGCCAGCGAAGTCCTTGTCGTCGTACTCTTGTTGGCTGAGCCAGAGCAGGATCGTCGCGGGCACCTCGGGCAGAATCTTCGCCTTCTGGTAGGAGGTAACCTCGGCCGTCAGCTTCGGGCGGTCCTTGAGCTGGTACTCGCACAAAATTACCATCAGCGAAGCCTTCGCCCCGTACTCCTTCGGGTCGGCCGCGCGCGCGGCGACGAACTCCGCCAACGCCGTCGGGTAATCCTTGGCTCCCTCGAACGCCGTCCGGCCGATGGCGTAGTGCGCCAGACCGGCGGCGTCCGTCTTCGGGTACTCCTTGAGCAGCGCCCGGAATGCCTCGACCGACCCGCGGTCGTCCTTTTGCTGGCCGAGGATGATCGCCTTGTGCTGAAGGGCGAACTCACGCTCCTTGGCGTCTTTGTGGTCGTTGATAATCTCGTTGAAATCGGCCAGCGCGCTCGGGAAGTTTTGCAGTTGCTCGAACGCTCCCGCGCGTAACGCTAGCGCCTTGGCGGCCAGCGGACTCTCGGGGTAGTTGCGCAAAAACTTGGTAAACGCCGCCACCGTCTGCTCGGGCTTGCGGAGTTGGGAGTAACACCATCCGAGCCGGTAGCTGGCCTCCGCCTTATACTTGGCGGGCAGGTTGCTGGACGTGTCGAGCGTGCCGTAGGCAAGCGCGGCGTTATCGTAGTCGCCGCCCTTGAAGAGCGCGTCGGCCTTCATCAGCCGCACCTGGTCGGTCTTGACCGCGTCGACCCCGCCGGCCGTCAGGAACGCGTCGGCTTCCTTGACGAAGTTCGCGTCGCTGGCCGCGTACAGGCTGATGATGCGCTGGTAACGCGCCTCCGGGGCCTGCGCACTGCGCGGGAACTGCGCGATGATCTCGTCGTAGCCCGCGCGGGCCTCGACCTGCTTGCCGGTCTGGCGCTGGGAGTTGGCGGCCAGGAGCATCGCCTCAGGCTGGACGGCGGCAGGCAGGCCGGGACGGGCGGTCTTGTATAGGTCGAGGAGCGCCTTGTACTTGTTGGTGTCGTAGAGGAGGTGAAGTTGGGTGAGCAGGGCCTCGGAGCGGATCGTGTTGTTTTCGCCCGCGAGGCTAGCGGCACGGGCGAGGAGGGCCAGCGCGTTGTCAGCCTGGTTGAGGTCCTTGGCGAGCAGGCCGGCCTTGAGCGACGCCTCGGCTTGCAGGCCAGGCCGAACCGCCTCGCGCGAAAGGGCGTCGTATTCCTTGAACGCCTCGTTGGGGTGATGCTGGCTCATGGCGAGATTAGCCAGGGCGAGGTGGGCGTCGTCGCGATAGGGATTATCTTTGGTGACGGTCAGGATTTCCTCGTACACTTGCCGGGTGTCGTCGCGACGGCCGGTTTGTTCGAGGCAGACGGCCTCGTAGTAACGCGCCAGCAGGCGCACGGCGTCGTTGGTCGCCAGCGTGGCCGCACGCTGGAAAAGCGGCAGGGCGGTGCGGTAGTCCTTGGCCTCGTAATCAATCGTCGCCAGCCGCAGGGACGCCGGCCCGACGAACTCGCCGTCCTGGTAGGCGATGACGAGTTGCTGGTAAGCCGAACGCGCCTGCGTCGGCTTCTTGAGCAAGCGGTAGCTTTCCCCCAGCCACCAGTAGGCCGCCTGCCGCTGCTTGCCCGTGGCGAACTGTCCCAGGTAGCGCTCGTACTCCGCCGCAGCCTGCGCGTATTGCTTCCGCAGGAACAGGTCACCCGCCAGGTTGAACTGTTGGTCTTCGGCCGAAATGATCGGCGCGCCGGGCGCATGCGGGGCAATGCGGATATCCGTGCTGTCGTCGTCGCCGGCGGGAGGCGCGGCGTCGGGGGCATCAGCGTCGGCGCCGGTGTTGGTCGGAGGTGGGTTGTGCGGACGGATGCGCGGGGGGGTCTGTTTCGGCGTCGGCGTCGCGTCGGGGGTCGTCTGAGCGGCGTCGGGGACGGGCGCGACGGGTTCGACGGGTCCGTCGCCGCCCGGCCGCGGGTAACGGCGCGGCGAACCGGCCTCCGCGTCGGGAGCAGTGG
>CAXTQD010000426.1:0-3866 GCA_964246175.1 uncultured Chthoniobacterales bacterium | reverse complement strand
CCTAGGAGGGTCTTCTGACCGCCCGCACCGATGGTGGCTTTGAGCTTGCCGTCCTGGTCGAAGTTGGCCTGAACGAACGCCATGCCGAAGGCGCAACGCTCCGCCCCGACCGCCTTTTGCAGACGCTCCGGCTCAAAATTGTTGAACATGAACTGGATGCACTTGGCCGCGCTTTGCTGTAAAGCTGGCAGCACTGCCTCGACCTGATGGGCGAGCAGAGTGACGACGACGAGGTCATAAGGCGTCTGCTCGTCCAGCGCGTCCGTGACCCGCACACTGGCTTGCTCACCCTTGACGTTGATGATCGCGCCCGCGCGTTGCAGTTGTTGGAGCCGCGCGGAACCGGGACGCGCCACCATGGTGACATCGTGGTGGCCGGTGCGGGCCAGTTGAAAGGCAAAGGTGCTGCCGATTCTACCCGCTCCGAGGATGGCAATGCGTAAAGATGTGGGCGAGACGGGCGAGGGTGGTTGCATGGGGAAGTCCTTGTTCGAAAAAGGCTGTGATGTGAGCGGAAGACGCGGGGTACGTTGGTCTACGTTCATCATATTAGTCGAATCACTGTGAACGGTCTATGATGTGGAGTTCGCAATACCTTCGTGATCGTTCATAAATTGATGGACCCACTCTCTGACATGCTCTCGCTCGTGAAGATCAGCAGCTACTGGTCCGGCGGTTTCGACTGGGGCGGCGAGTGGTGCCTGCGGTTCGGTCCGCATCAAGACATCCGGGTTTACGCCGTGGTTTCCGGCGAGTGCTGGCTGGCCTTGGACGATGTTCCCGAACCGGTCCACGGCCGACCGGGCGATTGTCTGCTGTTGCCGAGCGGACGACCTTTTCGAGTGGGCAGCAATCTGGCGCTGCCTCCCACGGACGCGTTGACCCTTGCCTCCAGCGTCGACCATGGCGGCGTCACGATCCATAACGGCGGCGGAAACTTCTTTGGCATCGGCTGCAATTTCAGGCTGGCGGGCGAGCATGCCAACCTCCTGCTCGGGGTACTCCCGCCGGTCGTCCACATTTATCAGGAGTCGGATAAATCTGTGCTGCGGTGGTGTATCGAGCGGATGCGGGAGGAGCTGCGCACGCCGCAGCCCGGCAGCTTTCTGGTGGCGCAACAACTCGCCACCCTGCTGCTCGTCCAAGCGCTGCGGCTCCATCTGATCGAAGGCTCGCAGGGCGTCGGCGTCGGCTGGCTCTTCGCGCTGGCCAACCCGCAAATGCGGGTGGCGCTCAGCGCCATGCACGACGATCCCGGTCGGCGCTGGACCCTCGGATCACTAGCGAAACGGGCCGGCATGTCTCGGACCGCCTTTGCCGTGAAGTTCAAGCAAAGCGTCGGCCAATCGCCCTTGGATTACCTGCTTCGTTGGCGCATGCGGCGGGCAGCAACTCGGCTGACCCATTTCGATGGCTCGGTCGCCGCCTTGGCGCAGTCGCTCGGCTATGGCTCGGAGAGTGCCTTCAGTACCGCCTTCAAAAGGGTCATGAGTTGTTCGCCAAGGCAATACAGCCGCAATCGCCTAGCCGCACCCGCCAGCGGAATTCCCGTTGAAAACAGTCGAACCGGAATGTTGGAGTCGGCTTTATCGGTTCAGAAACACGTGAAATAATCATAACTTGCCGCTGACCGTCCCTTGGTGGAGACAGGGGTCCCGTAAGAGCGTTTGAGGCAGCAAAGGACCGTTTTTTGACAATCACTTTTTGTGGTTGTCTGCCATTGCCAGGAAAGACCATGCTCGTTGCATCTAACGCAATGTAGGATTTGCTGGATAGTGCAGAGTTAGCACCATTCAAAATGGTGCGACTCGAGTCTGATTTTAGGATGACATGCGATCGGCAAAATCGCTCCTGGCGTTCCTTGGGCTTCTGTTCCTGTTCAGCGCGGCGGCCTACGCGCTCATCTTGCACAATCACCACGAAACCCCACCGCTCGGTCGTATCCTGATGTGGTGCCCAGGGGCAGTGGCTCTGGGCACCTGCCTGCGATTGAATGTTCCCGTGGCCCGGCTGGGTTGTCCACCGGACAGTACACCTGAAGCCGCAGCTTCGCGCGCTGACACCTGCGGCGAGCCTGGTGAGCCTCACCGTGGGCGGCAACGATGTCGATTACGTCCGTGACCTGATCCTGTTGAGTTCCCGCCGTCGATCCACCCTGCTGGGCTACGCGCTGCGGCACCTGTGGAAAGGACCGAGGCCGTTGGGGGCGCGGCCCTTTGCGGAATTGCAGGCCACGTTGCGGACGATTTTGTGCGAGATCCCGCGTCTGTCGCCCTTGGCCTGGATGGTCGTGGTGACGTACCCGGCCGCCTTGCCGCCGGCGGGACCCGTGCAGGCGTTCGGCCTCGACGGTTGGGTGACGGCGGCGGTGGCCACGTTCGAGCGCCCCTGCGGCAGCCATAAGCCGCATGCTCCTGGCGTTGATCCGCCAGCGCTGGGGCGACGCCAACCGGGTGGGCTTTGCCTGCTGCGTTTTGCAGGGCAAGGATTGGCGGTCGACGCTCAACCTAGCCACCACCGTTCATCCAACTCCGGCACATCGCCGTTGCGTGCGGGCGGCAGTGTGTCCGCGCACGCAGGCAGAGCTTTGGGTGCGCATGCCTTCATCCGAAAGCGGGACGGGATCGAACCGTCGCTTCCCCGGCCAGACCTCCTGCGGCGCGTGGCGTGCTGCCGTCTGCGCTCGCGCAAGCTCCCCGCCGGTGCGAGCGTCGTCGGGTGGAGGGGAGCAAGCCGCCCTTTAGCCCTTCTGCAACCCCTCGCCGAGCAGCCGGGCGATTTCCTCGGTCGCTTCCAGGCAGCGCCTGGAGTGCGCCGTCATTTGGATGATGCCGTGGGGCAGGTCCGGATAGTGCACGTAGGTCAGGTCGTTGCCGTCCCTGGCCAGCTTCTGCGCGTAGGCGTGGCCCACGTCGCGCAGCATGTCGAAGCCGCAGGTCACCAGGATGGCCTTGGGCAAACCGGCGTGGCTGGGCGCGTTGAGCGGCGTGACGTAAGGCTGCGTGTAGTCGGTGCCCGGCGGCAGGAGGCTCCACACGAAGAGCAGCACGCCTGCCGTGTCCACGTAGCCGCCAGAGACGTTCTCGACGCCCGCCGGTGTCTCGAAGGGCATCTTCGTCTCCGGGTAGAGCGGCATCTGCAAGGCCAGCCGCGGCCCGTCCTCGTCGCGCAGCTTCAGGCAAATCGTGCAGGTCAGGTTGCCGCCCGCCGAGTCGCCGCCCAGGGCGATGCGCCGCGGGTCCACCCCACGCTCCGTGGCGTGCGCGAAGAGCCAGCGCACGACGAACTCGCCCTCCTCGATCTGCGCGGGCCACTGGTACTCGGGAGCCAGCTTGTAGTCCACGGCGTACACCTGCGCGCCGCTGCCCTCGCACAGCCGGCGCATCGCCGTCTCGAACTGGTCGAGCGAGCCGACGACGAAGCCGCCGCCGTGCAGGTAGATCAACGCCCCGCCCTCGGCTTGGCCCGGCCTGGAGGGATGGTAGACGCGCACCGGGATCGTGCCGTACGGGCCTTCCAACCCGAGGTGTACCACCCGGCCGATGGGGGGCTTGGCCTTGTCGATGAAGGCGTCGTGTTCGCGCCTCTGGACGTGGATGGGCTTGTGGGCGCCCAGCACGGGACTGGTCTTGAGCCACTCGGCGATTTCGGGGTCCTTGGTGCTGCTTGTCACCTTGGCGGGCAGGTTGTGGGCATGGTAGATGGGCATGGGTCTTGGTTTTCTGCGACGGTTGTTTACACGGCGGGAGAGATCAAGGGTTCGCGTCTGCCGGGTGGCCGCGGCCGTCGGGAATTAACCGGATGGATAGGGTCGTGGCAAGGGGGGCCGCGCCGGAGCCTGCGCTCCCTGCTGCCCTGGGCGGGAC
>CAXTQD010000425.1:2443-3873 GCA_964246175.1 uncultured Chthoniobacterales bacterium | reverse complement strand
TCTCGGGGGTCGTCTTCCCAAAGCCCGGCGTCACGCTCGACACCTGCCTGAAGGTGCTGGAGGACGAGGCGGCGAAGATTCTGCCCAAGGGCTACGCCGTGGATTATGGCGGCGCGTCGCGGCAGCTCCGCGTGGAGGGCAGCAAGTTCCTGCCACTTCTCCTGCTCTCGCTGGTGTTGATTTTCCTCGTGCTGGCGGCGCAGTTCGAGAGTTTTTCCGATCCGCTCATCATCCTGCTCGGCTCGGTGCCGCTGGCGCTGACGGGGGCGTTGGCGTTCACCTTCATGGGCATGACGACGCTCAACATCTATGCCAACGTCGGATTGGTGACCCTCGTCGGTTTGGTGTCGAAAAACGGCATCCTGATCGTGGAGTTTGCCAACGCGTTGCAGGAACGCGGCTACGACAAGTTTCAGGCGGTGGTAGAGGGCGCCTCGACGCGGCTGCGGCCGATCCTGATGACGACGGTGGCGACGGTGGCAGGCCACGCGCCGCTGATCTTTGCGACGGGTCCGGGAGCCGGCGCGCGCAACTCGATCGGCTGGGTGCTCGTGACGGGCATGATCATCGGCACGGCGTTTACCCTCTTCGTGGTGCCGTCCTTCTACATGCTGCTGGCGCGCAACCGCGCCCACATGCGTCCGGAAGACAAGGGCGTGGATATCGAGAAGACCGGCGAGCGGCTGGAGATTCCGGCTGCGCTGGTCGAGGTGTGAACGTCGCCGGTTTGATCTTGGCAGCGGGCGGCTCCACGCGCTTGGGGTCGCCCAAGCAACTGCTCGTCTACCAGGAACGCACGCTGCTGCGGCGCGCGGCGGAGACGGTGCTCGCGGCCGGCTGCCGGCCGGTGGTCGTCGTGCTCGGGGCAGCGGCGGGGCGTCTCACGCCGGAGTTGGCCGGCACCAACGTGAGCACCGTGGTGAACGCTGGTTGGGAACACGGCATGGGCACGTCGGTGCGTCTCGGCTTGTCCGTCCTCGCTCCAGGGCCGAAAGTAGACGCTGTGTTGCTGACCTTGTGCGACCAACCTCTGGTCGGGCCAGATGCATTGAAGCGCCTCCTCGCTGCCTCTGCGGGTTCCACCGCGGCGGCAGAATACAGCGGGACGCTCGGCGTGCCGGCGGTGTTCGGCCGCGAGCACTTCGCCGAACTCGCCGTGCTACCCGATGCCGGCGGGGCCAAGTCAATCCTGCAACGTCACGCTGCCCATATCACCGCCGTGCCGATGCCCGAGGCCGCGACCGACATCGACACGCGCGAGCAGTACGACAGCATTGTCCGAACAGGGTAGACCTCGCCAAGCAGGCCACGCCAGTGGCCGGTCCAAACCGACTGGTAGGGGCGGCTCCCCGAGCCGTCCCGAATTTGGCTTGGATGATTTTCTGCGCGCACGACGCGCCCCGCCGGAGACATTTGGGACGGCTCGGAGA
>CAXTQD010000425.1:0-2433 GCA_964246175.1 uncultured Chthoniobacterales bacterium | reverse complement strand
GGCGTGCCCTGCGCGGTGAGCACCCTGGTCGCCGTGCTCGCCGCCCTCAACCTCGGGCCCGCGGTGGTCGTGCTCGGCAGCCGCATCGGGCTGTTCGAGCCGAAGCGGGCCCCCCCCGCGCCCCGCGGGACACTTTTGGCCGGGCTCGAAGAGGCGTCCCTACCAGTCGGTGACGAGTGCCGCGCAGACGCGGCGCGCCCTAGCCCGCGTGAGCTTGGAAATAGCTCACCTTCCATTCGCCTTTCCCCACGTACCGCTCGCGCACCTCGAAGGGCATCCCGCCGACAGAGAACTCAACGTGCACTTCCGGCATCTCGACCTCTTGTCCCTGCAGCCATCGCCGCAGACGGTTGCCGTACGATTGGAAGGGACTCACGGCCAAACGCCGGATTGGGGCCGTCGTTCCCTCCGGCCATTGCTGGCGAACCACCTTCTGGAAGTCCACGAAGCTTTTGCCCACGTCGCCCCGCTGGGTAGTCAGTTGATAGGCCTGTGTTAGCTCCTGCGTCTTCGGGCAATCCACGAACTTCTCCGCCGTCCGAATGGCCTGGCCCGGCCGTGCCGGCACGGTCCGCAAGAATACGCCGGCCCCAAGGATGCCGGTTACCAGCACGGCCAAGACGATCCAGAGAATGGCGGGTCGGATGCGCACGCGGTAGGCACGGTCTGGCCCGCGCTAGATCGGTTCCAGCGTGAACAACCCGTCCGTGATCGTCCACGCGTCCGCGAGCGGCATCTTCTTTAACTCGTGCCCCATGCCCCATGTGTCTGAGTAGTAGACCTCCTTCGTCTTGGCGTTGTAGCCGATGATGAGCCGCATGTGGCCGCCGCGCGATTGTGCAGACAACTTCGTCTCGGGCAGTAATCCCAGGTACACCGACCACAGCAGCGGGATCCCGCGGTCGATGTGGGCTTGGATGTCGTGCTCGAACTTCGTCATGTACGCCGGGTTGAACTTCGTCCGCGCGTCGCGTAGAACCTCACCGTTCATCTGGCTCAGGATCGTGTCATAGGACAGGGAATCGTTGCGCAGGTCGATGGGCGCGGCGTTCGCGGTCTTCGGCGCGGCGCGCACGGCGCGGTTGTAATCGTTGATCTCTCGCACGAAATCGCTGGAGGTCAGTTCGTCCTCCGTGACGACGTTGACCCGGAAGCGGCCCGCCAACTTTTTGAGCGCCGCGACCATGTCGGCCGTGCTCGTGCCGCCGGTGGTCGAAGTGTTGGCGATCTGGGCGAGTTCGTTCTGGTCGGTGTCCACGCCGTAGTAGCGTAGGACGCGTTCGGTGGCCGCCGTCACGCAATATCCCTTTTGTCCCTGGTCCACCATGGGAATCTTCGGCAGCCACGCGCCGCCATCAGTTTCCTTGACGACGCGCGCGGGCAGGTCGGCGGCGCGCACCGTCACAGCTTTGGACGCGAGGGTGGCGGGCGAACTCGCGGCGCGCATCTGTTCCAACGCGGTCTTGGGTTGGTCGAGCGCAGGCATGACCTTCAGGCGCACGAACTCCGCGCGGTACGCGATGTTTTGCACCTTGTTCTCGGGCGTCGCACTCCATTCCAGCAGGAAGTGGCTCGTGGGGGTCGTCCAGATCAGGCCGCGGCTCTGCACGGCGCTGGTGTTGTCCACGCCGCGAGGGACGGCCGTCACCCCGGTGAGGGCATCGAGCGCGGTCTTGGACTGCTCGACCAGCGCGTCGAACTTCCGCTGCTTCAGGTCGCCCGCGTCGCCGCGGTTATAGATTGAAACCTGCACGCCCGAGACGACCGTTTTGCCGTTGGCTTGCGCGGTGGCGGCCGGTGCGGGCGCGATCCCCGGACTGCTGGCGGGCGCGGGCACAGGTCCGTTAGCGACAGGCGAGAAGCGGATAATCATTTCGGCCACCGGCAAGCCGCGCAGACTCAGCGACGTCTTGGCCGTGCGCGCGGTGTCGTGTGCGTCGGAAACCCAGCGCAGGCCCAAGGCGCGGCTGTTGGGGACCTGCTCGGGAGCGGTCTGCCAGAGCGTCGGCGAGACCAGCCACGCGTCGAGCGCGACGGCGGGGGCAGGGCTGGCAATCGTCGGGGCTGGAACGACCGCCGGCGGCGCGGGCGACTGGGCCGCGACCACGCCCGGCCACCACAGCGACAGGCACGCGCCTGCGAAGACGAGGGGGAGGCGAGGCATAGGATGAGCTGCCATCTTCCCACGACTGCTATTGCCCGAGCAAGTGCGGACTTCGCTGCGCCACCCAGGCCAACATGGCAAAACTGCCCGCGTCGAAGAGCGCGTGCGCAATCGCAGCGTCCCAGATCGTGCGGTGCCACACCACCAACGCCCCCAAGGCGAGTCCGAGCAAGGTCGTCAACGCCACCGCCGGCCAACCCATGTACAGGTGGCCCGCCCCGAAGAGCAGCGCCACCGGCACAATCGCCAGCCACCGCCCCCACGGTCCG